>NZ_JBHLSV010000013.1:0-111064 GCF_042434575.1 Brachybacterium hainanense
GGGCTGCTCGCCGCCCACGGCGTCCCCGAGCAGGCGCGCCGGCGCGTCCTGGGCGGATTCGGCGGCGCCGGGCCCTGGGCCGCGATCGACCCCGGGATCTGGGTCAAGCGCTTCCCCTTCTGCTCCGCGGCCATGTCCGCCGCCGACGCGGCCGAGGAGCTCGCCGCCCGGCTGCGGACGGAGTCCCCGAGCGCCGAGCCTCCGGGCGCGGCGGGCCGGGCACCGATCGCAGCGGACGGCCCGTCGCAGCGCCTGGACCGGATCGCCGCGGTGCGGATCCGCATGCGCCCCGGCGCCGACGCGGCCCTCATCCACACCGATCCCGAGACCGGGGAGCAGGCGCGGTTCAGCGTCGAGGCGATCGTCGCGCTCGTGCTGCTGGGCCTCACCCCCGACATCGCGCAGCTCTCTCCCCGGTCCCTGGATGCGCGGGTGCGCGCGCTGGTGGCCCGCAGCCGCCGCGAGCACGTCCCCGCGCCCGCGAGGCCGGACGGGCGGCGTGACTTCTGGGCGCAGGTCGAGGTGCGCCTCGTCGGTGGCGACGTGCTGCAGGCGCAGGTCGAGCGCCCGTTCGGCTCTCCGGACCGGCCGCTGCCGATCGCCGCGGTCGAGGCGAAGCTCGCCTCCGCGACCGGCGATGCCGTGCGGGCCCGCGCGATCCTCGACCTCCTCGGCATCGGCCCTGCGGCCCCGGCCCGATATGGTGCGGAGCAGGACGCCCGCCCCGCCGCGCCCGGGAGCGTGCACGAGCTCGCGGCGCTGCTGCGGGATCCGCCCGCCGGGGCCGACCCCTCGGGCACCGCGGACCCGCTCCCGCCGGGACCGCCGCCTGATCGCCCCGGCCCCGCCTGACCGCCCCGCCCATGACCACCACCCCGCCCCCGACGGAAGGATCCCCGGTGACCATCGCCGCCCCCACCGCTGAGCAGCTCGCTCTCGTCCAGGACGAGGCCGTGCGCATCACGCGCGACCTGATCCGCATCGACTCGACCAACTTCGGCGGGCACGACCCGGCGACCTGGGGGCCGGGGGAGCGGGAGGCCGCGGAGTACGTGGTCGCCCAGCTCGAGGAGGTCGGCCTCGCCCCCGAGATCCTCGAGTCCGCGCCCGGACGCGCCAACGTCGTCGTCCGCATCCCCGGCGAGGACCGCGAGCGCGGGGGCCTGGTCATCCACGGCCACCTCGACGTGGTCCCCGCCCAGGCGGAGGACTGGACGCGGGACCCCTTCGGCGCGGAGATCGTCGACGGCGTGCTCTACGGTCGCGGCGCCGTGGACATGAAGGACATGGACGGCATGATCCTCGCCGTGGTCCGGCACATCGCCCGCACCGGCCAGGTGCCGCCGCGCGACCTGGTCATCGTCATGTTCGCCGACGAAGAGGCCGGTGGGACCTACGGATCCCGCTGGATGATCGAGCATCGACCCGACGTGTTCGAGGGGTGCACCGAGGCGATCAGCGAGGTCGGCGGGTACTCGATCACCCTGCCGCGGAAGGACGGCGGGCAGGACGTCCGCGCCTACCTGCTGCAGACGGCCGAGAAGGGCTACGCCTGGCTGCGCCTGCGCGCCACCGGCCGCGCCGGCCACGGCTCCGTGCCCAACGACGAGAACGCGATCGTGCGCCTGTCCCGCGCCGTCGCCGCGATCGACGACCACGTCTTCCCCCGCGAGTACGTCGCCAGCGTGCGCACCCTCTTCGACCGGGTCGGCGAGATCACCGGCGAGACCTGGGACGAGTCCGACGTCGACTCCTTCCTGCCGCTGCTGGGCGGGGCCCGCCAGTTCGTCTCCGGAACCCTCGCCGACAGCGCCAACGTCACCACCTTCCACGCCGGGTACAAGGGCAACGTCATCCCGGGCCTCGCGGAGGCGGAGCTGGACTGCCGCTTCCTGCCCGGCCATCAGGAGGATCTGCTGGCCCTCATCGACGAGCTCTCCGGCGAGCACGTCGAGGTCATCATCGACAAGATCGGCATCTCCCTGGACGCCCCGCACGACACCCCCTTCGTCGAGGCCATGCACCGCTCGATCCTCGCCGAGGACCCGGGCGCCGAGCTCGTCCCCTACTGCCTGAGCGCCGGCACCGACAACAAGCAGCTCGCCCAGATCGGCATCGACGGCTACGGCTTCGCGCCTCTGCAGCTGCCCGCCGACCTCGACTTCGCCCCGCTGTTCCACGGCGTCGACGAGCGCGTCCCCGTCGACGCGATCCGCTTCGGGGCCCGGGTGCTGCTGCGGCTCGTGCAGGACTGCTGAGGCGCTGTCGCGCCGGTCCCGCGGCCGATGGAGGGTCCGGATCGCCGAGAGCGGGAGATCAGAGGATCCGCACTGCCCGCGTGACGTCGGCGGAGCGCAGCTCGCGGACGGTGGCCTGGAGAGCCCTGCCCGCCTGCCACGTCGACGGGTCGAAGATCGCCTCCCAGGAGGACTCGAGCTCGGTCCGGAGGGCTCTGGGCCACCGCTCGAGAGGCTCGGATCTGAACTCGTCGGCGCGTTCCTCGAAATCTGCGCCGAGGCGCTCCCACCGAGCCTCCCACGCGGCGTCGGACATGCCGGGTTCGACGGGGACGTGCAGATACTGGTTGAGCACAGCGTGCCAGTCGGAGAACTCGCTGATCAGCGTCCTCTCCGGAGCGATCGTCACGGTCAGGAGCACGTCTCCGCGGGTTCGCCGGGCGCAGGTGCGCAGCTGCCGGTGCGAGGTGCTCGCCCAGAGCCACAGCATCCCGCCGGCGTGCCCCGGGATCATGCGATCGTCCATCTGACGCTGCATCCAGGAGTACGCATCCTGGAACAGCGGTTCCCCTCTGGACGCTTCGCCGATCAGCCGGCCGTCGCGCACCAGAGTGCTGTACGCCTCTCGCGTCTGGATCGTGTGCAGGCGCAGCGATGCAGCGCCGATGTCCGTCGCGATGCGTCGCGGTGGGGCGAGGAACCACGGACGCCGAGGGAGCTCGTCGTACGGGCGCGGCCCGGATGCTGCGGCAGGCGTTCGGAGGATCATGGCCCCGATCATCGCGGCACGTCCGGACGGACGATGAGGGCGCCCGCCCGGGACAGCCCGCCCCGATGGCTGGTCGGCGTGGGGGCGTCGTGATGATCTGTGTGGATCTGCGCCCCGTCCCTTGGACTCTCTAGATATCGCCCAACCTCTTCCGTCCTTCGTTCGGCACATCCCCGCACATCCTCGCCGGCCGTGACACCCTCGTGAACGGGTTCGAGGACACGTTCGACGGCCTCCTGGACCCGACAGGGCTGACAGTGCTTCCGCGGGCCAGCGCAGTGTGGGGAAAGACTGTGCTGCTGGACGCCTATGCCCATGCCGCACGAGCCGCAGGATGGCTCGTCATCAGCGATTCCTCGAGCCAAGGGCTGCTCGGCCATCCCGGCGCGACGTTCCTGCGTCGCACTGAGCACCGCGTCATCGGTCTCGTCTCCCGCAGGGATGTCCGGGCAGGCCTGGCTCAGACCATCGCCGACGGTGACCGTGAGATCGACCTGCGCACCGTGGACCGCGCCGCCGATGCCGTCGCCGGTTACCCCTTCATGATCCAGCTCGTCAGTTACTACACCGTCAAGAACGCCGCACCGACAGGCCCCATCGACACCACCGCTGTCGACGCGGGTGTCGCAGCGGCTCGCCGTCGACTCGGCAGGCTCGTCCACGCCGCCGCCCTGCGGCCCCTGTCCGATGTCGACCGCGCCTACCTCCTTGCGATGGCTCAGGACGATGGCCCCTTGCGTACCGGTGAGATCGCCGCACGCATGGGAATCAGCGCCAAGCATGCCGGCCAGTACCGTCGACGTCTCATCCGCGATGGCATCATCGAGCCCGCGGGCCATGGCCTGGTCCGCTTCGCCATCCCCTATCCGCGCCGGCGGGGGCGGTCGATGGCGCGAAGAGCCGACCGGCGGCCTGCGCGACAGACGAATACGACCTTCCTCATCGCCACCAACGGCGCGGTCACGGACCGGTGTCGCGCTCCCTGGGACCGGGCAGATGCCGCCCCTGCCCGGTTCGGCGATGTCTCATCTCGTCGACCGCCTGGACGGATTGGCGTCCAGTGCTCGAATGTCGGCCCTCGCCGGCATGATCCTCGACATGGATGATGACGCAGCAGGAGACGTGCTGGTAGCCCCGGAGATCGATCCGGAGGGCAGCGATGAGATGGATGTGCTGCGGTACTTCCGCGCGACGTCCCCCTGCTCTCGTTCGATGACGATTCCCGACGGGAGCTAGGGCTGTTCACCGGGTGGATCGGGTGGAGAGCGATAGCTGAGCCGCTTGCCGAGGCGGGGGACTCCTGAGCGCGGACTCGTCGTACATCGCATGGATCGCGGAGCGCCTCCTCGACGACCAGGACGTCCTCGGCGATCTGATTGAGGACGTCATCCTCCTCGATCGGATCTGGATCGACCCCGAGCACCGGGGCCAGAGGCACCTCCGAGCCATGACTGATGCTCTGGTGCGCCCGCTGCGGATGCACGTTGCAGGCTGCCTCGTCGTCACCCATCCGGTGCCGCAGCGGCCGGAGGGCGGCCCCTATCCGCCCGGTGCCCGCAGGGACGTCGCGACGAACGGACTGCGGCGTGTCCTTCGGGAAGCAGGGTTGGGCGACCTCGACGAGGAGGAGGCAATGGCGCTGGCGATCGGATCGGAACCGGCGTGATGGTGACCCCTCGATGACCGGAGCCGCCAGGGACACAGGGAAAGCCGCCGGGCTCAGCCGAGCTCCGTCGACTCGCGGATCACGAGCCGCGGCGCGATGTGCTCCGCGCCGCGTCGGGGCCTGCCGTCGATCGCTTCGAGCAGGCGCTGTGCGGCGGTCCGGCCGAGCTCCTGGAGGTTGGTGTCGACGCTGGTCAGGGAGGGGCGGGCACCATCGGCGATGAGCTCCCAGTTGTCGATGCCGACGACGGCGACATCATCGGGCACGGAACGGCCCAGCTCGCGCAAGGAGTCCATGACACCGCGGGCGATCAGATCGCTGCCGCACATGATGCCGTCGATGTCCGGATGCTCGCGCAGCAGCAGATGCGTCGCGTGTCGCCCCCACTGTTCCGTCCACTCCCCGCCGAGCGGTGAGCGCACCGGCTCGAGACCCGCGGCGGCCAGCGCGGCCAGATGCCCGCGCACACGCTGATGGGCCGCGAGGAAGCGTTCCGGACCGGTGATCGCGGCGATGCGACGGCGTCCGGTGTCGATGAGATGCTCAGTGGCGAGCTCGCCGGTGCGGACATCGTCGATCAGGACGCTCGTGGCGTGCGGCTCGGTCGAGGGAGCGTGGGCGTAGACGACCGGCATCCCGCGAGGGACTTCGAGAGGCGGTCTCGGGTTGGAGCTGCGCCCGGTGACGATGAAGCCGTCGACACGACGTCGCTGCAGCACGTCGATGTAGTGGCGCTCCCGGATCGGGTCGTCGCGGCTGTCGCACAGGAACACGGAGATCCGGCCCGCGCCGAGCGCGTCCTCCGCCCCCAGCATCACCGGGACGCTGAACCGGCCGAAGCTGTCCGTCGTGATCATGCCGACGGTGAAACTGCGCCGCTCGAACACGCTGCGGGCGAGATCGTTGGGGCGGTAGTCGAGCTCCTCCGCGGTCGCGAGCACGCGGGCTCGCGTCGCGGGGCTGATGCTGCCGGTGCCGTTGATGGCCTTGGAGACCGTGCCGGGGGAGACTCCGGCTGCTCGGGCCACGTCGCGCACCGTCGTGCTGCGGGTCTCCTCCATGCGCTCCGCCCTTCTCGAGGAGTTCCGGTGTTTCTTCCGGGTGCACGGAAGCATGCCTGCTAAACGCCTTGAAAATCAAGCATGAGGAAACAAGAGAGCAAATGAGGAAACATGTTGCCCCGGCTCGGAAGGTCGTGTCAGCATGGGATCACGTCGCCACCGCAGGCGACCGTCGCGGCTCCCGCGACCCGCAGGTGCAGGCCCGCCCGGGTTGGTGCTGCATCGGTCCCACAGGGCCGGAGCACCCGCGCGCCGCGTCCGAGGACCAGCTCGGATCCGCACGCCGCACGCACCTCCGCACGTCACCGCACGTCCTGCATTCCCGCACGTCCTGCATTCCCGCCGGCCCGCCTCGGCGGCGGCCTCTGCGCCAGAGCACCTCCGTCAGGGCCGCGTGCCCCCGGCCACGTCCTGACCCTCCCGTCGCCCCGTCCCACCACGAACGAGGTCCCCTTCATGTCCGACCAGACCCGCACGCTCCCGGCCAGGCCAGACCGGGCTCACCGTCCTGCCGTCTCCTCCCGCGCGATCGGCGCGGGGCCTGTGGCCCCGATAGCCTCCACGACGCTCCAGCCCCTCCCGCTCACGGCGATCCGACTTCACGACGGCTTCCTCGCCCGGCTCCAGCAGGACAACGGCGCCACCTCGATTCCCCGCGGACACGAGCATCTCGAGGAGCAGCAGGCCTGGGTCAACTTCGAGAACGCCGCGGCCCGCCTGACCGCGGCCGAGCACCATGGCCCCGTCTTCGAGGACGGCGAGGCCTTCAAATGGCTCGAGGCCGTGGCCTGGGAAGAGGGGCGCGCCCCGGACGACGCCCAGATGCAGTGGCTCGCCCGCTACAGCGCCCTCGCCGCTCGCGCTCAGGCTGACGACGGCTACCTCTCGACCTTCAACCAGGCTGCGGGCAGACGGGAGCGCTGGGAGTGGATCTCCTACGACCACGAGATCTTCAACATGGCCACGATGATCCAGGCCGCCGTCGCCCAGCACCGGACCACCGGGCGCGAGGAGCTGCTGGACGTGGCCCGGCGGGCCGCCGATCACCTCGACGCGGTCTTCGGCTGGGCGGAGCAGGGCAAGCGCCAGGAGGCCTGCGGTCACCCCCTGATCGAGATGGCCCTGGTCGAGCTGTTCCGCAGCACCCAGGAGCCGCGATACCTCGAGCTCGCCCGCTATTTCGTCGACATGCGCGGCCATGCCACCCTCACCGATCCGACCTGGCAGGGCTGGACCCCCGTGTACTTCAGCGACCGCGTGCCGGTGCGGGAGGCGACGACCCTCGAGGGGCATGCCGTCCGCGCCGTCTACCTCGCGTCCGGCGCGACCGACGTCGCGATCGAGACCGGGGACGCGGAGCTCCTGGAGACCCTGCGCGGGCAATGGGACGCGATGGTCGGCTCGAAGATGTATCTGAACGGCAGCCTCGGCGCCCGCTGGGAGGGGGAAGCTTTCGGGGACCCCTACGAGCTGCCCAGCGACCGCGGCTACGGCGAGACCTGCGCGGCGATCGCCTCCATCCAGTGGTCCTGGCGCCTGCTGCTGGCCACTGGGGAGGCGAAGTACGCCGATCTCATCGAGCGTCAGCTGTACAACGCCGTCCTGTCCGGTGTCTCCCAGGACGGGGACCGCTACTTCTACGTCAACCCGTTGCAGGTGCGGGAGGGTGCCGTCGCCTACGACGACCGCATGGGCGCCGCCGGTCGGCAGCGATGGTTCGGCTGCTCCTGCTGCCCGACCAACCTCATGCGCACGGTCGCGACAATCCACCATCTCGCCGTGACGGCCCGCGGTGAGGACCTGCAGATCCACCAGTACGCCGATGGAGAGATCGAGGCGGGAGGCCTCCGCCTGCGGATGCGCTCGCACTACCCCTGGGACGGAGCGATCCGCCTCGAGGTGCTCGCGGCCGATGATCGCGAGCGCGAGATCTCCCTGCGCATCCCCGGCTGGGCCGGGGGAGCGGGCCTGCGGGTCATCCCCGCCGGCGGCGACACCGAGGAGCATCCCACCGAGCCCGGCAGCTACGCCGGGATCCGCCGCGGCTGGCGCGCGGGGGACCGGATCGAGCTCGACCTGCCGATGGCACCGCGGCTCGTGCGCGGACACCGTCGCGTGGACGCGGTCCGCGGCTCCCTCGCGATCGAGCGGGGCCCGCTCGTCTATGCCCTCGAGCACGTCGACCAGCCCGAGGGCCTGCGCCTGGACGACGTCGCCCTCGCCCGGCCTGTTCCCGCGGATGATGCCGCTGCCACGGGAACCGCCGTCGGCGCCTGCTTCGCGGCGGGCGCCGGATCGAGCATCGGCCTCAGGGACCGGACCGCGCAGGTCGACGGTCTCGGCGAGATCCCCGTGATCGACGTGCCCGTGATCATGCCGGGCGAGTCCCAGGAGCAGATCGCCTGCGCCATCCCGTACTTCCTCTGGGCCAACCGCGCCCTGGGCCCGATGCGGGTCTGGATCCCTGCGGCGCTCACCGCCTCCTCTGCCACCGCGATCGAGAAGGAGCACTGACATGCCAATCACCGCACCTGCCCCGCACTTCCTCGGCGAGGGCCGGATCGAGGTGCGTGAGCACACCTACCGTGATCCGGGGCCCGGGGAGATGCGCGTGCGCATCGGCGCCAACGCCTTGTGCGGCACCGACCGCCACGAGTACCACCAGGGCAGCCCCATCGTCCCGGGGCACGAGGCCGCCGGCGTCGTCGAGTCCGTCGGCGAGGGCGTGGCGATGCCCGTCGGAACCCGGGGCGCCATCTACCTGATGGACTTCTGCGGCGCCTGCCGCGCTTGCCGAATCGGCGCGACCAACCAGTGCCACGCGAAGCGGCAGGACGTCGGGCAGAGCAGCGACGGCGGCTACGGCCCCTACGCGATCGTCCACGCGACCCACTTCTTCCCGATCCCGGACGAGATCCGGCTGGACGCGGCCACCATGCTGCTGGACGTCATGGGGACCTCCACCCACGCCCTGCGTCGGGCCGAGCTCGTGCGCGAGGACATCGGCTCCGTGCTGATCGGAGGGGCGGGGCCCATCGGCCTGGGCCTGCTGACGATGGCCCGGCTGCGCTGGGGGACGGAGGTGCCGATCACCGTCACCGACATCAGCCCGTGGCGCCGCGAATTCGCCGAGACCCTGGGGGCGCGCGCGATCGACCCCTCCGATGAGGACGCCGTGCGCGCATCGGTCCCCGATATCGCCTTCGACTCGACGGGGCGGACGGTGGCGCGGGAGCTCGCGCTGCGCTCCCTGACCAAGCGCGGCGCCCTCGTCTGCGTAGGCCACGGAGAGGGCATCGCGATCGACGTCTCCCGCGACCTCATCGCCCCCGAGCGGGCCGTTCTGGGCAGCGAGTACTTCCGCTTCGATGAGATGCCGCACAACCTCGAGGTCCTGCGCGCCCACCAGGAGGAGATCTCCCGGATCATCACCCACCGCCTGCCCGTAGAGCGCTTGCCCGAGGCTTTCGAGCTGTTCCTCGGCGGGGAGACCGGCAAGGTCGTCGTCACCCAGGAGGGCGTCCGATGAGCGCGCCGCGGCTGCGGGTCGCCGTCGTCGGCGCCGGGGAGTGGGGACGGCAGCACACGCGTGTGTTCTCCTCCCGCCCGGACACCGAGCTCGTCGCCGTCGTCGGACGCACGCCGGCGCGCACCCGGAGGCGTGCCGCCGAGCTGGGCGTGCCCGCGTATACGGACCTCGAGCGCATGCTCACGGAAACCTCCCCGGATCTGGTCACCGTGTGCCTGCCCAATGAGGGCCACTTCGCACCGACGCTCGCCCTGCTCGGGGCGGGCGTGCCGCTCCTGGTCGAGAAACCGCTGGTCTTCGACCTCGACGAGGCGGACCAGCTGCTCGCCCAGGCGGAGCGCACCTGCCCGTTCTTCGCGATCCACCTCAACCATCGCTATGCCGAGCCCGTGCAGCGGGCCCGGGTGGCGATCGAGGCCGGAGAGCTGGGCCGGCTCATGCACGCGACCTGGCGGTTCGGAGGGGAAGCCAACCAGGGCACCTCCGCGCACGCGAACCTCGTCGAGACCCAGTGCCACGGCTTCGACATGCTCGAGCACCTCATGGGGCCGATCATTGCGGTCTCCGCGCACATGAGCGATGTGAGTTACGGCGACTACAGCACCCTCGCGATCGCGCTCACCTTCGCCTCCGGCGCGGTCGGGACGATGCTCGGCACCTACGACAGCTCCTACGCCTACCCCGACAGCCAGCTCGTGGAGATCGGCGGCACCACCGGCCGCCTCGCCATCCATGACACGGTGCGGCGCCTGGAGATCTCGCATGCGGGCGACGCCGAGCGCCGCGTGTGGGAGGCCGGCTACTTCGACGACGAGGCGCGCTCCTTCCACACCACCATGGACCGCTACGTCGAGGACATGCTCGCTGCTCTGCGGGCCGGTGCCTCGCCGCCCGTCCCGGCACAGGCCGGGCGACGTGCGCTCGAACTCGCCCATGCCTGCATCCGCTCCTTCGAGAGCGGGCTGCGCGTGGACGTGCCGCCGTCTCGCTCCTGACACCGCCGCGCCCCGCATCGCCGGTCCCCGTCCCCTTCGGATCCCCCCGGCACCAATCCCCGGCCCCTCCTCCGCAGCACCGCATAGCAGCAGCACCGCGTCACCGCAGCATCGGAGCCCCTGCTCCAGCCCGGCCGCCCGGCCGGATCGTCGCCGACTCAAGGAAGAGCGCCATGCACCGCAGCCTGATCCACCGACCCACCCGCCGTCGCGCCCTCGCCCTCGGGGGCATGAGCGCCGCCGCCCTCGCCGCCCTGCCCGCCCTGAGCGCCTGCAGCGGCTCCGGGCCCACCCTCGAGTACATGTTCTGGGGATCCACGGGCGAGCAGGAGGCCGTCGAGACGATGCTCGCCTCCTTCCAGGAGACCCAGGAGGATCTGAGCGTCAAGCCCCTGTACACGCCCTCGGACTACGACACGAAGCTCAACGCCCTCGTCGCCTCGAAGCGGATGCCGGATGTCGCCTACATCCAGAACATGATGGCGTACCGCCTCGCCGAGGAGGGCAACCTCCTGGACCTCTCCCAGTACTTCGAGACGTACCCGGGAATCGCGGACCGCCTGCCCGCCGCCTTCTCCTTCTGGGACGAGGAGCACACCTTCGGTACTCCGGCTGCGCTCGAGATCATGTGCCTGTTCAGCAACAAGGCCGCCTTCGCCGATGCCGGGATCGACCTTCCGCCGGTCACCGCCGATTCCGCCTGGACCTGGGACGACTTCGTCTCCGCAGCGATCGCGATGACCAAGGATCAATCCGGTCGCGGCCCCGACGAGAACGGTTTCGACCCCGCGAGCATCGCCCGCTTCGGTACGCGCGCCCCCACGTGGTCCGGCGCCTGGTACGGGCTGCTGCTGTCCGCAGGTGTCGACGTCGTCGACGAGTCGGGCACCACCACGATGCTCAACAGCGCCGAGGCCGTCGCGGTGTTCCAGGGGATCGTCGACCTCATGCATGTGCACCGCGCGGCCCCGTCGCCGACCCAGCTGGGCAACAACGCTCCCGGCGTCGTCAACGAGCTCGCCGCGGACCGGCTGGGCATGGCCATCGACGGACAGTGGACCCTGCTGGACATCTCGTCCGCGGATTTCGAATTCGGCATCGGCGTGCTGCCCAGCTGGGGCGCACCGACCACCGCGTCGATGGGCGGAGCGATCGGGATCTCGGCCACCACCGAGCACCTCGACGCCGCGCTGGACCTCTATGTGTACCAGTCCCAGCCGGAGCAGGTGGGCCTGTTTGCCTCGGGTCTGTGGATGCCGGTCGAGGAGAAGTACTACACGGACCCGGAGCTGCTCGCGCTGTGGACCGACAACGACGCCCACCCGGAGGAGTACAGGACCGCGGTCGTGGACTACACGCTCGGGAACTCGACCCGCTACTTCGCCGAGCGGATGAAGAACTTCGAGGCCATCGACAAGCTCCTCACCCCTGCGATCGAGAGGATCCAGACCGGGGAGGAGAAGGTCCAGGACGTCATGAACGAGCTCGCCGAGACTCTCAACGACGGCGTCCTCCAAGGCTTCTACCCCAACCCCCTGCTGGACGCCTCATGAGCGCATCGGCCCTTCCCACCCCTGGAGGACCCGCGAGCCCGGCACCCGCCGGGGCGCGGGGCCGCCCGCGCACCCGGCGCGGCCGGTCGCTCTCGCGCACCGAGATGCGCTGGGGGATCCTCTTCGCGATGCCCGCGATCCTCGGCTTCCTCATCTTCACGATCGGTCCGATGGTCGCCTCGGCGTTCATCTCGCTGACCGACTGGACCGTCGGCGGCTCGCCGCGGTTCATCGGCCTCGGCAACTACACCGAGATGTCGCAGGACCCGTTGTTCTGGAAGTCCCTGGGGGTGACGACCTACTACACGCTCGCCGCCGTCCCGATCGGCCTGCTCATCGGATTCCTCGTGGCGATGCTCGTGAACGCCGGCTGGCGCTGGCAGTCGCTGTGGCGGACGATCTACTACCTCCCCACCCTCGTGCCCGCGGTCGCGAGCGCCGTCCTGTGGATCTGGATCTTCAACCCCGATTACGGCCTGTTCAACTCGCTGCTGCGCTCGGCCGGGCTGCCCACCTCGAGCTGGATCTATTCGGAGTCCACGGCGGTGCCCTCGCTCATCATCATGTCCACCTGGGGCTTCGGCAACGCGATGGTCATCTTCCTCGCGGGGCTGCAGGGCGTGCCCCGCCAGCTGTACGAGGCGGTCTCCATCGACGGCGGCGGCACCTGGGCGAGGTTCCGCCACGTGACGCTCCCGTTCATGACGCCGGTGATCTTCTACAACCTCGTCACCGGTGTCATCGGCACCTTCCAGGTCTTCAACCAGGCCTACATCATGACCAGCGGAGGCCCCAACAACTCGACGCTGTTCTACATCTACTACCTGTACACGAAGGCGTTCACCGACAGCGCGATGGGGTATGCGAGCGCGCTCGCCTGGGTGCTGTTCGTGATCATCCTGCTCATCACGGGCCTGCTGTTCCGCAACGCGCGCAGCTGGGTCTACTACGAGACCGGAGGAAGCCGATGAGCTCCGCCCTGCACCCGTCCGCGACCCGTCTGACCGATGCCGTGGACCCCGCGACAGCATCTCCCGCGGGCCACGGGCGCGGGGGCGGCGGCCGAGGCAGCTCCCGGTCCGCGGGGGCGTTGGCCAGTCGCGCCGCGATGTTCCTCGTGCTTGCCGCCGGGGCGCTCATCATGATCGCGCCGTTCGTGTGGCTCGTGCGCAGCGCCTTCATGACCGACACGCAGATCTTCATCAACCCGCCGGAGTGGATCCCGGATCCGGTGGCCTGGTCGAACATGCCGGAGGCGCTCACCGCCCGCCCGTTCCTGCGCTACTTCCTGAACACCATGGTGATCGAGGTGTTCGTGGTCACCGGGACCGTACTGACCTGTGCACTGACGGCCTTCAGCTTCGCGCGGCTGCGCTGGCGGGGCAGGAACGTCGTCTTCGGCCTGCTGCTGACCGGCGTCATGCTCCCCTACGCGGTCACGCTCATCCCGACGTTCATCATGTGGGGATCGCTCGGGGCGCTGGACACCTTCCTGCCGCTGACCGTGCCGGCCTGGTTCGCCGGCGCCGGGGGAGGGGTGTTCAACATCTTCCTCATGCGGCAGTTCTTCCTCACCATCCCCTACGAGCTGGACGAGGCCGCCTACATCGACGGCGCGAACCCCTGGCAGGTGTTCGCCCGCATCGTCATGCCGAACTCGAAGCCGGTGATCGTCGTGGTCGTCATCTTCACCTTCATCGGGGTGTGGAACGACTTCCTGGGTCCGCTGCTGTATCTCTCGAGCGACGAGAACTTCACCCTCGCGCTGGGCCTGCAGACCTTCCAGAGCACCTATACCGCGCAGTGGGGGCTGCTCATGGCGGCGTCCCTCGCGGTGATCCTGCCGATCGTCGTGCTGTTCTTCGTGCTGCAGCGCTACTTCGTCGAGGGCGTCACCCTGACCGGCATCAAGGGGTAGACGGGGGCGGGTGCGAACGGCCCACCCTCCCTCTAGGATCGACCGGACGACGATTCCCACGTGAGACCTCATCTGCTTCAGGAGCGACCGACGATGACGCTGCGCGCCAGCACCCATGACGGAACCCATCCCCGCCCCACCCTCATGCGCGAGGAGTGGACCTCCCTCGACGGCCCCTGGGGCTTCGCGCACGACGACGAGGGCGTCGGCCTCGCGCAGCGCTGGCACGAGCCTGCCGCGAGTGCCGGGATCGACCCCTTCGACCGCACCATCGAGGTGCCCTTCGTGCCCGAGTCGGAAGCCTCCGGCATCCACGACACGGGCTTCCATCCGATCGTCTGGTACCGCCGCACGATCACCGCATCGGCCGCCCCTGGCATGCGGGTCCTGCTGCACCTGGGGGCCGTCGATCACGAGGCGCACGTCTGGGTCGACGGACGCCTCGCCGGGCATCACGTGGGCGGGCAGACCGCCTTCACCTGCGACCTCACCGACCTGATGGATGCGGGGGAGGAGCACGTCGTGGTGGTCCGGGCCTTCGATGACCCGCATGATGCGGAGCTCCCCCGCGGCAAGCAGGACTGGGAGCAGGAGCCGCACGCGATCTGGTACCACCGCTCGACGGGGATCTGGCGCAGCGTCTGGCTCGAGACCGTGCCCGCCCAGCACGTCACCGGCTTCCACTGGGACGTCGACATGCCGCGCGCCCGCGTCGACGTGAGCGCGCGCCTCGCGCAGCGGCCCGTGCCCGGGACGACCGTGCGGATCGGCCTCGCGGTCGGGGACGAGGTGCTCGGCGCCGTCGAGGTCACGGCGATGGACACGCGCATCGAGGGCACCGTGGACATCCCGGCGATCCGCAACACCCAGGCCCGCGACCGCCTGCTGTGGCGGCCCGGGAACCCGGTGATCGTCGACGTCACCGTGCAGGTCCTGCACGACGGGGAGCTGGTCGACGAGGTCGCGAGCTACCTGGGCCTGCGCACCACGGGGATCGACCGCGGCTGGTTCCTGCTGAACGGCGAGCCGATGTTCGTCCGCTCCGTCCTCGAGCAGGGCTACTGGCCCTCCTCCCACCTCACCGCGCCGAGCCTCGCCGCCTACCGGGAGGAGGTCGAGCTGATCCTGGACCTCGGCTTCACCGCCGCCCGCATCCACCAGAAGGTCGAGGACCCCCGCTTCCTGTTCTGGGCGGACCGCCTGGGCCTGCTGATCTGGGGAGAGACCGCCAACGCGTACGCCTTCAGCCCCCGCGCCGCCGGGGCGATCACGCACGAGTGGACGGAGATCCTCGAGCAGGTGCGGGCGCATCCGAGCGTCGTCACCTGGGTGCCCGTCAACGAGTCCTGGGGCGTGCGGGACCTCGCCGACTCCGCGGCGCAGCGGGAGCTGACCATCGCGCTGACCGCCCTGACCCGGTCGATCGACCCGACGCGGCCCGTCGTCGCCAACGACGGCTACGAGATCACCGGCGGCGACGTCATCGCCCTGCACGACTACGACACCGATGCGGAGACCCTGCGGGCGCGCTATGCCGGCGAGGAGTCGACCGCGCGGGCGATCGCCTCGCGCGGCCCGCAGCGCCGCCGTCCGATCGACGACGGTGCGCAGGGTCTGCGGGAGGACGCCCCGGTGATGGTCACCGAGTTCGGAGGCATCGCGTACGCCGCCGAGGGCACCTGGGGGTATGCGACCGTCTCCTCGCCCGAGGAGTACGCCGAGAAGATCACGGGCCTGTTCGCCGCGCTCAACGGCAGCCCCGCGCTCGCCGGCCACTGCTACACGCAGCTGACCGACACCCTGCAGGAGGCCAACGGCCTCGCCACCGCCGACCGCACGCCGAAGCTCCCTGCGGAGCAGATCCGGGCGATCGTCACCGGCCGCGGCTGAGGTCGATCGATCGTCGTGGTCGGCACGGGCGGAATCCGCTGTCGTCCCCGCGACGAGATCATCGATCTCGTCCGGGCCGTGGAGCTGAGACGACAGCGGATTCTCGGGCGCCGCACCTCTCAGGACTGCGGCGCATCCACCCACTGCACGAGCTGGTAGACGACCCCGTTCGGGTCGGCCGTCTGGAAGAAGCGCTCGCCCCATGGCTCGGTCTGCAGCGGGGTGATGATCGGCGCGCCCTCCGCGGTGAACCGGTCGTGCTCGGCGTCGATGTCCTCGACGGTGAACACGACCAGGAGGCCGTCGGCGCTGCCCGCGGCGGCGGCCGGCTGGAAGGACTCGAGCCCGGTGCGCAGGTAGATGAGGTGGAAGCCCGCATCCGGGCGGGACAGGGAGACGAAGCCGTCGGCGGACATGGCCTCGACGAAGCCGAAGTGGCGGCGGACGAAGTCCGCGGAGGCGGCGACGTCGGGGACGTTCAGGGAGAGGGCGGAGGCGGTGATCTGCATGGAGGGGTCCTTCCGGTCCGGTCGGCCGTCCGGGCGGGGCGGCCGATGGACACCGTACACTGTACGGCGTACGATGTACAACGCTTCTGTGCGAGGATCATTCCCATGACGGACGAACCCGCCGCTCGCGCTCCCGGATCAGAGGCCGGTCGCAGCACCGGGACCGGTGATCCGAGCCGCACCCTCGCCCTGCTCTGGGGCCTCGCCCCGCAGCCCGCCCGACGCCGCGGCCCCGCCCGCTCCCTCACCCCGGAGCAGATCACCGATGCCGCCCTCGTCCTCGCCGACGATGCCGCGGCCGCAGGCGCCGACGGCCTCGCCGCCGTCACCATGCGCGAGCTCGCCCAGCGCCTCGGCGTCGCCCCCATGTCCCTGTACACCTACGTCCCCGGCAAGCCCGAGCTGCTGGACCTCATGGTCGACGCCCTCCACGCCCGCATGCCGCGGGAACCGTGGCCGGACGGCGGCTCCCCCTGGCGGGAGCGTCTCACAACGGTCGCCCAGGACAACCGGGCACTGCTGCGCGGGCATCCCTGGCTCACCGAGGTCGCCGCGCTCAGCCGTCCTCCGCTGGGCCCGGGGACGATGGCGAAGTACGAGCACGAGCTCGCCGCCTTCGACGGCACCGGCCTCGCCGATGTCGACATCGACGCCGCCCTCGCCCACCTGCTGGGATTCGTCCAGTCCCACCTGCGCTCCGCCCATGACGCCGCCCGTGTCCGCACCGACACCGCGCTGAGCGATGCCGCCTGGTGGGAGGCGAACCAGCCCCTCCTCGAGCGCGCCCTCGACGCGGAGCGCTACCCGCGCGCGGTCCGGATCGGCGCCGCGGCGGGGCAGGCCCAGGGCAGCGCCTGGGATGCTGAGCGCGCCTGGGAGTTCGGTCTCGCGCGCACCCTCGACGGGCTCGGCGTGCTCATCGAGGGGCACACCGCCCGCTGATCGCGGCGGCGGCCTCTCGCCGCCCCTGGGACACCGAGCATGGAGCCAGCGGTCCGGCGAGGTCAGGACAGGGGCCAGCGCACGAGGCTCGCAGGCAGCTCGACCCGCTCCGGGTCCGCCGCGTCGAGCAGCATCTCCGCGGCCCGGCGGCCCGCGCCGGAGGCGGCGAGACGGACCGTGGGAAGCCGGGGGCTCGTCTCCACGGGGAGGGCGCCGTCGCAGCCCAGCACCATGACCTGCTCCGGGATGCGCAGCCCGCGTGCGGTGAGGGCGTCGAAGAGGCCGTGGGCGATCACGTCGTCGAAGGCGATGACCAGATCCCCGGCCGCGACCTCCAGGGCCTCGCCGATCCGGTGCGACTCGCGGTAGGTGCCGACCTCGCAGGAACTCACCGTCACGGGCACCCCGTGCTCCCGGCACGCCTCCTCGACGGCGGCGCGGCGCTCGCCCTGCGACCACGACCGATGCGGGCCGCCGACATAGGCCACGCGGCCGCCTGCGGCGAGACCGGCGGCTCCGTGCGCACGATGATCCGCGAAGTCCGCGATCGCCCGGCGCAGCTCCTCGCCGGCGGGCAGCAGGACGCGCGGCACTCCGGCGAGGTCACGGTTGACCAGGACGCTGCGCACGCGCTCGGTCGCGCCGCGCAGCGCGGTCTCGGACAGGCGCGAGCTCGCGATGATGAAGCCCTCGACCTGCCTCTCGAAGCGGCTGATCAGCGCCAGCTCGCGCTCGGGGTCGTTGTCCGACTCGCCGATGTAGACCGAGATCCCCCGGCGCTCGGCGACCCGCTGGGCGGCACGGATCATCGGCGGGAAGAAGGGGTTGGTGATGTCGGGGACCAGGAGGCCTATCACGCCGGGGCGGCCGGTCGACAGGGCCTGCGCGCTCCGGTTGGGGATGTAGCCCAGGTCCGCGGCCGTCGTCCGGACCAGCTCGACGGTCCGGGGGCTCAGCAGCTGGGGATGCGTGAAGGCTCGCGAGACCGTCGAGTGGGAGACGCCCAGCAGGCGGGCGATGTCCACGATCGTGGGCCGCTTCTCGCTCATCGGCTCTCCTCGAGCAGCTCGACCCCGATCGCGACCGCCGTCCGTTCGAGCCGCTCGGCGCTCCCCGCGGCGAAGGGGCCGGGCATCGCGTAGTAGCGGTGCGCATCGGCGACCTCGTAGCCGCCCTCGGGATAGGCCTCGGCAGGCGGCAGATAGCCGGGCACCCCGTCGGCGCAGCCCAGCACGATGATCCTCGCCCCCGGGCCCGTCGCCGCCCGGATGCCCTCCTCGATCCGCTCGGCGGAGCGGAGAAAGGGCTCGCCCGGGAGCGTCACGAGCAGGAGAGGGCCGATGCGCAGGGCTGTGACGCGGCCCTGCCAGGTGCGCCCGGGCGCGGGGTCCCCGAGCGCCGCATCGGCCCAGGCGATCCAGATGTCGAGCAGATGCGCCTCCGGGGCGGGTGCCCCGGGACGCCGGGCGACCCACCGGGAGCGGTCCTCGCGGATCTGTGCGGGGGAGGGCACGGCCAGCTCGAGACCGACGTCGCGGCTCCGCGCCCCCACGACCTCCTGGCCGCTCGCCGCGGTCAGCTCCTCGGCCGGGGCGGTGAGCGCCCTCGCCGCCAGCAGCTCGCCGATGCGCCGGGCCTCCTGCGGGCTGCGGGCGGCGCCTCCGTCCGCACGGTACGAGTCCTCGGCCCGATGGCCGGTGTTCAGATCCCCCGCGCAGCCGGGCACGAAGACCGCCGTTCCCCCGTCGGCCTCTTCGAGGGCGGATCGCAGGAACGCCGGGAAGTCCCCGGAGATCAGCCGGTTCGAGGCGTCCATGACCACGGGATGGCAGGCGAGGTGTGCCAGGCGCGCGATCACGGTCCCGGAGCGGTCCCGGGCCGTCAGCAGCGAGAGCGGAGGATCAGCAGGGATCCCTCGTCGACGGTCGTGCACCACGCCGAGGCCCGTGGCGCGGGCCAGCTCGAGCGTGCACGGGACGGTCGAGGCGAGCGCCCTCCGCCCGGCGCGCACCGCGGCGTCGACCACGGCCTGCTCGAGGCCCTCGTGCGCGGGTCCCACGCGCCCGCCGGCGCAGGCGGGGCCCGCATGGGTGTGGGTCGCGACGACCGTGCAGGAGGTCGCGGCCGAGCCGAGCCGCCGGCGGACCTCCTCGCAGCTCCGCTCGTGCAGCGCGCACACGTCCACGGCGATCAGCAGGGCGCCGCCGAGGGCCAGAGCGCGCGCGGTCGTCGGATCGAGGACTCCCTCGCTCGGCCCGGTGCGCGCGGCGAAGCCCGCCATCGGCGTGCCGATCGGGACGTCGACCACCTCGACGGCCGCCCCCACGGCGATCACGGCAGCGGCCTCCCGCCCCGGACGACGCCCTGGACCCGGCCCGCTCGGTCCAGGTGCACGAGGTCGGCCGCGGCGCCGACCCGGAGATCGCCGACGCGCGGGCGCTCACGGCCCTCGGGCCCCGCATGCCCGTCCGTCGCCGGCAGCAGCCCGCGGATGATCCGGCCGGGCGTCCGCGAGGCGAGGTCGAGGACCTCGTCGACGCCGAGTCCGGCATGCACGAGGACCTCGGCGCCTCCGGCGAGGTCCTTCGCCGCGCCGGCGAGCAGGGCGGTGCCGGCGTAGGAGAGCCGTCCCGTGGAGGAGAGCTCGACCTCGCCGCCGACCGGGGTGATGTAGGTCCCCGGGGTCGAGCCCGCGAGCTCGACGCAGTCCGAGACCAGATACGCCCGGCCCCGGCCGACGGCCTGCAGCATGCTGCGCAGCGCTGCCATCGGCAGATGGTGCCCGTCGGCGATGAATCCGCAGCTCAGGCGGGATTCCGCGAGCTGCTCCCAGATCGGGTTCGGGTGCCGCGGCAGCTGCGGGAAGATCCCGTTGCCGAGGTGGGTCGAGAGCTCGGCCCCGGCGTCGACGGCCGCCCGGATCTGCTCCGGCGAGGCATGGGTGTGCCCGATCGCCACGGCGGTCCCCGAGGCGACGATCCGCGCGATCTGCTGCGGGGCGTCGGCCCCGTGCGGGGAGAGCGTCACGTACCCGACGCGTCCGGCGCGCTGCCAGCGGGCCACCTCGGCGGCGTCCGCCGGGCGGATCTGCGCCGGGTCGTGGACGCCCCGCGGCCCGTCCTGTGCGGACAGGAACGGGCCCTCGACATGGGAGAAGGGGATGGCGGCAGCGGTCGCCGGGTCCATCGCGCAGGCCCTCTCGACCGCTCTCAGCGCGGCGATGATCCGCTCCTCCGAGGCGGTCACGACGGTCGGCACCCAGGAGGTGACCCCGCGCAGGGCGAGCGATCGCGCGATGGCGATGATGGCCTCGGGGGAGGGGTCCTCCGCGTTCACGTCGTGGCCGGCGAAGCCGTTGACCTGGAGGTCGACGAGCCCGGGGGCCAGGAGCGGGAGGTCCAGCGGCCGGTCCGTGCGGCGTCGGCGGATGCCCTGGATCCGGGCGTCCGCCTCGATCTCGAGCACGTCCCCGGTCGCCGGGTCGATGCCGTCGATGCGTCGGATCGTCATAGGTGCCGCACCCTTCCGCGGAAGCTGTCGATGAACCGTGCGTTGGCCTCGTCGCCTCCGGGCGCGTTGCCGCTGCGCCACATGGGCACCTCGGCGCCGTCGGCGGACAGCATCTCCAGAGCCGACATCATGATCCAGTTCAGCACGAATGCGCTCGCGAAGGTGGAGACCGCGCCGGTGCGCTCGGGAGCGCCCGCGATCTGCATGACGGCGTCGCCGATGGGCACCTTCGAGTCGATGTGGAGGTCCGTCACCTCATGGAGGCTGCGGCCGGAGGGATGGCGTGCGGGATGGTCCGCGGCCGTGCCCTCGCCGTGCTCGCGCGAGGAGATGCCGATGACCTCGACCCCGATCTCCCGGGCGCGCAGGGCGGCGTCGATGAGCGCGGCGTTGATGCCGTAGGCGTTCACGAGCAGCAGCAGATCGCCCTCGACGAGCCCCTGGTCATCGATCACGATCCGGCCGTATCCCGGGGTGCGCTCGATCGCCATCGAGCGCAGCGCGCCGCTCGAGAGGAGCGTTCCTTCGTCGAGGATCGCGGAGACGTGCATCAGCCCGCCGGCGCGGAAGAACACCTCCTGGCTGGCGAGGTTCGAGTGGCCGCCCGGTCCGTAGACGTGGATCAGGCGATCGGCGCGGATCCGCTCGGCGATGCGCCGCGCCGCGGAGTCGACGGGAGCGGCCTCCTCGTCGAGGATCCGCTGCTGGAGAGCGGTGATGCGCTCGAGGTAGAGACGGCCTGCTTCAGCGGACATCGGCCCCGGCCTCCCCGTCGACGTACAGGTGGGCATCGGGGTGCAGCTTCAGCGCCGTCCCGGGGACTCGGGGGTCGAGCCCGGAGCGGACGGTCGCCGTGACGGCGGTACGCTTCGCCGCGGTCGGCACCGAGGCGATCATGTGCCGTGCGTGCAGCAGACGGGGGACGGAGACCGTGATCGCTCGCTCCGGGACGGCGTCGAGGGTCGGGAAGTGCCCCTCGTCCCGCTGCTGACGGCGCGAGGTCATGTCCAGGGACACGACGAGGGCCCCGCGCGGGGTCGTGAAGTCGGCCGGGGGGTCGTTGAACGCGAGATGGGCGTTCACCCCGAGTCCCAGCAGGACCAGGTCGAAGGGCTCCTCGCCCATCTCCTGCTCGTAGGCGCGGGCCGCCTCCTCCGGGGCCAGGCCCTGCGTGGTGATCCGATGGAACCGCGGAGCCCCGGCCGTCGGGTCCATGACGTGGCGGGCGAGCCAGTTCCCGAAGCCCTGCGGCGCGTCCGGCGGAAGCCCGAGGTAGTCGTCCATGTGGAAGAGGTCGAGGCGGGAGAAGTCGAGATCCTCGGCGGCGACCAGGGCGGCGAGCGTCTGCGCCTGGCTCGGGGCGGCGGCGAGCATGACCCGTGCGCGCGGCCGCTCGGCGAGCGTCTCGCGCAGGAGACGGGCGGCGTGCGCGCCGGCGGCTCGGCCCAGGGCCTCCGGGCTCGTGAGGTGGTGGACGGCGAGGTCGTGCAGGGTCGGGGTCATCGGTGTCCTTCCGTGGAACGGGCTGGGGCGGGGGAGAGCCGGGAGAGGAGGAGCAGGGCGCGGGAGATGTGGAACGGGTCCTTGACCGGCAGGGCGACCACCTGGTCGAGCGGCCGCCCCTCCCGGTCCCGGATCTGGATCCACTCCCCGTGCTCGGGGTCGGGGAAGACGCGCAGGGTGTAGTCGCGCAGCCGATCGTGCCAGGCGGCGAGGGCATCGGATCCGGTGCGCCGGGCGAGCGCGGCCGTGGCGTAGAGGGCCTCGGAGTGCACCCACCAGAGCTTCGTGTCCCAGGTGCTGCGGACCAGCTCCTCGTAGGGCGGGACGGGGCGGGGGAGCTTCGCGGGCGACCCGCCGCGGGGCGGCCCGCCCATGCGGTCGGCATAGCGCAGAAGGCCGCCGTGCTCCTGGTCCCAGCCGATCCGGAGCGCCTCGAGGGCGAGCGCCTCGAGGACGGGATCGGCCGGGATCCGTGCGCCGGTCCGCTCCGCGTGCAGCAGCATCCAGAGCAGCTCGAGGAGGTGGCCGGGCGTGCGGTGCCGTGCGAGCAGCGACTCCGTGCGCGCGGGGTCATCGGGCCGCAGCTCCCACCAGGTCTCGCGGCCCACCAGAGCGGGGGCGTCCCCGGAGACGCCGGGGACCCCCAGGAGACGACGGCATGCCGCGTCCCGCACCGCGGTGACCCGCGCCGTCGTCTCCTCCGGTGCGGGGGTGCGCAGGAGCTCGGCGGCCGTGTGCAGCAGGTTCATCCATCCGGCGAGGGCCTCGTGCCCGGGCGGCACCGGGTAGGGGTCCGTCCGGGCGCTGCGGTCCTCGACCTTCCGCCGAGCGGTCTCGAGGATCCGCACGGCGACCTCGAGCTCCGGGATGCCCAGACGACCGATCCGGACGGTCGCGCCGATCCCGAGCGCCGCGAAGAGGTCGGCGAAGATGCTCGTGGAGAGGGAGCCGTCGCGCTCGTCGGGCAGAGGGATCCCGTCGCGGTCCGTGCGGAACGCGGTGCTCGCATCGGGCAGGACCGCGTGCGCGAGCAGGAACCGTGACGTCCCCTCCGACCGCTCGGCCCAGGCCGTCGCGGAGATGCCGAGCCGTGGGGCATCGGCCTCCTCCGCGAGCTCCGCCGCCAGCCACGCCCATCGTCCCTGGGACCACGTGTACTTGTCCGTGGACCGGAGGACGCCGCGGTTGTCGAAGCAGGTCAGGACGCCGCCGCGCGCGTCATCGGCCCCGTGCTCCACCCACCAGGGCAGGATCTCCGCGCTGAGGAGGCGACCCCAGACAGGCGCTGGCTCAGACATGCGCGCTCTCCTCCTGCGGGCGGGTCCCGTCGGAGCCGAGCGAGGCGATGAGCTCCTCGGACACCCGGGTGCCCTCCGGCTTCACGACGCCGATCACGACGAACAGGACCAGCGAGCAGAGCACCGGCGCCGCGACCGTGAAGGCCTGCGCGTTCTCGCCCAGGGAGGCGACCCATCCGGGCCAGACGTACTGGTTCAGGGCGAAGACGAGCAGACCCGCCGCCCACGAGAGGAGCGCGGCCGTCGGGCCGGAGCGGGTGAACCAGGGGAGCATGCCCAGCAGCATCGGGACGGCGATCGGGCCGACCAGTCCTCCGAACCAGGTGATGAGCAGGCCGAGGACGCCGCCGAAGGAGTCGGCGGTAAGCGCGAGGGCCATGGACAGGCCGATGAACAGGAACGTCGTCACGCGTGCCGCCATCAGCTCCTGCTTCTCAGGCAGGAGGCCGCGGCCGCGCCGCAGCGCCGGGATGATGTCGCGCACCACCACCGAGGAGATCGCATTCGCATCGGAGGCCGTCATGGCCATCGTGTGGGCGAACATCCCGGCCAGCACGAGGCCCACCAGCCCCGCGGGCAGGAGCGTCTGGGCGAGCAGGGCGTAGGACTGGTCGGACTGCGTCAGACCGGGCAGGAGGATGGGCGCCGCCCACATGGGGAAGAACAGGACGAGCGGCCAGATCAGGTAGAGGGCGCCGGAGAAGATCATCGAGCGCCGGGCCTCGCGGCCGTCGGGGGTGGAGATCATCCGCATGGCCAGGTTCCAGGTGCCGCCGTTGTACGAGAGCGTCGAGATGACGATGTAGGCGAGGAAGAACGGCACGGTCAGGGAGGCGTTGAACGGGTCCGCGTGACCGGCGGGCAGCTCCTTCCACATCGTGACCGGGGTGGCGAGGCCGTCCAGGCGCATCATCACCACGATCGCCATGGCGACGGCGGCGACGAGCTGGATGAGGAACTGCCCGAAGTCGGTGAGGACGTCGGCCCAGATGCCGCCGATGGTCGAGTACACGAGGGTCACGCCGCCCACGAGCAGGATGCCCCACAGGATCGGGATCCCCGCGAAGACCTGCAGCAGGATCGCCGAGGCGGCCCATTTCGCGGCGACGTCGAAGACCTTGAGCGCGGCCCCGGACCAGGCGAGCACCTGCTGGGTGGGGACGTCGAACCGGGTGGCGAGGTACTCGAGCGGGGAGACGATGCCCAGGCGCCTGCGCAGGCGGGGCCATCGCGGGGCGAACAGGAGCGCGCCGATGGTGCAGGCGATGGTGATGCTGAGGGCCCACCACACGTACACCGCGAACCCGACGTCGTACGCGAGCGCGGCGTAGCCGACGAAGACGGCCGCCGAGTATCCGGACATGTGATGGGAGATCCCCACCAGCCACCAGGGGAGCTTGCCGTCGGCCACGTAGAAGTCCTTGGCGCTCGAGATCCTGCGCTTCGACCAGATGCCGATGCCGACCATGACCAGGAAGTAGAGGCCCAGGACGGCCCAGTCCAGCGGTTCCATGCGACGTCGCTCCTTGCTGCGTGCCTGCGGGTGGGTGTCGAGCCGCGCCGCGGCGATGCGGCGAGCAGGCTCGGGACGGGCTGGCCCGTCATGCGAAGTGCTGCGGACGATGACATGCACACGTGTGCACAGCAAGGCGTCCGCACGTCTTCGTGACCGCTTCGTGACATGCAGGCGCGGGTCGGGCCCCGTCGGACGGAGCCCGGCCCCGGCGGAGGCCCTCTACGTGATCCCCGTGCTCGCGATCCCCTGCACGAACTGCTTCTGGAAGACGAGGAACACCAGCAGGATCGGCAGCACCGTCACCGTCGCGACCGCCATCACTGCGCCCCACGGGGAGGCGAAGGCCGGGTTGTTCGTCAGGGTCGACAGGCCCACGGGGATCGTGAGGTTCTCGTTGCCCTGCAGCACGACCATCGGCCACAGGAAGTCGTTCCAGCGCGCCATGAACGCGAGGATCACGAGCACCCCCACCAGCGGCCCGCAGCTGGGCATGACCACGGAGAAGAAGGTGCGGATCTCTCCGGCGCCGTCCACCCGCGACGCCTCCAGCAGGGCGTCGGGGATGCCCAGCATGAACTGGCGGGCGATGAAGATCCCGACCACGTCGAAGGCCGTCGGCAGGATGACCGCCCAGGGTGAGTCGACCAGGCCGATCCTCGCGACCACCAGGAACGACGGGACGATCGTCACCTGGATCGGGGCCATGATCGTCAGCAGGGACGCCGCGTACAGCACCGTGCGACCGGTGAAGCGGAACTTCGCCAGCGCGTACCCGGCGCCGAGGGAGACCGCCACGCTGATCGCGGTGGTGATCGCCGAGATGAACAGCGAGTTGCCGATCCAGCGCCAGACCGGCTGGGTCTGGAACACCTCGGTGACGTTCGCGAGGGTCGGCTGGTCGGGCCACAGGGAGAAGCTCGCCGACGGGGACTGGCCGCCCGGGGTGAGGGCGGAGACCACCATCCAGTACAGCGGGAACATCATGAGCGCCGCGGGGATCTCCTGTCGTCCCCGCGACCGGATCGCCGTTCTCGTCCGGGCGGTGTCGCGGGGACGACAGGCGTTCTCGGGTCCCGCGCCGTGGTCCTCGGTCCTGTGGCGCGCGGCCCTGGGGCGTCGGCCCTTCAGGCCCCCGCGGGCCGCAGGGCCTCCGGGAGCAGGGCCGCATGGGCGGCGAGCAGCTCCTCGGTCATGGCGCGGGCCTGGTCGAGGGTGACGAGGGAGGCGGTCAGCGGGTCCAGGGCCACGGCGTGGTGCACGTTCTCGGCGTCGCCGGTCAGGGCGGCGCGCACGGCGAGGGTCTGCACGTTGACGTTGGTGCGGTTCAGCGCCGCGAGCTGCAGGGGGAGCTCCCCGATCGCGGTGGGCTGCACGCCGCGGGAGTCGACCAGGCACGGAACCTCGACGCAGGCATCGGCGGGGAGGTTCTCGATGAGGGAGCCGTGGTTGGGGACGTTGCCGTGCACGACGCTGGGGGTGCCGGTCACGATCGAGTTGATGATGCTCGCCCCGTACTCGACGGAGGGGGCGAGCTCCTCCTTCAGCTGTGCGAGCTGGGCGTCGATGTCGCCCTGGTCGTCGTGCCCGGAGCAGATCTCGAAGTAGTCCCAGCGCTCGGGGATGTAGGACTCGGCGAGCTCGGGGGTGCGCCGGAAGTAGGGAAGGTACTCCGAGGCGTGGTGGCTGGACTCGGTCTGGAAGTAGCCGAACGCGTCCATGATCGCGGTGCGGACCTGCTCGTTGCCGCCCTCGTAGACGTTCGCGCCCTCGGCGACCTCGGAATGGTCGCCGTCGTCGCCCGCGAGGCCTGCGGCGCCGCGCCCGCGCTGGTGGAGGCGGGACATGGTCTCGCGCAGCTGCGGGTAGAGGTCTTCCTGCCCTCGCATGAACTCGAGGATCCAGGCCTGGTGGTTGATGCCGGCGCAGCGGTAGGAGACCTCCTTGTAGGGGACGCCCAGGGTGCGCGCGAGCATGCGGGTGGTGCCCTGGACGCTGTGGCACAGGCCCACGGTGCGCAGGCCCTTGGCGTTCAGGTACGCGGTGGCCATGGCCATGGGGTTGGCGTAGTTGATGAAGGTCGCGTCGGGGCAGACCTCGAGGGCATCGGCCGCGATCGCGTCGTAGGCGGGCACGGAGCGCAGGAAGCGGAACACGCCGCCGGGGCCGACGGTGTCCCCGACGGTCTGGTCGATCCCGTACTTCCGGGGGATCTCGACGTCGTGGCGGTAGGAGTCGATGCCGCCCACCTGGAAGGTGATGATGACGACGTCCGCGCCGTCCAGGGCCGCGCGGCGGTCCCCGGTCTCGACGACGGTCGCCTCGAAGCCGTGGTGGGCGATGAGCTCGCGGGTGGCCCGGGCGACAGGGCCCAGCTTCTCGGGGCGGATGTCCATCAGGCGCAGCTCGGCGTCGCGCAGCGCGGGGAAGGAGAGGATGTCGCCGATCAGGCGGAAGGGGAACACGAAGCCGCCGGCGCCGATGATCGCGATCTTCGGTGCGGGCAGGAATCGGGGAGCGGAGGTCTCGGTCATGGCTCCACGGTAGGCAGTGCTGGAGCGGAGTTCTCGCGCATTCCTGCGGCGAACTTCCAGGATCCTCCGGTCCCGGGGCGGCGCCGGAAGCGCCCCGCGGCCGTGGAGCGGTCGTCGCGGGAGGGGCGGCGGGGAGATACTGGAGGGATGGAGAGCATGGACGGCGGCCCGGAGATGCTGCACATCGGCGCCGTCGCCGAGCGCACCGGCATGAGCCTGCGGACCCTGCGGCATTACGACGACGTCGGCCTCGTGTCCCCGTCCGCCCGGAGCGAGGGCGGGTTCCGGCTCTACACGGAGCCCGATGTCCAGCGCATCCTGCTCATCCGCCGGATGAAGCCTCTGGGCTACTCCCTCCAGCAGATGCGCGAGCTGCTCGAGGTCACCGGCGCCATGGCCATCCCGGGCGCGTCGGAGACCGCCCGTGACAGGCTGGCGGAGATCTCCCGGGAGGCGGCCCTGCGGCGCGAGCAGCTCGGGCGCCAGGTCGCGATGGCCGATGAGTTCCTCGCCCGCCTCGAGCAGCTCGCCGCTCCGGCGGAGGGTCCGCGGCCCGGCGCCTGAGCTGCGGGCCCGCGGACCGCTGTGACCGATCAGCCAGCGGACGCCCCTGCCTGCCCGACCAACTCTCCCGTAACGTGAGGGTTGCTTCTGCTTCCGCCCCTCCCCACCTCCCGAGGATCTCCGTGACCGCTGCCCCGACCGCCCCTGCCCATTCGCAGGCGCGCCCCATGACCGTGCGCGAGGCCCTGACCAGTCCCGCGCTCCTGCGCACCGAGGTCCTCGCGGGTCTGGTCGTCGCCCTCGCGATGATCCCCGAGGTGCTGTCCTTCTCCGCGCTGATCGGCGTGTCCCCGGCGGTGGGCCTGTTCACCGCGGCGCTCATGTGCCTGACGCTGTCGATCGTCGGCGGGCGTCCCGCCATGGTGACCGCTGCCGCGGGGGCGACCGCCCTCGTGGTCGCCCCCGTCTACCAGGAGCACGAGGCGGCCGCCGGGAACGGGCTCGACTATCTGGTCGCGACGGTGCTGCTCGCGGGCGCGCTCCAGGTGATCCTCGCGGTCCTCGGGGTCGCGAGGCTCATGCGGTTCATCCCCCGCTCGGTGATGACCGGCTTCGTCAACGCCCTCGCGATCCTCATCTTCGTCGCGCAGCTGCCGCATCTGCTGGGTCCGGGCGTCCCCTGGCTCGTATGGCCGCTGTGCATCGCCGGGATCGCCCTGCTGCTCATCGTCCCCCGGCTCACGACCGCGGTCCCCGCACCGCTGATCACCATCGTCGTCCTGACCCTCGTGGTGGTCCTCGCGCGCCTGGATGTGCCCGACGTCGCCGACCAGGGCGAGCTCCCCCGGTCGCTGCCGGACCTGTTCATCCCGGACGTCCCGCTCACCCTCGCGACCCTGCAGGAGATCTTCCCGTACGCGCTGGGGATGGCGCTCGTGGGCCTCATGGAGACGCTGCTGACGGCGAAGCTCGTCGACGACGTCACCGACACGCACTCCTCGAAGCCGAGGGAGGCCTTCGGGCAGGGGGTCGGCAACATCGTCGCCGGGCTCTTCGGTGGGCAGGGCGGCTGCGCGATGGTCGGGCAGACCGTCGTCTCCGTCAAGGACGCCCGTGCCCGTTCGCGCGTGTCGACCTTCCTGGCCGGCACCTTCCTGCTGATCCTCGTCGTCCTCGCGGGGGACGTCATCGGCCGCATCCCCATGGTCGCCCTCGCCGCGGTGATGATCATGGTGTGCGTGTCCACCGTGGACTGGCACAGCGTGCGCCCGTCGACCCTGCGCCGCATGCCGATCCCGGAGACCCTCGTCATGGTCGTGACCGTGGCCGCGACCGTCATCACCCACAACCTCGCGATCGGAGTGGGTCTCGGCGTGCTCGTCGCGATCGTGCTGTTCGCCCGCCGCGTCGCGCACCTGGTGAGGATCGAGCCCGTGTGGGAGAGGGGCATCGACGGCGACGGGACCGTGGACGTGCGTCGCTATCGCGTGTCCGGGCAGCTGTTCTTCGCCTCGAGCAACGATCTCGTCTACCAGTTCGACTACGCCGGGGACCCGCGCACCGTGATCATCGACCTGACCGATGCGGACGTATGGGACGCCTCGACCGTCGCGGCCCTCGACGCCGTGCAGGGCAAGTACCGCGATCGCGGCAAGGAGGCGCGGATCATCGGCCTCGACGGCGCGAGCGCGCAGCGCCTCGAACGGCTCTCGGGCAGGCTCGGGGCCTGAGCCGCGGATCCCTCCCGGCCGGCAGGGTGTGACCTGTTGCACACTCCTCGCCGGTCCGCCTAGGGTGACGGCATGGGGACACAGGGAAGCAGTCCGGTGCAGCGCCTCCAGATCATCGGCGTGAGCGTGGTCGGCGCGATCGCGGTGATCGCCTTCGTCCTCTCGCTCCTGATCGACGGCGGGACGGGGGACGCCCTGCGCACCGTCGCCGGGATCGCGGCGGCGATCTGCGCGGTGATCGGCGTGAGCTTCGCCCTGACCGGGGGGCGCTCCTGATGGATCCGCTCCTCCTCCTGCTCATCATGGTCGGAGCCCTGACGGTCCTGATCGCGCTCGTCGCGGTCGTCGTGGGGATCCGGAGCGGCTTCGACCGGCCCGCCGCGCGGATCCTGCTCCGCGTCGCGGGCGGCGGCGGCCTGCTCTGCGCCGTGCTCGGCGCGATGCTCGCGGTCTTCAGCGGGTAGTCGGGAGGGACCCGGGGCCGGCAGCGCTGGATAGGGTGCCTCTCATGCCCGTCATGCCCGCACCCTCGCTCGCGCCCGGGGACGGCGCCGCTCCCGGGGTCGTGACGGTCGAGGCCGCCCTGTGGTGCCGGCGCGGGGACCCGCCGCCGATGGAGTCCATGCACCGGCACAACGACGTGGAGATCAACGTGGTGGTCCGCGGGGAGCTCCACTACCTGTTCGCGGGGCGGCATCTGGTGGTGCGCGAGGGGCAGATCGCCGCCTTCTGGGCCGCCCAGCCCCATGGCCTGGTGCACTCCCGGCCCGGCGACGCCTGCTGGGTGCACGTGCCGCTCCAGGCCGTGCTCGGCTGGAACCTCCCGGAGGCGGAGATGGGCGCGATCGCCCGGATGGAGCCCCTGATCATCGAGGCCGGGACGATCGGGGAGCGCCTCGGGTCGATGGTCTCGCTGTGGGTCGAGGAGATCGAGGACCCGGCCACCGCCGGCATCGCCCTGCTCGAGATCCAGGCGACGCTGCGGCGCATCATCCGCGCGGCGGCCGCGCAGGGCCCGCGTCCGGAGGCCGGGGACCTTCCCCCCGGCCGGATCGGGCATGTGATGCGCATGGCGCAGTGCGTCGTGGACCGCTTCCGCGAGGAGCTCACGATCGCCGACGTCGCCGCCGCCGCGCACCTCGCCCCCTCGCATGCGATGACGATCTTCCGCGAGGCGCTCGGGGTGACGCTGGGGGAGTACATCACCATGTGCCGCGTCGCCGAGGCGCAGCGCCTGCTCCTGTCGACGTCGATGACCAGCACGGAGATCGCCGCCGAGGCGGGGTTCGGCTCCCTGTCCAGCTTCTACGCTCATGTCGGCGCCGCCTGCGGGATGACCCCGCGGCAGTACCGCCGGCAGGGCCGCTGAGCGGGCGCGGCCGGCGACCGCGCGTGGCGAGGGCCCGTCCGGGGCGGGCATCACGGCACCTTGACGGCGTCATAGGCAGCGACCGTCTACCGTGCGGGCGGCGGACACCCGTACGGTGATCGGCGGCGGCAGCGTGCCGCCTCGCCGCCGCGTCCCCGCCGCACGTCCCGTTCCAGGAGCCCTCCCCGCATGCCGACCCCGCCCGCCCCGCCCGCCTCCGCTCCTCGGGAGGCCGCCGAGCGGGCCCCTCTCCAGCGACGCACCCTGATCGTCCTCGCGGTGACGCAGGTGATCGGCACCATCGGGGTCGGTGTCGCGCCCAGCATCGGGATCCTCCTGGCGAGCGAGGTCACCGCCTCGGAGACGTGGGCGGGTCTGGCCCGCACCGCGAGCACCCTGGGCGCCGCGCTCGCCGGCCTGCCGCTGGGCATGCTCGCGGGTCGCTTCGGGCGGCGGTTCGCGCTCTCCTCGGGCTGGTGGACCGCCGCACTCGGAGCCGGCATCCTCGTGATCGCCGCGCAGGCGAGCCTCGTGGTGCCCCTGTTCCTGGGGCTGCTGCTGATCGGCGTCGGCTCCGCGGTCAGCCTGCAGGCCCGATTCGCCGCGACCGACCTCGCCGACCCCCGGCATCGAGGGCGCGCCCTCGCGCTCATCGTCTGGGTGGGCACCCTCGGCTCCGTGCTGGGTCCGAACCTGGGCCTCCCCGGCGGGGCCGTCGGCGCGGCCGTGGGCCTGTCCGTCTACGCCGCCGCCTTCCTCATCGCCGCGGTCGCCCTGTTCCTGGCGGGGACGCTCGTCTTCCTGCTGCTGCGCCCGGACCCGCTGCAGGTCCTCGCGGCCGATGCCCCCGCCGCCGCCCCGCCCGTCCCCGGCGCGGCGCGACCGGCCCGCGGAGAGCGGCTGCGGCTGCTCGTGTCCGAGCTGCGGGAGCGCCCGCGCGTGCGCTATGCGGTCCTCGCGATCCTCACCGCGCAGGCCGTCATGGCCTCGATCATGACGATGACGCCAGTGCACATCGTCCACGAGGGCGGCTCGGTGAACCTGGTCGGCGTGACGATCAGCCTGCACGTCGCGGGCATGTTCGCCTTCGCACCGCTGGTCGGGATGCTCGCCGACCGCTTCGGGCCGCGCGCGATCATCGGGGCGGGTGTCGGGATCCTCCTGATCTCCCTGGGGGTCGGCGCGGCGCTGTCCACCTCGACCGCGGGCGTGATCCTCGCCCTCATCCTGCTGGGTCTGGGGTGGTCGTTCGTGAACGTCTCCGCTTCCGCGCTCTTCACGGCCGCGGTGCCCGATGCGGTCCGTGCCTCCTCGCAGGGGGCGGTCGACGCCTCCGCGAACCTGGTGGCCGCGGTCGCGGCCTTCGCGGCCGGGCCCCTTCTGGCGGTGAGCAGCTTCCCGGTGCTCTCGATCATCGCGATCCTCGCCCTGGCGCCGCTCGCCGCGGCGACGCTGCGACATGGAACCGCGGGGGCCGGACGCGGCTGATCGCGCCTCCCGGCCTCCGTGGTGGTTACCCGGCGGTATGGCACGCTGGTCCCGGCCGTTCCCCAGCGGCCGTCCGCCTCACCGGCCGCCCCGGCCCCGCAGATCAGGAGTCATCGTGGACTCTCCCATCCCTCCCCGCACCCCCTCCGCCCCGGACCCGCGCACCCGCCACCGGCACGGCCGCTGGACCTTCTGCCTCGACGGCGACGAGATCAGCGAGATCGCCCGGGACGGCGTGGAGCTGCTGGAATCCCTGCGCCCCGCCCTGCGCGACCCGGAGTGGGGAGTCATGGTCCCCCGGATCCTCGCCGAGACCCTCGACGCCGCCCCGGGCGAGGCGGACGAGGACCCGCCGCTCGTCCGCACCCTCGAGGTCCGCTACGACGGTCCCGCCGGGCCCGCGCGCGCGACCGGCCAGCTGTGCGTCACCGAGGACGAGCTGCGCCTGCGCTGGACCCTCGATGCCGAGGCCGCCCTCCTCATCGCCCGGGCGGGCCTGACCGTCGGGCTCCCGCGCGAGGTCGCCGGGGAGGACGCCGTCGTCACGACCGTCGACGGGCACCGGCGCCCCCACCGCTTCCCCGAGCGGATCTCCCCGTGGCAGCCCCTGTTCGGGATCCGCGCCCTCGACCTCGACCGGGCCGGCGTGCGCGTCCGCCTGATGCTGCTCGGCGACGAGTTCGAGATGGAGGACCGGCGCAACTGGACCGAGGCGGGCTTCACGATCTACAGCCGTCCGCTCGAGCGCCCCGTCCCGTACCGGATCGACGCCGGTGGGCAGGTCGTGCAGGAGGTCGTCCTCCGCGCGTCCGCGGAGGCGGCCGCCCCCGGTCCGGCGGCAGGCGCCTCGGCATCCGCCGGGGCGCGGGACCTGGCGGCGCTGCTGGACGGTGCGGAGGCGGCCTGCCTCCCCAGCATCGGCCTCGGAGCGACCACCGCCGCCGAGGTGCCTGCCGCGCCCCTGCCGCGGCTCGCGGGGATCGACCATCTCCTGGTCGAGGTGAGCGAGCGCGACGACGTCCCCCGTGTGCTCGAGGCCGCGCTCGCCGAGTCCCGCGCCCTCGACGTCCCCGTCGACCTGCGCCTTGTCGGCGGGCCGGATCTCGACGTCGCCGGGGTCCTCGCGCAGGCCCAGGAGGCCGGCATCCTGGTGATGCGCGCCGCCGTCTTCGACGAGACCCTCCGCATCACCGTCCCGGAGCTGCACGCGCAGCTCCTCGCGGCGGCCGCCCCGGACGGGATCGAGGTCGCCGCGGGCGCCCGCACCCACTTCGCGGAGCTGAACCGGCAGGTCCACCGCGTGCCCGAGGCGGCCCTGCTCGCCGTGCCCAGCACCCCGCTCACGCACGGGACCGGGTCCTGGCGGACAGCCCGCAGCCTCGGCGCCCTCGGGGACGTGCTCGCCTCCGCCCGCGCTCTGCGGCCCGGGGCCCGCCTGCTCCTGGGCCCGGTCACGCCGCGTCCGGGCGGGAACGCCGGCGCCACCGAGGCCGAGCTCGGGGACCGCTCCGACCGGGAGGGCCGGGGCGCCCCTCCGACCCCGGGTGCCGATGACCCGCGGCTCGCCACGGACTGGGCGGCCGCGTGGATCGCGGGAGTCCTCGCCGAGGCCGCCGTCGCAGGCGTCGAGGACGTGAGCCTGCTCGAGGTCGCCGGTCCGCGCGGCATCGTCCGCGAGGACGGGGCGCTCACACCGGCCGGCGAGCTCATCGCCCGCCTCGCCCCGCTGCACGGACGTGCCGTCCGTGCGGTCCGCGGCCCTGGGGGTCCCGGGACCGCCCTCCTCGCCGTCGAGGGGCTCACGGTCCTCGCGAACGCCGGGGGTGCGCCCTGGGCCGTGCTCACCGAGGACGGAGAGGAGCTCCTCCTCGCGCCGGGCACGGTGCGCCTGCTGTCCTGACGCCCGCGGGGCGGCGGCTCAGAGACGCCGCCGCCTCCCGTGGCGCGGTGGACCGGCCGGGTCCCGGGCGGGATCCGGGGTCGATCCCGGACCGGGGGGACCGGCGGGCTCCTGCGTCCACATGGCCGATGCCGCCGCGTCCTCCGGCGTCGGGGGGAGGGTGCGGCTGCGATGCCGGTCGGACTGCTCCGCGGGAGGGGCGGTGCTCGCGAGGAGAGTGGCGATGCCGGTCGTGAGCGGGATCGCGAGCACCAGCCCGAGGGAGGCGATGAGCGTGCGGAACACCTCCGCCGCGATCTCGCCCGAGGTCAGGGTCGCGATGATCGACCGGTCGATCATCGAGGCCAGCAGCAGCACCGGCAGCGCCGAGCCGATGTAGGCGTAGGCGAGGGTGTAGACGGTCGAGGCGATGTGGTCCCGTCCGATCCGCATCGCCGAGGAGAAGATCTCCCGGCGGGTGCCCTCGGGCCGTGCCGCCCGCAGCTCCCAGACGGCCGATGCCTGGGTGATCGTCACGTCGTTGAGGGCGCCGAGCCCCGAGAGGATCACCCCGGCGAGGAACACCGCGGACAGGGAGAGGTCCGGGTGCATGCCGAGGAGCATCCCGGCGGTCTCGTCGTCGGCACCGGTCATCCCGGCGGGACGCCGGGTCGCGAGCGCGACGAGCACCGTGGTGACCACGCCGCCGAAGGTGCCGATCACGGCGGTCGTGGTGCGCAGCGAGATCCCGTGGGCGATGTACACGCTCGGGAAGATCATCGCCCCGGAGGCGACGAGCGCGACGGCGACCGGGTCCTGCCCGCCGAGGATCGCCGGGAGCATGAACCAGGCGACGATCCCCGCGCCGAAGGCGAGGCCGACCACCGCGCGCAGCCCGGCCCCGCGGGCGACGATCGCGACGACGACGAGGTAGGCGAGCAGCAGCAGGGCCAGCGGGACGGTGCGCTGATGGTCGAAGTACGAGTACGCGGTGCCCCCGGCCTCCTCGCCGGCGTCGATCGCCATCACCCGGATCCGGTCGCCCGGGGCCAGGTCGGCGAGCACCGCGGGGTACACCTCGACCGCGATGCTCCGCCCGTCCTCCCGGGTCGCGGTCACGGGGGCCACGGTCTCCGCGTCGAGGACCTCCGGGACCTCGACCACGACCACGTCCTCGAGCTCCACACCCGGGGCGAGCAGCGCGCTGCGCGGGGCGCCGGCGCCCGGCCACAGCAGGACGAGCCCGACGAGGGTGGAGACGAGGAGGACGAGGGTGAGCGCGATGATCGTCAGCCGTGAGCCGCGCGAGGCCGTCATCTGCGCGGAGCCGTCGGGATGATGTGAGTGACCGCTGCCCATGGCCTCGATCGTACGGGGAGGGTGCGAGCAGCCGGGGCGCCGGCGATGGCGGCGTGGACCCCGTCGCGACCGGGTCCGCCTTCCTCGTCGACGGGGCGTGATGCCGCACCGAGCGCGTTCAGCGCGGTGACGGAGCCGGAGGACCCGTCGGCGCGACGGCATCGATCCCGTCGCGCACCCAGGAGCCGTCCCGGCGCACGACCGTCGCGGCGAGCGGCAGCTGATGGGAGGCGCTCTCGAGGATGTGCATGAGGTACCCGGCAGTGTTCACGAAGGCGACCACGTCCCCGCGGGCCGCCCCCTGCGGCAGGCGCAGCCGGCGCCGCAGGATGAGCTCCTCCTCGATGCAGTACGCGCCGACGAGGAAGGCATCGGTCGCCGGCCCCGGCTCCCCGGCGGACGGCGGCCGCAGCCAGCGCGGGTCGAGCAGGACATCGGCCGAGGTCGAGCGGAGCTGGGTCCGGTTCATGTGCAGACCCACGAGCGGCCTGCCGTCGCTGGACTCCTTGCGGAACGCGACCTCGGCGAGGGTGAGACCGCAGCCGTCGAGCACGGAGCGACCCGGCTCGCAGCGCAGCTCGAGGCCGCGCTCGACCAGCAGCCGCGCCGGCGTCGTCCCCTCCACCTGTGCCGTGAGGACCTCCCGGATCCACGACCCGCGCACCGCCTCCTGCCAGAAGGGGTAGACCGCGGGGGAGGGACGGTCCCGGGCCGGGTCCACGAGCCCGAGGGCATCGCCCCTCCAGGTGACCTCGTCAGAGCGGGCGGCCGCGAGCGCCTCCCAGAACGTCCGCCACTGCGCCGCGTCCTCGAGATAGCGCATCGGGATCCCGCCGCCCATGTCGACGTAGTGCACGGGGTGCCCGGCCGCGCGCAGGGCATCGACCAGGCGGCACGCCTCCGCGAGCACGACGGAGCGCTCGGCCGCGCTGTACCCGTTCAGATGGAAGTGCACGCCGCCGATGCGCAGGCGTGCGGGCAGCTCGTCGAGGTGCTCGAGCCACACCTCGGGACGCAGCCCGAAGCGGGTCGGGGGGATGCGGGGATCCGCGGAGGCGATCCGCAGCGCGACCTCCGCCTCCGCTCCCGTCTCGGCGCAGATCCGGGCGAGGGCGGCGGTCTCGTCGAGGTTGTCGAGGCTGACCGCGGCGCCCGACGCTGCGGCGCGGGCGAGCAGGGCGTCGCTCTTCGTCGCGGCCGTGACGATGACGCGGTGCCCGGGAGCCCCGGCGCGCAGGGACTGCTCGAGCTCCGCGGGGGAGGCCACGTCCACGCCGGCTCCGCAGGCGAGGGCCTCCTCGACCACGGTCAGAGCCTTGTTCGCCTTCCGGGCGACGAAGACCTGCAGGTCCACCCCCTCCGAGGCCGCCGCGGTCACGAGCTCGTCGACGTTGCGGCGCAGCGGGGACAGGTCCAGGACGTTGACGGGCGAGCCGTGCTCCCGGATGAGCGCGGCGGCCTGCGCGGGATCGGACAGGAGATCCTCCATCCACGTCTCGGTGCGCGCGGTCAGGGGAGGCATGCCGGAGCAGGGGAGGGTCACGGGGTCATCCTCTCGTCGGGGTCGGTGCGTGAGTCCGCGCCAGGGCGGCCGCGCGGGCGGCGGCCCAGCGACGGCTGTCGTGATGCAGGGCCCGGTTCAGGGTGTCATGGCCGATCACCGGGTCCTCCGTGGGCCTCCCGAGGGCCGCGAGCCCCGCCACGGGCCGCCCCTCGGCGGTGAGGCAGGTGCCGTCCGGTGCGGTGAGGACCCCGCGCTCGCCGGGGCGGACGTGGACGTCTCCGCGGCGCAGCAGGCGGTCCCAGAGGGGATCCCCGCTCCGGGGCGGGCACGACGCATTCGTGAAAGGGCGAGGGAGCTCGAGGACCCCCGGCGGGGCGGTGACGGCCCAGATCTCCGGGGAGCCGGCAGCCGCCTCCCGCCCTGCGGCGAGCAGCCCTGCCTCGGCGAGGGCGAGCAGCTTCTGCGCCGTGCGGCGGGAGGGGCCGAAGGCCCAGCGCTCGAGCCGTGCCGCCCGGCGCCTCCAGACGGGCCAGGTGCGGGGCGAGCGGGGGCGGCGCTCGAGGGAGGCGATGATGTCCGCGTACCCCGCCGACCACACTCGCCCCCACCACCAGGCGAGATCCGTGCCGCCCCCCGGGCGGGCGCATGCGAGGCCATGCCGCAGCTGCTGCGCGAGATCCTCGCGGGACGCGGGGGCCTCGAGCCGGTCCAGCGCCTGGGCCGACGTGGCCCGGACCCCGTGCGCCCCCGCGAGCGCCGCCGTCGCCTCGGCGAGGACGCGCCACCAGTCCTCGTCCGCGTCCGCGCATCCGTGCAGCGCCGTCGTCGAGGCCCCGACCAGCTCCCGGACGAGGTCCTGGGGCCCATCGGGTTTCGGGAGCATGATCTCCCCGGATCTCGAGACCAGACGGATACGGGCGGGCTCGCGTCCCGAACGCACGTACTCCAGATCCGTGCCGGGCGCGGCGGTCCACCTGCCTCCGCGCCCCTCGGTCAGGTCCAGCACCACGTCGAAGCCGGTCAGCGCCGCGCCGATCACCGAGACCTCCGCGCCCGCCCCGAGCCGGTCCTCATCGGCGACCAGCCCGCCATGCGGCACACCGCCGGCGTCCGCGTGCCCGGTGCACAGCAGCACCTCGCGGCTGCGCACCGGGAGCGCGGGGCCGCGCAGCGGCTGCGCCTCCAGGAGCCAGGTGCCCGGCTCCGCCCTCCGCACCTCGGCGACCCGGGCGCGCAGGTGCTCGAGAGCGAGCCGCGGGGAGTCCCGGAGCCGCGCGAAGGCCCAGGCGAGATAGCGGCCGATGCGGGCCCGCGGCGGGAACGGATCCCTCGGGACGCCCGGCCGGGTCCGGCGCTCGAACTCCCGGAAGTCCTCCGGCACGGCGGGGCAGGACATGTCGACGATCCCGGCATCGACGTTCATCCGCAGGTGCGGGGGAAGGTCCGGGTCCCAGACCGCCCCGGCGCCCGGAGTCCCGGGGTCGATCACGATCACGCGCAGGGGAGCTGTCGTTCCGGCGGCGTGCAGCGCCGTGTCGAGATCCGCCAGGGCGGCCAGCGCCCGCGGCCCTCCGCCGACGACGGCGAGATCCCACCGGTACCGTCGCGCGGGGACGGGGGCGTCGACGGCCCGGCTCATCGGGCGAAGGGGTTCGCCCGGGACAGGGCGGCCTCGATGTCCCGGACCGGTCCGATCCGCTCCGCCGTCCAGGCGTCGTCGTAGACCGTCGGGTGGTAGGGCACCCCGCTGTCGTGCACGAGCATGGCGACTCGCGTCCCCGCAGGCAGCTCACCGATGTCGCGACCGACGGCGGCGACGATCGCCCCGGTGGACGCCCCGGCGAGGATCCCCTCGCGGCGCGCGAGCAGACGGCAGCCGATGATCATCTCCCGCTCCCCGATCCGGTGCACCGCGTCGGGGCGGGCGCGGCGGGACAGATCGGTGACGAAGCCGGCCCCCAGCCCCGGCAGCTGCCGAGGACCCGCGTCGCCGCCGAAGAGCACGGAGCCCTCCGCATCGACCGCGATCAGCTCCGTGGGCCAGCCGTGGCGGAGGATCGCCTGCTGGCAGCCGAGCACGGTTCCCGTCGTGCTGGTCGCCACGTACATCCGGTCCGGCGGGGCACCCAGCGCCGCGACGATCTCCGGCATCGTCGAGGACTCATGGGCGGCCGGGTTGTCCGGGCTGCCGTACTGGTCCGTCGTCGCCGATCCGGGGATCTGCGCCAGCAGGCTCCGCACGCGCGCGACCCGGGCCGCCAGCCGGTTCCCGTCCGGCGGGGTGGGGACGACGTCGACCTCCGCCCCGTAGGCGCGCATGGTCCGGACGGCCGCGCTGTTCGCTGTCTCGTCGACGACCGCGACGAACCGGTGGCCGGAGAGGGCACACTGGCGTGCGAGCGCCGTCCCGAGGTTCCCGGAGGTCGACTCGACGACGGTCCCGCCCGGGCCCAGCTCGCCGCGCTCTACGAGGCCGCGCAGAAGAGACGCCGCCGTCCGCTCCTTGGTGCTCCCCGTCATCTGCAGCAGATCGAGCTTCGCGATGATCCGCACCTGCGGGGACTCGGGGAAGAGGCGCTGCAGATGGGTCTGCGGGCTGCGGAAGAACCCGGTGTGCTCGTGCTGGTCGAGGAAGGAGGACGGCGTCCTCGGATCGTCGTGCATGGAACCCCTTTGCGTCCGCCCGCGGGACGGCGGCGAGACCCCGGATGGGGTTCGCGCACCTCGCGCCGATCTCCGGTCCTCTCGCCGGCGCCCACGGGTCCGGACACTGTAGCGGCTTCCGGAGGCCGGGCACCTGCCACGTGGTCGGTCGTGCGGCGAGGCCGGCTCACGCTCGCGGCAGGACTCCCGAACGCCAGATGAGCGCGCTGATCGCCCAGCAGGTCAGAGCGATCCCGAACACCGGGATCAGTCCCGGGATGCGTCCCAGCAGCCACACGCTCGCCGCGAGCACGGCCCCGATCGACAGCGTCAGCGCGGGGCGCGACAGGAGCAGCAGCATCGCCATCCGCCACAGCCGGGGAAGCGGGTCGGCGAAATGCGCGGCGAGCGGCCAGATGGTCGCGCTCAGCAGCAGCGTCGCCACGGTGAGCGCCACGACCAGGCCGCTCACCAGCGGTGTCGCTGCGCCGACTCCGGCGAGGACGACGGCGCGGTCCGCCGCGAGGAGCCCCCACAGCAGGACGAGGACGAGGCCGATGGTGTTGGCGCGCACCAGCTCGGTCCGCCACGCGGACCAGAACTCGTGCCACAGCCCCGGGCGCGACGGAGGCAGCCGGTCCTCGCGCTCGAGGGCGGCCTCGTGCTGATCGGAGCGCAGCACGGCATGCAGCGCCGCGGTCGCCGGGAACACGCCGACGACCACGCCGCCCGCGAGAGTCCCGAGCACCCACAGCAGATGCAGCAGGAACAGGCGCAGGCCCAGCTCCCCGGCACGCACGTGCCACCGGACCAGACCGCCCAGCCGTGGACCGCTCCCGCCGGGTGCCGCAGCCGCGCTCGGGGCCCGCTCCGCCGCCGGAAGGGTGCTCATCAGCCCTTCACCGATCCGATCATGACGCCCTTCTCGAAGTACTTCTGCAGGAAGGGGTATAGGATGATGACCGGCAGGGTCGAGACGATGATGACGCCGTACTTGATCTGGTCCGCGTACTGCTGCCCGTAGGCGCCGCCGCTGCCGCCCGCGCCCCCGGCGCCGCCGGAGAACGCCTGGTTGGACAGGAGGATGTCCCGCAGGACGATTTGCAGCGGCTGCTTGTCGTAGTCGCGCACGAAGATCAGGCCGGTGAAGAAGTCGTTCCAGTGCTGCACCAGGTAGTACAGGCCGATGACGGAGATGAGCGCCTTGGACAGCGGCAGCGCGATGGTGAGGAAGAAGCGGAAGTAGTCGACTCCGTCGAGCATCGCCGCCTCGAACAGCTCCTCGGGGAGGGAGGCCTCGAAGAACGACCGGGCGATGATGAGGTTGAAGACGTTCACGGCCGAGGGGAGGATGAACACCAGCCAGTTGTCCAGCAGTCCCAGGTCCTTGTACAGCAGGTACGTGGGGATGAGGCCGCCGCTGAAGAACATCGTGAAGGCCAGGCCCAGCATGATCGGCCGGCGGGGCCGGAACTCGCGCCGCGAGAGCGCATAGGCCGCCGGCAGCGTGACCGCGAGGTTCAGGGCCGTGCCCACGATCGAGTAGATCAGCGTGTTGCGGTAGCCCGTCCAGATGCGGGAGTCGGCGAGGATCTGCTCGTAGCCGAACAGGCTGATGCCCTTCGGCAGGAAGGCGACGCGGCCGGTGGCGACCGCGGTCGGGTCGCTGATCGAGGCGATGGCGACGAAGTAGATCGGGTACAGCGTCGCGAACAGGACGCCCGCGCAGATCAGGGTGACGATGATGGCGAAGGGGATGTCGCTGCGGGAGAGGGCGATCCGGCGGCGTCGCGGCGGGGCGGGCGCGGTGGAGGTCGTGGCGGACATGGGGATCTCCTTCACCACAGGGACGTGTCGGAGGCGCGCTTGGCGATCTGGTTCGCCAGCACGAGGAATCCGAAGTTGATGACGGTGTTGAACAGGCCGATCGCCGTCGAGTAGCTGAACTGGCTGGAGAGGATGCCGATCTTGTAGGTGTAGGTCGAGATGACCTCCGAGACGGGCAGGTTCAGCGTGTTCTGCATGAGGAACACCTTCTCGAAGCCGGTGTTGAGCACGCCGCCCATGTTGAGGATCAGCAGGATGACCATCGTCGGCACCAGCGCGGGGATGTCCACGTGGCGGATGATCTGCAGCTTCGAGGCGCCGTCGATCTTCGCCGCCTCGTACAGGTGCGTGGACACGCCCGCGAGGGCCGCGAGGTAGATGATCGAGTTCCAGCCCGTGTGCTGCCAGACCTCGCTGATCACGTACACCGGCACGAACGTCGAGGTGGAGCCCAGGAAGTTCACGCCGTCGATCCCGAAGAACGCGAGGACGCGGGTGATGAGACCGCTGGTGGGGGAGAGGAACACCTGCAGCATGCCGACGATCACGACGATCGAGATGAAGTGCGGCAGGTAGGTGATCGTCTGGACGGCGCGCTTGATGCGGCTGCGCAGGATCTGGTTGATGACCAGCGCCAGGAGGATCGGGGTGATGAAACCCAGCACCAGCGTCGCCATCGAGATGACGACGGTGTTGCGCATGAGGTCCCAGAACAGCGGGGACTCGAAGAACTGGATGAAGTACTTCAGCCCCACCCACTTCCCGCCGGTGAGCCCGGCGGTGAAGTCGAACTCGCGGAACGCCAGCTGGATCCCGTACATCGGCACGTACGCGAACACGATGACGAAGCCGAGCGCGGGGGCGAGCATCGCCCACAGCTGCCAGTAGCGGGCCACGTGCCGGCGCAGCCGGGCGCCCCGGCCTGCGGCGGGCACGGTCGACGGGGCGGTGTCGGCCGCCGGGACGGGGGTGTCGGTGCGGACGCTCATGGCGATCCCTCCTGCCGGGTCATGGCGGCTCAGCCCTTCGAGGCCATGTAGTCGTCGTAGTACTTCTGCATGGTGGCGATGTTCTGATCGACCCCGGACTCCTGGCAGGTGGCGAGGTAGGCGTCCCAGTCCGTATCGATGCTGCTGCCGCCGGTGATCCACTCCGCGAACTTGGTCATCGTGGTGTTCATGAGGGTCGTGTTGACCAGGGACATGGCGTTGAGGTCCTCGGCGCTCATCTTGATGAACAGGCCGGGGTAGACGTCCGCCTCGAGGTCCATGTTGTCGATGCCCTCCTGAAGCGGCACCGATTCGTCGATGGCCTCCTGCAGATCGGTGGGCAGCTCGACCTCGATGTCGTCGCGGATCCACATCGGGCCGTTGTCGGCGAGGGTCGAGGTCCACTTCCAGGTCGAGGGGTCGGTGCCGTCGGCCGCGGGCAGGACCTTGTACGAGGAGTCGCCCGTCTTCTCGATGTTGGGGCCGATGTCCCCGAAGAGCACCTGGATCGACATGTCCTGGTCGTAGAAGGCGTTGATGGCCTTCAGAGCCGCCTCCTTGTTCTTCGACGTTGCCGAGAGCACCACCTGGTTGCCGGGGAAGTTCTCGCCGTACTGGTCGAAGGACCAGGTCACGGGCTCGGACTGGTCGGCGGAGGACTTCAGCACGGGCATCGCCTCGTACTGCTCGGCGATGTCGGGGCCGAAGCGGTCCGAACGCGTCCAGCCCCAGGTGAACCCGACGGTCGCCGTGCCGTCGCCCGGGCCGCGGCCCACCGACTGGTAGGCGGAGTAGTCCTGGGTCATGACCTCGCCGGAGATCAGACCGGCCTCCTGGCAGCGGGCGAGGAAGGCGACGACCTCCTTGTAGCGCTCGTCCATCATGAAGTTGCCGACCGTGCCGTCCTGCAGGAAGTAGCCCTGGCCTCCGCCGCCGCTGATGGGCAGGCCGGTCGAGCCGAGCAGGAGGATCGCCTGGAAGTAGCCGAAGCCGCCGGTGCCCACGGGGCTCCAGTCCATCGGGATGACGGCCTGGCCGGTGCCGGTGGGGTCGCCGTCCTTGAAGGCGACCAGCACGTCGAACAGCTCGTCCCAGGTGGTGGGCATCGCCAGGCCCAGGGCGTCCAGCCACCGGCGGTTGATGTACTGGTGCTGGACGGTCGGCGGCCAGAAGCGCTTGTAGCCGGGGATCGAGTAGATCTCCCCGCCGGCCTGCGTGGCCAGCGCCTTCAGCTCGGGCTTCGCCTCGAACATGGCCTGCACGTTGGGCAGGGACGGGAGGTCCTCGGCGAGGTCCTGGAAGAGCGTGGCGTAGGTGGCGAGGTCCGAGTCGTTGATGGCCTGGGTGCCGACGATGAGGTCGGGGACGTCGCCCGCGGCGAGCATGGTCGACTTCTTCTGGTCCCAGTCGGCGGAGACCTCCTCCCAGACGATGGGGATGCCGGCGGCCTCCTCGAGCTGCTTCGTCCAGGCCATCTCGGCCATGGGCTTGGTCAGGGCGTGCTTGGTCACGAGGATCCGCAGCTCGCCCTCCTTCGAGCTGGCGTTGCCGCCGCCGCAGGCGGTCAGGCCCAGGGTGCTGCCGACGGCCGCGGTCGCGGCGAGGCCGCCGAGGACGCCGCGGCGGCTGGGGCGGAACCGGGCAGGGATGGGTGCGGTGAAGGACATCGTCGTCTCCTGATGGGGGCCGGTCTGCGGCCGATGGGTGCTGAGGCGGGAGCCTCGGTCTGCGGGATGATCTGCGGTGATGCTGTCCTGCGGAAGGCGGCGCCGGGTCGGCGTCGGATGCTGCGGGTCGTCGGGAACGGTGGGGCGGAGGGGGTCGGGCCCGCCCCGCCGGACCCGGCGGGGTGCCAGGCCGGCGGCGGGGTGCCGCCGTCGGCGAGGCGGTCAGTCGGCGGTGGGGATCCAGATGCGCATCGCGCCGGGGCCCCGGTTGCCCCAGGTCGCGAAGGGGACGGCGGTGACGGTGGCGGTCTCGCCCGCCGCGTCGCCCGTCGGGGCCGATGCGGTCCGGATCAGCGGCCCCCGGTCGGCGCGGACCTGCACGGGGATGTGCAGGTCCGGGGCGCCGGGAGCTGCGGCCCGGGGGGCGCCCTCGGTCGTGGCAGCGGCGCCGGAGTGCGCCCGGGCGTCGGCCGGGGCCTCCTGGACCTGCGCGCCGCGTGCGACGGTGACGTCGTCGACCTCGAGCCCGGGGGGCATGTCGATCTGCTCGAGGCAGTAGACGATCGGCCCGCGCTCGAGGGCGAGGCAGCCCCGCGTGGCGTCCACCCGCGGATGGTTCGCGGTCCAGCGGGGGGTCATGTCCAGGGTGATGCGGGCCGAGCGCGCTTCGCCGGCCTCGAGCTCCACGTATTCCCCGGTGACCTCCCGAGACCGGCCGTCGGCCGTGGTCACCTCGGCCGTGCCGGCCCAGCCGGGGATGCGCACGGCGATCCGGGCACCGGGGGCGAGGTCGCCGTCCAGGCGCAGGTGGACGGCGCCGTCGGCGGGGTACTGCGTGTCCACGTGCAGCGTGCCCGAGCCGATCTGCGCGGGCAGGTCGATCTGCGCCGCGGCCAGCTGGAGCACCTCGAGCGCGGGGCCCTCGCCGTTGCGGGCGGGGCGCACGGCGGCGACGTAGCTGCTGATCTGCGCGACCAGCCGGGCGATGTTCGGCGGGCAGCAGGCGCAGGAGTACCACTCCTGGCGCTCGGCCGGGGCGTTCTCCTCGGAGAAGCGGTCGGGGCGGCGCTGCATGGGGTTGGAGTAGAAGAACCGGCGCCCGGTCCCGTCCACCGAGGCCGCGAGCGCGTTGTGGATCTCGCGCTCGATGACGTCGGCATGGCGGGGGTCGTGCTCGGCGAGGCTCAGGCGCCAGGTCCAGTGGAGATCGGCGATGGTCGCGCAGGTCTCGGCGTAGGCGCGGTCGCTGGGCAGCTCGTAGTCGTTGCCGAAGGACTCGTCGCGATGGCGGGAGCCGAAGGCGCCCGAGAGGTACATCTTGCGCTCGTGGACGCGGTCCCACTGCTCGCGCATGACCTGCCCGAGAGCCTCCTCGCCGGTCTCGAGCCACAGGTCGGTCACGCCCGCGTTCAGGTACAGCTGACGCACGGCGTGGCCGGTCGGGTCGACGGCCTCGCGCACCGGCAGATGGTCCTGGTAGTAGTGGTGCCCGAAGCCCTCGTCGGGCAGGATGTCGCGGCCGCGCTGATCGACCATGTGCTGCGCCAGGCGCAGGAAGCGCTCCTCGCCGGTGTGACGGAACAGCTCCACGAGCGCGGTCTCGATCTCGGGGTGGCCGTCGATGCCGTCCTCCCGTCCGGGGCCGAAGCGCCGCTCGACCAGGTCGACGTACCGGATCGCGGCCTCGAGCAGGTCCTCCCGGTCGGCTGCCCGGTCCAGGGCGATCGCGGCCTGCAGCCAGTGGCCCAGCACGTACAGCTCATGCGTCCAATGCATCTGCGAGAAGCGGCGCTCGGGGTGGTCGGCCTGGATCTGGGTGTGCAGGTAGCCGGTGGGCTCCTGCACCCGCTGGACCAGGGCGATCATCTCGTCGAGCCAGGCGTCGTGCTCGGTGGTGCCGCTGCGGCCGATCTCCCAGGCCACCGCCTCTATCACCTTGAACAGGTCGGAGTCCGCGAAGACGAATCCGCGATGCGGGGCGCCGGATTCGCCGACGACCCGGCGGAAGTTGTCGATCACGCCGGAGGCCTCCAGCTGCGCGATGCAGTGGGGGATGGTCACCGCGGCGTTCCGCTCCTGCCAGGCGCCGAGGGGGCTGGACGCCTCCAGGCGGACGGCGCGCAGGTCCAGCGGGAGGAGGTGACGGTCGGCGCGGCCGGGGCGCGGCAGGGCCGGGGCGACGCGGGGGCTGCCGACGCCGACGGGGGCTGTGGACGGGGTCCGGTCGGCGCCCGCGGGGACGGCGTGGAGGGGATGAGCGGTCAACGGTGACTCCTCGGATGGGGTGACGACCGTCATCCTGCGCGAGGCGATTAAGCGTTGTCAACAGCGGTCACAACGATGGAACGCCCCGATGCCGGATCGTGACCCTGCCGCGGCGCAGCGGAACGGCCGGTGCATGGCGGGAGGGAGAGGCGGCCGTGCGCGAGCCGACCGACCCCCCGCGGCCGGGTTCCCGGTGGGGGCGACATCGGCAGCGACATCGGCAGCGGCGGGACTCGAAGGGCTCGCTCCGGCACCCCGCGTGCTCACCGGCTCCGCGCGGGGCCTCCGGTGCCCTCCTGCTCCCGTCGCCGCCGGGGTGCGCGGTGGACGCCGCGGCGCACCAGGTCGCGCAGCAGACTCCGCGTCCGCGCCGTGTCGACCATGACGTCGTACCAGGTCAGCCGAAGGACGATGTACCCGGCGCGGATCGCCGCCTGATCCCGCTGCCGGTCCCTCCGGTATGCGGCGGCGTCCGTGTGGTGCGCGCGGCTGTCGCATTCGACGATGAGCCGGTCCCCGACGAGCAGATCCACCCGGCCCACGCCGGGGATCCGCACCTGCGGTCGGACGTGCACGCCGAGCCGCTCGATGAGGCGCCGGGCTCGCGTCTCGGTCCCCGATTCCGCTCGGGGATCGATCCGTCCGATCCGTCGGCGCAGCCGCCGGGGCAGCGATGCGACGATCGACTCTACCTCCTCGGGACGGAGGATCCCCAGGTGGGCGACGGACTCGAGGAGGATCGCAAGGTCCTCGACATCCATGCAGGCCGCGGCGTGCTCGAGAGCCAGCCGCGGCGGCATGATCGGCGAGTCGTCCGGCCACGCCCGCATCGGCGGGTGCTCCCATGGGCGGTTCTCGTCCTGCTCCCCGGCGCGCGGGCACGAGCATCTCCGCCCCACCTCGTGCCGCACCGGGTGGGCGGGCTGGGGCGGCTCGCCCACCGCGCCCCTCGTGTCGCGCCGGGGCGGCGTCCACGGGATCCAGACTCCGCTGAGCTCGAGGGAGGAGATGCAGGTCAGGCGATGGCCGCGTGCGAGCGATGCGGTGACCTGCGACGGCGTCGCCGCGGAGGTGTACCAGCCGTTCCCGCATCGGATCAGCGACCCGGTGCTGACCGCGGTCTCGATCCGCCGCCATGACCAGCCGAGCGCCCGGAGGTCCTTCCATGTCCAGACCGTGAGCGCACGGCGCACCGCGGCCGGACTGCGCGTCGTCCGAGGGCGGAGCGGGGGCCGAGGGGGCGTCGTCTGCGAGGTCATGGCGTCATCGTGCCGATGCCCGGGAGGACCCGCTCGCGGCGACCCGCAGGATGTGGATGATCGCGTCCCGCGGTCCACCGTCGTCCCACAGGCGTTCGACGGCGGGACCGTGCTCGGGACGACCGCAGTCCGGGCAGGGGCGGCCGAGGGGTACGTGCGGCAGGGGCGAGCGGCGCGGGAACGGCTGGGAGCAGAAGGGCGGCTGACGGTCGCTCGCCTGCCCGGGAGAGGGCGATGCGCCGGTGGATGCCCGTCTGCTCCCGCAGGCCAGCCCGTGCTCCCGCGGGCCCGCCCGTACACGGAGCAGCGTCGGGTCCGAGGGTCCGAGGGGCCGATGGCTCGATGGCTGAGGGGCTGCGGCGCCCGATGGTCAGGCGGAGGCCGTCGAGGCGCGGATCACCAGCTGCGGGGGAGCGGAGACGCGGCGGGCCGGGCCCGCCTCCCCGGCCAGACGCGCGACGAGCATCTCGACGCCGAGCTCGGCCATGCCCTGGACGCCGGGATCGACGCTGGTCAGCGGAGGGCTCGTGAAGGCCGCCTCCTCGGTCGCATCGAAGCCGGTCAGGGCGACGTCGCCCGGGACGCGCACGCCGGCGCGGGAGAGGGCTCGCAGGGCGCCGACGGCGACGGCGTCGTTCACGCAGATCGCCGCGTCGATCTCCGCTCCGCTGCGCAGGAGCCCGACCATGGCGTCGAGGCCCGAGCCGCGCCGATCCCAGTCCGAGCCCTCGATCACCAGGGCCGGGTCGACCTCGAGGCCGTGCTCGGCGAGACCGCGGCGATAGCCCTCGAAGCGCTCGGAGCGCCCGCGGCGGATCCACGGATCGGCCACGTAGGCGATACGGCGCCGCCCCCGCGCGAGCAGATGCCGGGCGGCGGCGACCATGCCCTCCTGCTCGCCCATGACCACGCAGTCGATCCCCTCGGTGGGGCTGCCGCCGACCTGCACCACGGGCCGCGCGGGGGAGGCCCCGTCCAGCATCTCGGCGGAGAGGAAATGCGGGCACACGATCACGCCGTCCACGTCCCCGGTGGTGCGGCCCAGCACCGCGTCGCGCTCGGCCTCCGCATCGTGCGCGAGGCGCAGCGTCGTGGTCATCCCGCGCTCCTCGAGGGCGAGGATGAGCGTCTGCGCCATGTGCGCGAAATAGGGGTTGTACAGGTAGGGGACCATGATCGCCACGCGCCCGGAGCTGCCTGCGGCCAGGCCTCGCGCTGCAGCGGAGGGGACGTAGCCCAGCTCCTGGGCGGCGTGGCGCACCGCGCGGGCGGTCGTCTCGGAGACGCGGATGGTCCCGCCGCCTCCGCCGCGCAGCACGTGGGAGACGGTCGCGGTGGAGACGCCTGCGCGGGCGGCGACATCGGCCAGGCGCACGCGGTTCATGGCGCGGCCTTCCCGGCGGGATGCTCCGCGCCGGGCCCGGTCCGGACCGGGCCCGGCGCGGTCGCCGCGTCGTCGGCGCCCGCCCCGATCCCGTCCCGGCCCAGCGTCGACTCGCGCCGCACGACCCGGACCGGCAGCACGATGCGCCGCGCAGGGGAGCGGTCCCCGTCCAGCCGTGCGCGCACCAGGTCGAGCACGTGCCGTGCGAGGGCAGCGGCGCCGAGGTCCGCGGTCGTCAGCGTGGGGGTCGTGAACTGGCCGTCGTCGATATTGCCGTGCCCGGTCACCGCGACCTGCCCTGGCACCGCGATCCCCTGTGCGAGAAGCTGCGAGAGCACCCCGAGGGCGAGCTCGTCGCTCGCGCACACGAGCGCATCGGCCTCCGGGACGCGGGCGAGGGCACGGGCGGCGAGCTCACGGCCCGCCGCGCGGTCGGCGTCCCGGTCCGGTCGCAGCACCGGCGCGGAGGAGAACGCCGCTCCGAGCGCGCTCGTGACGCCGTCGGCGGCGCCCTCCTCGCGGCCGATGACGACCACGCGGGAGCGGGCGATGATCCGCAGGTGGCGATGGATCTCCTCGGCGGCGGCGACCGCGTCGATGTCGACGCTGTCCAGGCCCTCCGTCCTCCCCCCGGGCCCCGTGTCGAGGGATTCGGCCGCCCGCACCAGCACCACCGGATGCCCGGGATCGGCGGCGAGGTCCGGCAGGTCCGCCGGGAGGGGGCCCAGATGGACGACCGCGTCGAAGACGGCGCCGCGTGCGTCGAGGGTGCGGCGGACGCGGGCGGCCTCGCCGTGGGAGGGCTCGATCGCCACCCGCAGACCCTGCCGCTCGGCCTCGGTGACCAGCGCCTGCGCGAGCTGGGAGGCGGAGGAGGTGCGCAGGTCGGGCAGGGACAGGGCGATCAGCCCGCTGCGACCGGTGCGCAGGGAGCGGGCGTGCGTGTTGGGGCTCCAGCCGAGCTCCGCGATCGCCGCCTCCACGCGGGCGCGCACCTCCGCGCTCGTGTTCGGGTGTCCGTTGACCACGCGGCTGACCGACTTCAGCGAGACGCCCGCGCGGGAGGCGACCTCCCTCATCGTCGGCGACATGGCACTCCTGACCTGCCGTGCGGCGGGGCTGCGGGCACGGGCTTGCTCGCCTGGGAGGATACCGCGGCGCGCTCGACAGGAGCCGAGGGCCCCGGTGCTCCCGTCGGCCCGGCCCGCCGCCCGGGCGGCTCCTCAGCGGGTCTGGACGCCGCGGCGCCGGAAGCCGATCAGGGCCGCGAGGAGCAGCGCCCCCACCGCGATCGCGAGGATCACGACCGGGAGCGGCTCGGCGTCGCCGCTGTACACGTCGGGCACGTGGTGCAGGACCGACAGCTCCCGCAGCGCCTCGGGCGCATCGAGCATCGGCCCGAACATCTCGAGCACGAGCGTCACCGCGAGCAGTGCCCAGGCGAGGGACGCCCCGCGCGGCGCCCAGCCCACGAGCGCCGCGCCGAACGCGGCGAAGGCCAGGGTCGCGGGCGTGTAGGCGAGCGCGGTCAGGGCGTGCTCGGCGAGGCTCGGCTCCTGCATCCCGACCATCCGCATCCCGCTCGCGAGGGCGGCGACCGACAGCCACAGCAGCGCCGTCGTCCCGCCGAGCGCCACGAGCAGCTGCGCCGCGAGCCAGCGCATGCGGCCCACCGGGGCCGCGAGCACCTGCTCGAGCCGGCCTGCGGACTCCTCGGCGCGGCAGCCGCCGATGGTGGCGACGATCCCGTAAGCGGCTGCGCAGAGCGCCACGAACAGCATCATCGTGCCCAGGAACGCGGTCGCCATCTGCGAGGGGTCGGCTCCGAACATCGCCGCGACCACCGGGTTGTCGGCCACGAGGTCCGCGGCCATGTCGTCGATCAGCTCCATCATGGTCCCGGTCGCGAACCACAGCAGGCCCAGCCCCAGGGCGGACCAGCCCAGCACCGCCCGCTGCTGGCGCCAGGCGAGGGCGAGGGGTCCGCGCAGCCAGGGGCGCGCCCGGGCCGGCCCGGGACGGGCGGCGACGAGCCCCTGCCCCAGGTCCCGTCGGCTCGCGAGCGCGGCGGCGGCCAGCAGCAGCGCCCCGGCGGCGGCGAGGGCGAGCAGCGCCGGCCACCAGCGCAGGTCGACGTAGGGCCGCATCTGCTGGGCCCACGCGATCGGCGAGGACCAGGACAGGGCGGAGCCCTCGAGGCGGATCATGTCCCCGGCCGCGCGCAGAACGAAGGCGAGGCCGAAGACGGCGAGCGCTCCGCCGAGCGCCCCCCGGGAGGAGGCGGAGATCTGGGAGGCGACGAGCGCCGCCGCTCCGAAGACGAGGGCCGATGCCGCGCAGCCGGCCATCATGCCGAGCCCGTCGACGAAGGAGGCGTCGTCGGGGCTCGCGAGGGTGCCGACCGCCCCGAGCACCGAGATGAGCGCGAGGTGGCCGGCGAGGGTGATCAGGGTCGCGAGCACAGGGGCCAGCGGACCCACGGCGCCGGCCCGCACCAGCTCGGCGCGGCCGCTCTCCTCCTCGCCGCGGGCGTGGCGCACCACGTGCAGGATCGCCATGATCGCCAGGGCGAGGACTATCCAGAGGACGCCCTCGTTGGCGACGGCGACCATGGGCGTGTAGTGCTCGAGGCCGTAGCCGGGGCCCGCCATGGCGATGCCGGCGGGGGTGCGCATGATCTCGGCGCGGGCGGCGCGGGCGTCGTCGTCGAAGACGGAGCTGAGGGCGGCGGCGAAGTAGGTGACGAACACCGTCATCGAGATCGTCCATACGCTGAGCCGGATCCGGTCGCGGCGCAGGATCGCGCGGCACAGCCGGCCCGTCCCGCGCAGCGGGCTGCGTCCTGCGGACCGCGCGGGCAGGGCCCGATGCGCGGCGACGGGGGCCGTCATGACCGGACCTCCTGCCGGCGGCGGCCGTGGGGCCGATGCTCGGCCGGCGGCGCGCTCCCCGCATCCGCCCGCTGCGCAGAGGAGGAGCGCCCCCCGCCGATGTCCTCGCCGTAGTGGCGCATGAACAGGTCCTCGAGGGAGGGCGGCGTCGCGGTGAGGGAGAGGATGCCGATCCGGGACAGGGCGGTCATGACCTCGCCGATCGCGGCGTCGTCGACGTCGAGGGCGAGGCGCGTCCCCTCCGGGTCGTCCTCGCGGCGCGCATCGTGCACGCCCGGGTGGGCGAGGACGGCGGCGGGGTCGCCGGTCACGACGGCGCTCACCCGGGTGCGGGTGAGATGGCGCAGGTCGGCGAGGGTGCCGGACTCCACGGCACGGCCGCCGCGGATGATGGTGACGGTGTCGCAGAGCTTCTCGACCTCGCTGAGGATGTGGCTGCTCAGCAGCACCGAGCGGCCCTCGTCCCGCTTCTCGCGCACCACGTCGGTGAACACCGCCTCCATGAGCGGGTCGAGTCCGGAGGTGGGCTCGTCCAGGACGTACAGCTCGGCATCGGCCGCGAGGGCGGCGACGAGGGCGACCTTCTGCCGGTTGCCCTTGGAGTAGGTGCGGGCCTTCTTGCGGGGGTCCAGCTCGAAGCGCTCGAGCAGCGCGTCGCGCCGACGCGGGTCGACGCCGCCGCGCAGGCGGGAGAGGTAGTCGATGACCTCGCCGCCGGTGAGGTTCGGCCACAGGGCGACGTCGCCGGGGACGTAGGCGAGGCGCCGGTGGAGGTCGACGGCGTCGGCCCACGGATCGCCGCCGAGGAGGCGGACGGTGCCGGCGTCGGCGCGCAGCAGGCCCAGCAGGACGCGGATGGTGGTGGATTTGCCGGCGCCGTTGGGGCCGAGGAAGCCGCGCACCTCCCCGGCCTCGACCCGCAGGTCGAGCTCGTCCAGGGCGGTGAAGCGGCCGAAGCGCTTGGTGAGGCGGCGGATGTCGATGACGGTCATGGGGACTCCTTCGGGAAGGGGGAGCCGGGGTGATCCTCCGGCGGGGGCGGGGCGTGCCCCGTCGGCGGATCGGTGATGAAGAGCAGGTAGTCCTCGAGGATGGTGCCGTCGGTGAAGAAGCCGTGGGTGAAGAGCTCGAGCATGGGCGGAGCGATCCGGCGGCGGATCCCGTCCATGAGCGCTCCGGGGTCCTCCTCCTGCGCGGTGCCGTCCAGCAGGCTCTCGAGGTGCACGGCTCCCAGCCCGCTGAGGGTGAGGTAGCGGGCGCGGGCACGCTCGTCGCGGGAGGGGCGGGCAACGCCCTGGTCGACGGCGAGGGCGATGTACCGCTCGGCGTCGTCGACCATCGCCTCGATGAAGTCGCGGGAGGTCGCGGTGCCGTCGACGATCGCGCGGATCACGTAGCGCACGAGGAGGGACTGCTCGGCGTCGCCGGGCGCGTGGGAGAGGAAGGATCCGCGGGCCGCATCGCGCACGTTCTGCTCCTTGATCCGGACGATGCGTGCGAGCACGACCTCGTCGCAGGCCGCGCGCAGGCCGTCCTTGGAGCCGAAGCGCTTGACGAGCAGGGCCGCGCTGACCCCGGCGCGGCTGCCGATGCCGCGCAGGGTCGCGGCGGCGCCCTCGGCGGCGAAGCAGGCGATCGCGGCGTCCAGCAGAGGATCGGCGGCAACGCCCTGGTCGACGGGTGCATCCATGGCGGTCCTTCGGGGTCCGGGGGCGTGAACGGCGGTTCACGCCGATGCCGCCTATCGTAAACACCCGTTCACGCCGGGGCAAGAGGTCGGCGTCCGAAGGGATCGGCAGTGCTTCATCGGCGAATCGAATCGACGGATCATCGCTCCGGAGCCTCGGCCCCTTGCGCTCGCCCGTCGCCCGCCACCATGATGGGTGACCATCGGGAGGCCTGGTGCGATCCATCGGCGGAGCATCGGGTCCCTCCGTCCCTGGGAGCTGCGATCGACCTCATCGGCCGCAGGCCCCGTTCGTTCATCGATTCGATTCAACGACCGGTCGGGGCATGGTCCGCCGGCCCCGCACCGCCTCTCCCGCTCACCTCCGGAAGGACCCGTCATGACACCGACCTCCACCCCGCTCCGCGTCACCGTCTGGGGCGAGAACCGCCACGAGCAGCGCGACGAGCGCGTGCGCGCCCACTACCCCGAGGGCATGCACGCCGCGATCCGCGACGGGATCGTCGAGAACCTCGGCGAGGACGTGACCACCCGCATCGCCCTGCTGGACGATCCCGAGCACGGCCTGAGCGAGGAGGTCCTCGCCCGGACCGACGTCCTCACCTGGTGGGGCCACATGGCCCACGACGAGGTCTCCGACGAGGTCGCCGAGCGCGTGCAGCGCCACGTCCTGGCCGGCATGGGCCTGGTGGTCCTGCACTCCGGGCACTGGTCCAAGCCCTTCGTGCGGCTCATGGGGACCACCTGCACCCTGCGCTGGCGCAACGAGTCCGACCGGGAGCTGGTCTGGACCGTGAACCCCTCGCACCCCATCGCCGAGGGCGTTCCGCACCCCATCGTCATCCCCGAGCAGGAGATGTACGGGGAGCACTTCGACATCCCCGTCCCCGACGAGCTGATCTTCGTCTCCTCCTTCAGCGGCGGCGAGATCTTCCGCTCCGGCTGCACCTTCCGCCGCGGCAAGGGCAAGATCTTCTACTTCAGCCCCGGCGACCAGGACTACCCCGTCTACCAGCATGCCGACGTGCGCCGCGTGATCGCCAACGGCGTGCAGTGGGCCCGGCCTGCGAGCGCCGAGCGCGAGGTGCCGTTCCTGGACCGCTATCCCACCGACTGGTTCCTCACCGGCGAGGGCGGCCAGGGCGTGGGCGACGCCGAGGCCGCGGGGAGGGACGCATGAGCGCCCTCCCGCACACCGCGCAGGTGCCGGAGGTCGCCTCCGGCGACGACCTCCGCGAGCCCCTTCCCGTGCTCGTCGTCGGCGCCGGCGGCATGGGCCGCGCCTGGATCGGCACCGTCCTGCGGTCCGATGCGGCGGTCCTCGCGGGCGTGGTCGACGTCGTCCCCGGCGCGGCGCAGCGGGCGATCGATGACGTCGTCCCCGAGAGCGGACGCCCAGGCGTCGCCGCGGGCACCGACCTCCTCGCCCTGATCGCGACGACCGGGGCCCGGGCCGTGATCGACGTGACCGTCCCCGCGGCCCACCACCCCGTCACGGCCGCGGCGCTCGAGGCGGGCCTGCCCGTGCTCGGCGAGAAGCCGTGCGCGGCCACCCTCGCGGAGGCGCTGTCGCTGGCCGGCCGCGCCGAGAGCACCGGCACCCTGTTCATGGTCTCCCAGTCCCGACGCCACAACCCGCACCTGCGCGAGGCCCGCCGCCTCGCCGACGAGCTGGGCGGCGCCGGTGTCGTCACCACGCACTTCTCGCGCGCGCCCCGCTTCGGCGGCTTCCGCGAGGAGATGGCGCATCCGCTGATCGTCGACATGGCCATCCACGCCTTCGACGCCGGCCGCGTCCTGATCGACGCGAACCCCGTCTCCGTCGATGCGACCAGCACCAATCCCCCGTGGAGCTGGTACGGCGGCGATGCGGTCGCGACCGTGAGCATCCGATACGACTCCGGCGCTCTCCACGCCTACACCGGCTCGTGGTGCTCGCCCGGCGAGGAGACCAGCTGGAACGGCCGCTGGTCCCTCAGCTGCCCCCGAGGCACCGTCGCCTGGGACGGGGACACGCCCCCCGCCGCGACCGACGCCGAGGGCGCGCACCGCCCGGGCCGGGCCCCCGGCGAGGACGAGCTGTGGGAGCTGGACGCCTCCCTGGACGCCTTCGCCCGCGCGGTCCGCACGGGGGAGACCCCGGACTCCGAGGTCCACGCCAACGTGTGGACGCAGGCGATCGTCGAGGCCGCGGTCCGCTCGGCCGATGAGGGGCGCCGCGTGAGCCTCGCGGAGGTGCTCGACGAGGCCCTCGACCAGGCCCGTACCCTGGACCACGAGCAGCAGGGCTCCTCCGCGCTGGACAGCTGGGCCTCCGGCGCCGCGGGGCTCAGCACGACCATGCGGTGAGGAGCGGACGATGAGAGCGGACTCCCGGTCCCGGCGGCCCACCAGCCAGGACGTCGCCCGCCTGGCCGGGGTCGCCCAGAGCACCGTCAGCTACGTGCTCACCGGGTCCCGCCCCATCTCCGAGGAGACCCGCGCCCGCGTCGAGGATGCGATCGAGAAGCTCGGGTACCACCCGAACTCGGGAGCCCGCTCCCTGCGCTCGCGCCGCAGCGGGGTGATCGGGCTGATGGTCCCGCAGCCCCGCGGCGGCCGCGGGGAGCCCTTCGAGTTCATCGAGACCATCAGCCGGGAGGCCCGCCGCGCCGGCTACGACATCCTGCTGGTCACCGAGATGGAGGGCGCCGAGGGGATCCGCCGCGTGGCCCGCACCGGCGTGTGCGAGGCGCTCATCCTCATGGAGCTGGACCGCCGCGACGAGCGCGTCGGCGCCGTCCTCGCCTCCGGGCTGCCGAGCGTCATGATCGGCATCCCGGAGGCACTCGGCGACGGATCCGCGGTCGACCTCGACTTCGAGCGGCTCGCGGCCCTGGTCGTGGAGCGCGCCCGCGCCGAGCTCTGCCCGCGGCTGCTCCTGTTCGGCGGTCTCGAGCAGAGACGGCACCGCAACGACGTCTCCCGCTTCCTGACCGGCATCGACGCGGCCCTCGCCCGGGACGGCGCACCCCTGCAGGTCATCCACGATGCGGGTCCCCTCGCCGGCGTCCCCGCCCGCGCCCGCGAGCTGACCCCGGAGGGGGAGCGCACCGCCGTGTTCGGCCTGGGCCGCGTCCAGCAGGTCCTGTTCGCCGCCGCGGCGGCCGGCATCCTCACCGATCCCGCGCTGCGATTCATGGCCCTCGCGGGGGAGGAGCTCGCCGCGACCAGCCCCCTGCTCGCCGCGATCCCCCGCATCGACCCGCGCCGCGCCGAGGTCAGCGAGCTCGCCGTCCGCGAGCTGGTCCGCCTGCTGCAGGTGGAGGGGGCGACGCCCCGGCTCCAGCTCGTCGAACCGGAATGGTCGGTAGCCTGATCCCATGAACGCGCCGGCCCCCGCAGACCCGCCCGCTGGGAACGAGCCGCCCGGAGCCTCGCCGCACCGGGTCGCGCCCGTCCCGCAGGCCGGGCCGCCCCCGGCTCCGGCGACCTCCCTCGACTTCCCGACCACGCTCTCGCGCGATGGCCGGCTCCCCTGGGCCTTCGGCCTCCTCAGCCTGATCGGGCTGCCGTTCCTGTCCCTGCTGGCCCCCGGCATCACGATGATTGTCCTGGGGCTCCTCCAGCGGAGGAAGAACCCGGTGGCCCGGCACGTCGGAGGCCGCGCCGCGCTGTTCGGGGCGATCAACGTCGCCGTGGTGCTGGGCTATCTCGCGGCGCTGATCATCGGCAGCGCCGCCCATGGCGGCAGCGTGTCCTTCGAGGAGAACCCGCTGCTGATCGGCGGGTTCATCATCCCGGTGGCGATCTACCTCGTCGCGATCGGTCCGCTGCTGAACCTGGTGCTCGCGATCATCGCCCTCGCCCGGCCCGTGTCCCGCGAGAAGGCCGAGAAGATCTTCTCCCGGTGACGCCGTGAAAGTCTCCTCTCGGAGAAATGCACATGGCACCCGGTGGGTCGGACGGTGTAGAGCTCTCCATCGACGACGATGAGGTCGGCGTGTCCTGGGTAGGGGCCTGCCTCGGTGCATCAACGGCTGGTCGCACGAGCGTGGCGGGCGTGGCATCCCGTGGGCCGGGGCGCACGGAGTCTGCCACGCTCCCTGCACCTGTCAGCGGACGGGGCGACGTGCAGCGACCTGTGCGGAGCCGCGGAGCAGCCTCACGCCCCGGCTCAGGACCCGAGCCGCTCGCGCAGTGCGGCCAGCTCCTCGTCGGTGAGGCCGTGGGCCTGCAGGTAGGCGGCGGCCCCGCCGTGGGTCTCGTCGACCGCGGCGAGCGCCGTCGCCAGCACCTCCCGCGGCGTCTCGGTGACCAGGATGCGCAGCTGCGGGGTGTCGGGGGCGCCGTCCGCGACCATGCCGCGGATCATGCGCTCGGCCCATTCGCCGGCGAGCTGCGACTGGCTCAGCTCGTAGTCGTCCAGGACGGCATCGCGCCGCGTCCCGACCGCCTCGAGCAGCAGCGCGACCGACACTCCTGTGCGGTCCTTGCCCGCCGTGCAGTGGACCAGGACGGATTCGCCCTCGACGGTCCGGGAGACCCGCCGGGCGATCTCCGCGAAGGCGGAGCCGCCGTGCTCGAGCATGAGTGCGTACACCGCGTCCATGCCCGGGATCTCCGTGCGGGGCGCGACCCCCGGACCCACCGGCAGGGCGCCCTCGAGCACCGACAGGGCCAGCACGTCCGCCCCGGCGGGGTGGCGGTCCGGGAACGCCGTCCGCTCCTGCGTGGTGCGCAGGTCGACGACGGTCCTCACGCCCAGCTCCTGCATCCGCCGGACCCCCTCGTCGGTGACCGCGGCGAGGGCGTCGGCCCGCAGCAGCACGCCCGTCGCGACCGCGCCCCCGGACTCCAGAGGGGCTCCGCCGACGTCGCGGGCGTTGTAGGTGCCGGGGATGAGGGATGCGGGCATCGGAGCCTCCTGTGCTCTGTCGGGTCACGGCCCCGCCCCGAGGGGGCGGGACGCACCCCACCAGTGTGCCCGCTGGACGTCGGGCGGGGGCACGGATCCCGCGTCCGGCCGTCTCCGACCATCGGAGGATCACCCCCGACCCTCGTCGACTCTCGACATCCGCTTCCCAGACCCTCGGCGGACGCGCGGGCACCCCGGGCCCTGACAGGCTCTTCTCGCACCCTGCCCGCCCCCGCCCGAGGAGCCCCATGGCCGCGCTGACCCGGATGAGCCTGCTGAACCGATTGGTGGTCGGCCTCGTCGCCGCGCTCGTCGGCGTGTTCGGCATCGTCGCGACGACATCCCTGAACCAGGAGACCCTGCCCTCGCTGTCGACCCCCGGGATCATCGTGACGGGAGTGCTGCCCGGAGCCTCCCCCGACGTGGTCGAGAAGCAGCTCACCGAGCCGGTGGAGACGGCTCTTTCCTCCGTCTCCGGCATCGACACGGTCTCCAGCGAGAGCTCCACCGGGCAGATGACCGCCATCGTCATGTGGCCCTTCGGCGAGGACGAGGACGAGATGGCCGATGCGGTCCGGTCCACCGTCGACGGCGTCAAGGGCTCCCTCCCGGCCGGTGCCGAGGTCGAGGTGGTCTCCGCCGCGATGGACGACACCCCCGTGCTGCAGGTCGCGGTGTCCTCCTCCGGTGACGCCGCGGGCCTGGGCGAGAGACTCGAGTCCACGCTCGTGCCGGAGCTCGAGGGCGTCGAGGGCGTCTCCCGCGTCGACGTCGTGGGCCTCGCCGAGAAGCAGCTGCGCATCACCGTGCGCGCGCAGGACGCCGAGGACCTCGACGTCCCCGCCGCCTCGATCCCGCAGGCCCTCGAGACCGCGGGCGTCGTCACCCCCGCCGGGCAGGGCCTCGTCGACGGGAAGGCGCTGTCGATCGAGGTCGGCGCGAGCCTCGGCACCGTCGAGGACGTGCAGGCCATCCCCGTGACCACCGCCGACGGCGACTCCGTCGCGCTCGCGGACATCGCCGACGTCGAGCTCGTCGACGAGGCCCGCACCTCGATCGCCCACGCCGGCGGCGAGGAAGCGCTGATCGTCTCGGTCGTCAAGGACAAGGACGCGAACGTCGTGGCCGTCTCCCACGGCGTGCGCGATGCCCTGGACCGCGCGGGCCCCGAGCTGGGCGAGGACGTCGAGTTCACGACGGTCTTCGACCAGGCCCCGTTCATCGAGCAGTCGATCCACGACCTCACCGTCGAGGGCGGCCTGGGCCTCCTCTTCGCGGTGCTCGTGATCCTGCTGTTCCTGGGCTCCTTCCGCTCGACCCTCGTCGCCGCGATCTCGATCCCGCTCTCCCTGCTGATCGCGATGATCGGTCTGTGGGCCGGCGGCTACACCCTGAACATGCTGACCCTGGGAGCGCTCACCATCGCGGTGGGCCGTGTCGTGGACGACTCGATCGTCGTCATCGAGAACATCCGCCGGCGCCAGGGGATGAGCGAGCTGACCGTCCCCGACATCGTCGACTCGGTGCGCCAGGTCGCCGGAGCCATCACGGCCTCGACCCTCACGACCGTCGCCGTGTTCCTCCCCATCGCCTTCGTCAGCGGCATCGCCGGCGAGCTGTTCTCCCCCTTCGCGGTCACCGTGACCCTCGCGCTGCTGGCCTCGCTGCTGGTCGCCCTCACCATCGTCCCCACGGTCTCCTACTGGGTGCTGCGCCGGGCCCCGCGCCCGCTGCCCGCCGCGAAGCAGGACCGGATGGACGCGCGCTACGAGGCCTGGCAGGAGAAGCAGGAGTCCCGGGCGCTCGTCCGGCAGCGGAAGAAGCAGGTCCGCATCGACCGCCGCAACGCGAAGCGCGCGGCCAAGGGGCGCGCCCTCCTGCCCGACGCGGCTCTCGAGCACCCCCTCGCGCCGATGGCCGAGGGCGAGGCGTCCACCCCGGTGGACGGCCTGCAGCGGGCCGTCATGCCGTCGATCCGCACCGCCCTGCGCCACCCGGGCCGCACCCTCGCCCTCTCGCTCGTGATCCTCCTGGTCACCCTCGGCATGACCTCGATGCTGCGCACGGATCTGCTGGGGAGCCAGGGACAGAACACCCTCTCCGTCTCCCAGACCCTTCCGCAGGGCACGACCCTCGAGGACAGCGTCGCCGCCGCCCAGCCGGTGGAGGAGGCGCTCGAGGACGACCCGGACGTCGCCACCTACGTGAGCTCCCTCCAGGCCGGAAGCGGCAGCGGCGCGAACACCTTCACCGTCACGCTGCGCGACGGAGCCGATGCACCCGCCGCCACCAGCCGCCTGCGCGGCGCCCTCACGGGCCTCGACGGCGCGGGCGAGGTCGAGGTGCAGGACGCCGCCTCCGCCGCCCTCAGCGGGGATGTGGAGATCCGCCTGACCGGCGAGGACATCGGCGCCCTCGAGAAGGCCGCCGACCAGGTCACCGCCGAGGGTGGGGAGCTCGACGGCGTCGAGTCCGCGCGGAACGACCTCGCCGGGGAGCAGCGGATCATCCGCGTGGACGTGGACCGCGCGGCCGCCGCCGAGCAGGGCTTCACCCAGGCGGACGTCGGCCAGGCCGTCGCCGCTGCCGTCGACGGCGCGCCCGCCGGCACCGTGACCCTCGAGGGCTCCGAGCGGGACATCGTCATCGCGCCCACGAACCCGGACGCCTCCCCGGAGGAGATCGCGGCCCTCGAGCTGCCCGTCTCGCAGCGCCAGACCCAGCGTGCGCAGGAGGCTGAGCAGGACGACATCGAGGACATCACCGATGAGCGCACCGCGCAGGCCGAGCGGGAGGCGGAGGACGCCGCCGACGAGCAGCTCCAGGCCGCGCGCGATGCCCGGGAGAAGGCCTCCGAGGCGGTCCAGGACGCCCGTGACCAGCGCGACGCCCTCGACGACCCGCAGTCGATGGTGCCGCAGGACCCGGCACAGGCGCTGCAGGAGCAGAAGGATGCGGCCGATGAGATGGTCGAGCAGGCCGAGCAGGGCTACCAGGACGCGCAGGACGCGGTCGATGACCTGATCCAGGCGCGCGAGGACCAGGAGGCCGACCGCGAGGAGCAGGACGCGCTCGCCGAGCGGCAGAAGGGCCTCACCGACATCACCGGCGAGCCGATCACGGTCGGGGAGATCGCGGAGGTCTCCGAGCAGCCGGTGCCCGCGACGATCTCCCGCCAGGACGGCACCCGGCAGATCACGGTGAGCCTGACGCCGGGCCCCGACCAGCTGAACGTGGTCTCCGCCGGGGTCGCCGAGCTCACCGCCTCGACCGATCTCCCCGACGGCGTCAGCTTCGTGGTCGAGGGCGCCGACGCGGAGATGATGGAGTCCTTCACCCAGCTCGGGATCGCGATGCTCGCCGCGATCGCGCTCGTGCTGCTCGTGATGATCGGGACCTTCCGCAGCCTCGTCGAACCGCTGATCCTGCTGGTCTCGATCCCGTTCGCGGCGACCGGTGCGGTCGTGCTGCTGCTGCTCACGGACACGGCTCTGGGCCTGCCGGCCCTCATCGGCCTGCTGATGCTGATCGGCATCGTGGTCACCAACGCGATCGTGCTCATGGACCTCATCGGGAAGCTGCGCGCGGAGGGCATGGAGCTGATGGACGCGGTCCTGCACGGGACGCGCCTGCGTCTGCGGCCCATCCTCATGACCGCGGCGGCGACCGTGTTCGCGCTCGTGCCGATGTCGCTGGGTCTGACGGGCGGCGGGCTGTTCATCTCGCAGCCGCTCGCGATCGTGGTGATCGGCGGCCTGACCAGCTCGACGCTGCTGACCCTGGTGCTCGTGCCCGTGCTGTACGTGCTGGTCCGCGGCCGCCGCGAGCGGAAGCTGGAGCGGCGCGCGGCCCGACGTGCCGAGCGGCGGCGCGCGCAGGAGGAGCGGGTGGCGAGCGGCGCGGCCGATGAACAGCCGCGCGCACAGGGCCCGGACGAGGAGGAGCCGGACGCCCCGGCCCCGGCCTGACCCTCGCTCCTCCCCGCGGTCCGTGCGCCGCCTGGTGCCCGGCCTCCGTCGATCGTGGGCTGGCGTTCCCTCTCCGCAACCGGAATGGAACGCCAGCCCACGATGATCATTCGCCGCCGGGCAGGTCGGGCTGCCGGGGGCGGTGGGCTCTGTGCGACGGCGACCTCACCACGCGGGTCACCGGGGCGATGCGGGGCTCATCGGGCCGGGACCTCGCCGGCTCAGCCGTCGCCGTGCTTCGTCCGCAGCCGGGCCGGGGCCCGCACCGCCCAGGCCTCGGCGAGCATCTCCCCCAGCTCCACGCGGTCGACGTGCTCCAGACGCACGAGCACGCTCGCGTGCCCCCGGTAGTGGTCGGTCGTGAAGAACGCCTCAGGGGCCGCGGCGAGCAGCATCTCCTTGCTGTCGAGGTCCTTCAGCCAGCACACGAGCACGCCGGGCTGTTCGTGCATGCGGGCGAAGATCCGCCCGCCGGCGTAGAAGGCCGGCGTCCCGTAGCAGGGCTTCTCGGTGACTTCGGGCAGGGCGAGCGCGAGCTCGCGGACATCGTCCTTCGTGCTCATGACCTCACGATACCGAAGGCGTGTTCATCTCGAGGTCGAGGTGCCGTCGGCGTCTCCGCGTGCTTCCGCGGGTTCGACATCGGCTCCGAACAGCGGGAGGATGGAGACGTCGGATCTTTCGCCGCGGAAGGACACCCATGACCCGCCCCAACATCGTCTTCGTGCTCACCGACGACCACGCCGCCCATGCGATCAGCGCCTACGGCAGCCGCGTGAACAGGACCCCGCACATCGACCGGATCGGCGAGCAGGGGGCGAGGATGGACGCCCTGTACTGCACGAACTCGATCTGCACGCCCTCGCGGGCCTCGATCCTGACCGGCACCTACAGCCACGTCAACGGCGCCTGCTCCATCTACTCCCAGTTCGACTACCGCGTCCCCACCTTCCCGGAGGTGCTGCAGGGGCGCGGGTACCGCACCGCGCTGTACGGCAAGTGGCACCTGGGCACGGCGGAGAAGGCCCTGCCTCGCGGCTTCGAGGATTGGAGGATCTTCCCGGACCAGGGCGAGTACGTCGACCCGGTGATGATCGGCCCGGGCGGCGAGGAGACGATCCCCGGCTACGCCACGGACATCGTCACCCAGCAGGCGATCGACTTCCTCGACTCCCTCGAGGAGGACGACCCGTTCTGTCTGCTGGTCCACCACAAGGCGCCGCATCGGCCCTGGATCCCGCATCCGCGCCACACCGGGCTGTACGAGGTCGGGACGATCCCGGAGCCGGAGACGATGTGGGACGACCACGCGAGCATGAGCTCCGCCGTCCAGCAGGTGAAGATGACCCTGGACGACATGGTGGAGACGGACTACAAGGAACCGGTGCCGCCGGAGCTCGAGGGGGAGGAGCACTGGCGCGAGCGCAGCTCCTGGAAGTACCAGCGCTACATGCGGGACTACCTGCAGACGGTGCAGGCGGTCGACGACTCCGTGGGTGCGCTGTCCACCTGGCTCGACGAGCACGGCCGAGCGGATGACACGATCCTCGTGTACACCTCCGACCAGGGCTTCTTCCTGGGCGACCACGGCTGGTTCGACAAGCGGCTCATGTTCGACGAGTCGCTGACCATGCCGATGCTGGTCCGCTGGCCCGGCCGCATTCCCGCTGGGACCGCGGTGGACGCGATGCTCACGAACGTCGACATCGCCGCGACGCTCCTGGAGGCCTGCGGGATCGCGCCGCAGGAGGCGCTGCCGGCGCAGCAGGGCCGCAGCTTCCTGCCGTGGCTGCGCGGCGAGCGGGTCGAGGACTGGCCCGAGGAGATCTACTACCGCTACTGGGAGCACGACGACCCGAACCATCGGGCGCCCGCGCATTACGGGATCCGCACCCGCACCCACAAGCTCATCCACTACTACAACGACGGGCTGGGCACGCCCGGGTCGAGCGATCGGATCTGGCCGGAGGAGTTCGAGCTGTACGACCTGCTCGCCGATCCGGCGGAGCTCACGAACCTCGCCGACGATCCGGCGCATGCGTCCGTCCGCGCGCAGCTGGAGGATCAGCTCGCGCGGCTGCAGGCCTCCGTCGGGGACGCGCCGTACACCGGCCCGGACACGCCGCGGCTGGACTGGTCCGTCTGACGGGGCGGGCCCGCGCCGCGGCGGCCGATGGGCCGCGCGCCGGTCACGGCCCGGCCGCCGTCGCGGTGCGGTATCGCGCGATGTAGCGGTCGAAGTCCCAGGGCTCCTGGCGCGCGGAGCCGTCGAGGAACTCGGTCGCGGACGCGCGGCCCCTCCGGTAGAGCATCTCCCGCTGCGCGGCGGTCAGGTCGAAGTCGGTGGGGCGCACGTCGTGCGTGTCGATGAAGATCGTGCGGGCTACCGCATGCGAGGACTCGATGTGCATGCGGTCGTAGAAGCCGGTGACGGTGTCCGCCACCGCCTTCGCGTAGCTCAGCGGGCCGGTGATCCGGGTGACGATGCCGAAGTCGGTCTCGGGGCGTCCGGAGAGCTTGATGCCGAAGGTGGGCCAGCGCGGCAGGTCGCCGGGCGGGGCGTCGAACACGTCGATCGGATAGTTCGACAGCAGCCCGCCGTCGACCAGCCAGGCGTCGAGTCCGCCCGGGACAGGCCAGCGCACCGGACGGAAGTACAGGGGAATCGCGACGGAGGCACGGACGGCGTCGAGGATCCGCAGGTCATCGGGCCGGATCCCGTAGGCCGAGGCGTCCCGCGGCAGGTGGCGCAGGCGGCCGGCGGAGAGATCCGAGGCGGTCACCACGAGGCGGTGCTCGAGCTCCGGGGCCGCTGGAGCGCCCGGCCCGTCCGGGTCGCTCCAGCGCAGCGCGCCGAAGGTGCGGTGCGGATCGCCGCAGCCGGGGTCGGTGCCGTGCGCCTGCAGCTGCTCGGCCAGCCAGTCCGCGAGCGCGTCACCGCGATGGATCCCCTGATGGAGGAGGATCTCGAGCGCTCTGCCGGGAAGGACCCGGGTCCAAGCAGGGCCGTCCTCGAAGCGATGGAAGTCCGTGGCCCGCAGGATCTCCACCAGCTGCGGCGCCGGGACCCCGGCGCTGACCAGCGCCCCGGCGATCGCTCCGGCCGAGGACCCCGCGATGCGGCATGGCCGGTAGCCGCGCTCCTCGAGCACCTCGAGCGCCCCCGCGATCGCGATGCCCTTGACTCCGCCGCCCTCCAGGACGAGGTCGACCCGGGCGCCGGCGCCCGCCGGGACGGGAGGCGGCGGCTGGGACAGGGCTGTCATGGAACCCAGGGTAGAGCCGGGCGGGGACGGCCCTGCGGGACCGCGGACGGCCCGGTTCGCACAGGAGAGAGAGCCCCGCCGGCCCGGTGCGGCGCTCGCCGCGGTCCGGAACGGAGACGGGCGGGGCGCGCAAGCATCAGCCAGGCCTGAGAGGATCGGAGGGCGCCGCGGCCGAGGTCGGTCGCGGCATCGCGACGAGCAGGAGGAGCAGGAGCCATGACGGAGGACGCGGGACCGGGCTGCGGGTGCGGCTGCGGCATGCCCGGGCGTGCACAGGTCGCGACGATCGGTGCGGGGCCCGGCGTCGACGCCTCCCCCGGGAGCGCGCCCGCCGGAGGCCGCCACCGCATCCCGCAGGCGCACGTCCCCGCGGGAACGTTCGTCATGGGCGACTCCTCCGGGGACCGCAACCGCGCCGACGGCGAGACGCCCCGTCACGAGGTCTCCCTCGGCGCCTTCGACATCGACGCGACCACGGTCACCAACGACGACTTCGCCCGCTTCGTCGAGGACACCGGCTACCTCACCGAGGCCGAGTCCTTCGGCTTCTCCGCCGTCTTCCACCTCGCGATCGCCGCACCGGAATCCGATGTCATGGGTCCTGCCTCGGGAACTCCCTGGTGGGCCGGGGTGAGAGGAGCGTGCTGGCGCCGGCCGGGTGGATCGCGCTCGAGCATCGACGGCATCGGCGACCATCCGGTCACGCACATCAGCTGGAACGACGCCCGGGCGTACTGCGCCTGGGCCGGCCGGCGCCTGCCCACCGAGGCGGAATGGGAGTACGCCGCCCGCGGCGGCCTGGAGGGGGCGAAGTACCCCTGGGGGGACGAGGAGCCGGACACCGGCGGCGATCCCGGCCACGGCGGCTGGCGCGCGAACATCTGGCAGGGCGACTTCCCCCGCAGCAACACGTGCGAGGACGGCTTCCTGACCACCGCCCCGGCGCGGACCTTCGCGCCCAACGGCTACGGGCTGTGGCAGAGCGTCGGCAACGTGTGGGAATGGTGCGAGGACGTCTTCCACCCGCTGACCTACCGGCGGGGGACCACCGCCGAGCACCGCGCCCTCGTGACCGACCCCATCGGCCCCGCCGACGGCGAGGTCCGCGTGCTGCGCGGCGGCAGCTACCTGTGCCACATCTCGTACTGCAACCGCTACCGGAACTCGGCCCGCTCCCAGAACACCCCCGACTCCTCGATGGGCAACGCCGGCTTCCGCACCGCGTCCCTGCGAAAGGCCGATGCATGAACGACGACCGCCGCTTCCCCGCCTCCGTCTACCGGGAGGGCACCGAGCCCGATGCCCGCTTCAGCCTCGCCAACGAGCGCACCTTCCTCGCCTGGCTGCGCACGGCGCTCGCCCTGTACGCGGGGGCGTTCGCCCTCGAGGCCCTCGCCCTGCCGGAGGCGGTCGCCTGGCGCGTGGCCGCCGCCGCCGTCTTCGTCTGCCTCGGCACCCTCGCTGCGGTGCAGGCCTGGCTGGGCTGGGCCGCGACCGAGCGCTCCCTGCGCCGCGGCGCGCCGCTGCCGGGCCTCGCCGTCGGCGGGATCCTCGTGGTCGGGGTGATCCTCGCGGCCGCGCTCGTGGCGATCGGCCTGTTCGCATGAGCGATCGCTCGGACGAGGACCCGGAGGTGCGGGACGCCTCGGAGGACGGTTCGTCGGGCCCCGATGCGCCCGCACCGATCCCCGCGGGCTCTGCGCGGCAGCTCTTCGACCCCGGCCTGCAGGTCGAGCGCACCTTCTTGTCCTGGCGCCGGACCTGCCTGTCCTTCGCAGCCGGCGGCCTGGTCGCCATGCGCTTCACCGTCCCGACGGTGGGCCTGCCCGCGGTCGTGATCGGGCTGCTGGTCGCAGGGGCGGCGGTGCTCGCGTACATCGGCGCGGCGCACCGCTACCACCGCGAGCAGACCGTGCTGGTGGCGCGGGACTCCCTGCATCGGTCCGGACTGCCGATGCTGCTGGCGACGGGGATCGTGCTGCTGCTGGGGGCGCTGTGCGTCGTGTACCTCGTCACCGGGGTGCTGCGCGCGACCTGAGGCTCTCCCGCGGCGCGCTGATGCCGGGGCCGGGGTCAGCGCCGGTACGCGTACCGGTACGAGGGCTGGTTGCCCTTGACGATCACGAACCAGGCCAGCGGCCCCAGCACCGGGAACGCGAAGCAGAGGATGATCAGCAGCAGCTTCATCCCGCCGCCGTAGGTGGAGCCGAGCACCGAGAACAGCGTCGCGATCCACAGCACGAGGCAGACCACGGCGGCGAGGGCCACCAGGCCGACCGCTCCGAGGCCGAAGAGCTGGGCATCGTCGAGGTCGGTGAACAGTTCCTGCAGTTCCTGGATCATGTCCTCGACGGTACGGGTCGGGCCGCCGCCCGCGCATCGGCCTCGCGGCGGACCCGAGCCCGCCGCCATCCTCCCCCAGGCGGACCCCGCCTCCCGAGCCCGGAGGAGATGAGCGTGGCGAACCAGGACAGGGGTCTCTTTGGTTCGCCACGCTCACCTCATGGGAGGGCGCCGGCGCCCGCCCCGATCAGACGGTGTGGGATGTCCGATCGGTGGGGGCACCGGGCTGCGGGGTCGTTCGTTCCTCACGGCCCCTCCGCCCGGCGCCCGCCCCGATCAGACGGCGGGCACGTCCGCGGCGGCGCCGGTCTTCGCGCTCTCGTAGGCGGCGAGGATGATGCCCAGCACGGCGATGCCCTCGTCCTCCGTGTTCAGCGGGCGCTTGCCGGTGGTGAGGCACTCGAGGAAATCGGCGATCTCCGCGGCGAAGGTGTCGACCTCCTCGTGCTCGAAGACCTGCTCCTCGTCCTCCGCGTGCAGCTTCACGCGCAGGGTGGTGCCGTCGGAGGACAGCGAGCCCTTCGAGCCGACCACGCTGAAGCGGTCCGTGCCCGGAGCGGCCTGGTAGGCCCAGGAAGTCACGAGCTGGCCCACGGAGCCGTTGTCGAAGCGGACCAGCACCTGCGCAGAGTCCTCGCCCTCCATGAAGGTCAGACGGTGCGTCGACATCATCGCGAAGACCTTCTCGGGGCGCCCGCCCGAGAGATGCATGAGCAGGTAGGTGGGGTGGTAGCCGGTATCGATGTACTCGCCGCCGCCGGAGGTCGCGGCCTTCGCGCGCCAGCCCATGTTCGCCGGGTCGAAGTTGTTGTAGAACGAGTCGGTCGTGCGGACCTCGTACACGTCGCCGAGAGCGCCGGAGTCGAGCAGCTCCTTGGCCTTGGCCACGGCCGGCATGAACAGCTGGTTGTGCGCGCACATCAGCGTCACGCCGTTCCTCTGGACGGCCTCGCGGACATCCTTCGCCTCCTCCGGCGAGAGGCACAGCGGCTTCTCGCACAGGATGTGCTTGCCGGCCTCGGCCGCGGCGACGATCGCATCGCGGTGCAGGTGGTGGGGCAGGCAGATGTCGACGGCGTCGACCTCCGGGTCCTTCACGAGGTCGGTGAAATCGGCGTAGCCCTTCACGCCGAGCTCCTCGACGCGCCTCTCGAGCGTCTCGGGGAAGGCGTCGGCGATCGCGGTGACGCGGACTGCGTCGCCGGCCGCTGCGTATCCGTTCAGATGGGCGCTGGCGATGCCGCCGCCGCCGATGATGCCGACGCGGACGGGTGATGCGATGGTCATGTCAGGGGTTCTCCTGGAGAGATCGTGGTCTGCGGGATGCGGGCCGAGGGGGATCGGCCGTGGGGCGGCGCGCGGAGGGCCCGTGCGCCGCGGATCGGGGTCAGCCGCGGGCGAGGGCGTTCGCGGCGATGGTCAGGGAGGTCAGGGCGCGGGCCCTCTCGAGGTTCTCCCGGGTGGGCTCGCCGCTGCGGATCGCCTCGACCCACAGCGAGAAGGGGGCCGGTGCATCGGCCGGGACGTCGATCGCGTCCCATCCGGATCCGGTGCCGACGCGCATCACGGGGGTGCCCTGCGCGTCCTGCTCGAAGCCGTACAGCAGCGTGCCCTCGGTCCCCTGCACCTCGATGGTGAAAGGGCTCGCGGGGGTCACGAAGCCGGTCTCGATCACGCCGATGGCACCGTCGGCCGTGGTCGCGGTGACCACCGCGTTGTCCTCGACGCCGCGGCCGGTCATGTCGGTGTACGTGGCGCTCGCCGCGGCCGCGTCCGTGCCCAGGATCAGCTGGGTGAGGTACACGGGGTGGGCGGCGAGGTCGGAGAACGCGCCGCCGAGCGCCTCGACCGGATCGTAGAAGCGCGCGGGCAGCCAGTTCGCGGTCGAGCCGTTGTGGGCCAGGCGCACCCGGGAGTAGGTCAGGCGGCCCAGGCGGCCGGAGTCGAGCACCTCGCGCAGCGCGACGGTGTAGCCGTGGGACAGGCGCGGGAGGGAGACGGTCAGCGCCAGGCCCGCGGCCTCGGCCGCGGAGATCAGGGCGTCGCAGCCCGCGACCGTGGGGGAGAGGAGCTTCTCGGTGAACACGTGCTTGCCGGCGGCGAGCACGGCGCCGATCACCGCGTCGTGGTCGCTGGTCGCGGTCGTGACGGTGACTCCGTCGAGGTCCTCGCGGGCGAGGAGCGCGTCGAGATCGGCCTCGAAGGGCACCTCGAGGCGCCGGGCGAGGTCCTGCCCGCGCTCCGCGTCGTCGTCCCACACGGCGACGAGCTCGGTGCCGGGATGGTCGATCGCGGCCCGTCCGTACTCCTCGGCGTGGACGTGCCAGGCGGAGAGCACGGCGATGCGCAGCGGCGCGGCCGGGGTCTGGGGTGAGGACATGGGGAAGGATCCTTCTTTCCGTGAGGTGGTTCCGGGCGGGCGCCGCGCCCGGAGGGGCCGGGTGCGGCGGGGAGGAGCAGAGGGGAGGGGAAGACGGCGCGGGCCGGGCTCCGGTCGGCGGAGCCCGGCCCGCAGGGGTGGGATCAGCTCTCGGGGATCTCGCTGGGCTGCCCGTAGGTGTCCGGCATCCGGAACCCGGGGAACAGCGACATCTTGGGGGCGATGAGCGCCTGGTTGTCCTCGGCGGCCTCACGGGGAGACTTCGAGCCGATGGTGACCGAGGTCTTGGACCGGTCCAGCGTGTCCCAGACGGCGGTCCCGACGGGCAGCGGCGGACGGGAGGTGGACGTCGGGAGCATCTGCCGGAACAGCTCAGCCCCCGGGTCGTACTTCTTCTCGACGATGGCCTGGATGTTGGTGGGCAGGTTGCCGAGGATCGGCTGGTAGATCGCCTGCCCGGGGTAGCCGGCGTGGAACTTCAGATACTCCCAGAGCGTCTTGGTGATGTTCGCGCCCTTGGGGATCACGAGCGACTGGCCGCCCGACCAGGTGTATGTCGAGTCGCCCTCCTTCTCGACCGGCAGCCAGGTCCACTTCAGCGGCAGGTGCGGGGCGTACTTCTTGTTGCCCTGGATCTGCCACGGCCCGGTCGGGGTGATCGCCAGGCGCTCCGAGAACAGCGCGTTCTGGGTGGGCGGCGCGTTCGGCGGCTGGTAGGTCGCGTAGAAGGCGTCGACCTTGGAGTAGGGGAACTCCTCGGCCCAGTCCGCGTACATCTCGAACACCGCCTGCCATTGCGGGGAGTCCAGCGTGATCTGCCCGGAATCGTTGTCGTACACCTCGGCGCCCATGCCGAAGGCCCAGGTGTACGGCGTGCCCTGGTCCTGCCAGGGTGCGAAGCCGAGCATGTCGTAGTTGCCGCGGTCGTCCTCGTGGGTGCACTGCCGGGCGACCTCGCGCAGCTCGTCCCAGGTGATGACGTGCTGCTCGGGATCGAACATGTCGAGGTCGATGCCGCGGTCGCGGAGGATGTTCTCGTTGTAGAGCAGGCCGCGGGCGTCGGTCGAGGTGGGAAGACCGTAGGTCTGTCCGTCATAGGTGAGCTCGTCGATCGCGAACTGGATCCACTGCTTCTTGAACTCCTCGGGGGAGACGTCCTCGTACTCCTCGATGAGCGGGTCGATGGGTTCGAGCAGGCCGATCGAGGCGTTCTGCACACCGTTGAACCGGTCCATCCACCACAGGTCCGGGGCGGTGCCGCCGCGCACGGCCGTGATGATCTGGCTCATGTCGGCGTTGCCGGAGGAGGGGACCTGGTTGATGACGATCTCGACGCCCTTGCCCGCATCGGTCTGCAGGAAGGCGTCGCGGACCATCTCGTCCTTGTCCTTGTCCGCGGCGCCCATGCCCCAGTACCGGATGACCTTGTCTCCGGTCGGGCCGCTGCGTGCGCAGGAGGAGGCGCCGAGGGTCGCGGCGGCGGCCAGTCCCGCGCCGCCCAGGAAACGTCGCCTGTCGATCACTTGAAGCCTCCGATGGTGATGCCGCGGATGAAGTACCGCTGGAAGATGAAGAACAGGATCAGCAGCGGCAGGATCACGAGGAACGACGCCGCCATGAGCTGGTTGAACGACACGTCCTGCGCGTTCACCGACTTGAACGTCTGCAGACCGATGGACAGCGTCTGCACCCGCTCGTCCTGCAGGTAGATCAGCGGGCCCATGAAGTCGTTCCAGGCACCGACCGCGGCGAAGATCGCGACCGTGGTCAGCGCGGGACGGGCCGTGGGGAACACGAGGCGCCACAGGATCGTCCATTCGCTCGCACCGTCGACGCGGGCGGCGTTCAGCATGTCGCGGGGGATCTGCAGAAGGAACTGCCGCAGGAGGAACACGTAGAACGCGGACCCGAACGCGGCGGGGACGATCAGCGGTGCGAACGTGTTCACCGCGCCGAGGCGGGCCCACATGTCGAACATCGGGATCAGCGTGACGGGGAACGGCAGGAACAGCGTCGCGATGACGATGTAGAAGACCTTGTCCCGGCCAGGCCAGTCGATGCACGAGAACCCGTAGGCGATGATGAAGTTCGCGACCACCGACAGCACCACGACCGAGATCGTGATGATCGCGGAGTTCGTGAAGAACTGCAGGAACGGCATCGCGGTGACGGCCTTGACGAAGTTCCCGAACTCCGCGGCCTGCGGCCACAGCGTCGGCGGGAACTTCGCGAGCTCCTCATCGGACTTCAGGGCGGAGATGACCATCCAGTACAGCGGCAGCAGGAACAGCACGCTGAGCGCGATCATCACGATCCGCGCGATGAGCGTGGAGTACCACGGCCGGATCGTGCCGTCGGCGCGACGGCCCCACTGGTCGGAGTCCTCCGCCTTCTGACGGCGGCGCTCGGCGAGGCCCGAGGCATCGGGCCCGATCTTCGATGTCAGGTTCGTCGTCATCAGGCAGCGTCCACGTCGTAGTTCACGAGTCGGCGCGAGAGCCAGAAGATCAGCAGCGCCAGGGCAAGACCCGCCAGGAACAGCAGCACGGCGAGGGCGGAGGCATAGCCGAGCTCCGCGAAGCCGAACGCGTTCTTGTACAGGTACATCATGTAGAACAGCGCACCCGCGTCGGGGTCGCCGGTCCCGTTGGTGACCACGTAGGCCTCGGTGAACACCTGCAGCGCACCGGACACGCCGGTGATGAGGTTGAACAGCAGCACCGGGCTCAGCAGCGGCAGCGTGATCGACAGGAACTGGCGCATCGGCCCGGCTCCGTCCACGCGCGCCGCCTCGTACACCGTCTTCGGCACGTTCCGCAGGCCCGCGAGGAAGATCAGGGCCGCGTTCCCGGCACCGAACTGCGCCATCAGGATGATCGCGATCTTCACGCCCGTGGGATCACCCAGCAGGTTCACGTTCGCGCCGCCGAACACGTTGATGATCTGGTTGAACAGACCGAACTGCGGATTCAGGAACACGATGAAGATGAACGACATCGCGAACGCGGGGATGAGCGAGGGCGCATAGAAGATCGTGCGGTACCACGCGACCTCGCGGACGTTCTGGTTCATCGCGATCGCGAGGGTGAGCGCGACCACGAGGCCCAGAGGCACGGCGATGACCGCGTAGAACAGGGTGTTCCCGGTGGCCTTCGCGACCATCGGGTCCGTGAACGCGGTGACGTAGTTCTGCAGGCCCACCCACGTCGGCGCCTCCATGCCCGAGTACCGGGTGAAGCTCAGCGCGATCGAGTACGTGACCGGGTACAGGATGAAGACCGCCAGGCCGATGATCCAGGGCGAGATGAACAGCAGCCCCAGCTTCAGATTGCGCTTGTTGGTCTGGGTCATGCGGCGGCGGCCGCGAGAGGACCGGTCGAGCGTCGGTGCGGATCGCGCGGCGGCGTCGCTGCCTCCGGCGAGCGAGCCGCCCATGTCGGTGGCGCTCATCGTTCTCCCTTCCGAGTAGCGGCGCACCATCGTCGACGCGCCGGGACGGGGACGGAGCGGCGACTGCGCGGGCGGGCCCGAGGAGGCCGCCGATCCGTGTGGCAGGGACCACTCCGTCTCTTCGCGAGGTACATTACTCACACCGATGGACATAAGGCAACGGGTCCCTGGGGGTTCGTCGAGCGACGACCCTGCGCACCGACGCCGACCACGGACGCGCGGGCGCCGCTGCCCGCCACGGACGCATCCTGAGCGGAGGAGGTGCGATGCGCGGATCGACGATGCCCGACATCGGGGCACGCAACGAGATGGTCGTCCTGCAGGCCATCCGCCTGGGCGAGGACGGCATCGCGCAGGCCGAGGTCATGCGTCGCAGCGGCCTGTCCCGCCAGGCCGTCTCCCAGATCGTGCGACGCCTGATCGACCGTGGGCTCGTGGAGACGGACGGCACCCGCAGCAACGGGCGGGGGAAGCCCTCGACCGTCCTGCGGATCGTGCCCCGGGCGATGCTCGCCGCCGGCGTGCACCTGGACCCTGCCCAGGTGACCGTCGTGATCGTCGACCTGCTCGCACGCGTCGTCGCCCAGCGATCCCTGGGGCTGCCCGCCTCGAGCCCCGAGGCGGACGTGCGGCGGATCGGCGACGCCGTCGCGGACATGCTCGGGCAGCTGCGTGCGGAGGGATTCGCCGCCGCGGACGGCGGAGACGTGGCAGGCGCCGTCGCCGGGCTGGGGATCGCCGCGCCTGCGGGTCTGGACTCCGCCCGCGGCATCCTGCTGGATCCCCCCTGGCTGCCCACCTGGCGCCATGTCCCGATCGTCGCGCAGCTCGAGGCCGCCACCGGGTTGCGGGTCGTCCTGGACAAGGACACCAACGCCGCTCTCACGGCCGAGTCCTGGGCGGGGAGCGTCCCCGGCGACGAGACGGTGCTGTACATCTACGTGGGCGCGGGCGTCGGGTCCGCCGTCGCCGGCGACGGCACCGTGCACCGCGGCAGCACCACCCAGGCCGGCGAGATCGGCCACCTCCCCACCGGGCTGGACGGCCCGGTCTGCGCCTGCGGGCGGCGCGCGTGCCTCGGTCTGTACACCGATGCCTCCGCGCTCCTCGCCCGCGCCCGTGAGCTGGAGCTGCTCCCCTGCGCCCCCGGGATCGCCGTGGCCTGCACTGCTCCCGCCGCGGCCGCTGCGGTCACCGGCCATGCGGTCGGCGAGGAGAGGGTGGCCGATGCCCTCGCCGACCTCGTCCGCCTCGCGATGGCCGGGAACGCCGCGGCGCGGGAGATCATCGCCGGGCATGGCCGCGCCCTGGGCGAGGCGCTGCGCACCCTGATCGGCGTGCACGACCCGCACCGGATCATCATCGGAGGGCCCTACTGGGGCCTCCTGGCGGAGCTCGCCCTCCCGGAGCTGCGCGAACGCGCCCTGGACGGCGCCGGGCGGGAGCACGGCGTGCTCATCGAGTCCTCCCGGCTCGGCGATGACGTCGGTGCGATCGGCGCGGCGAGCCTGTTCCTCGAGCGCGAGCTGTCCCCGGCCCGGCGCTGAGCCCCGGTCGCTGGTCGCCGACCGGATTCGCCGAGCCCCGCGCCATCCGGGGCGCTGATCGGCGACAGGAGCGGCGAATCCGCCTCCGGGGTCGCGGAGGCTTGACGCCCGCGATGTAAGCGCTAACATCATGGTACTTCGCACGTCCCCGCTCCTCCTCGCGGGCGACGTCCCATCGACGACGATCAGGTCCCCTCGCGAAGCCCGGGCCCTCCGGGGACCCGGGAACCCCCTGATCGCAGACGTTCAGGAGCCCTCGATGAAGAGACGCACCCTCCTCGCCGGCACGCCGCTCATGGCCGCCCTCGCCCTCGGCACCACCGCCTGCTCCGGCCGGATCGCCACGAAGAGCGACGCGCCCGCCCCGGTCGGCGACGGCACCTCCATCCCGCAGCTGACGCTCCCCGCCGAGGTCGCGGAGAACGTCGCCGGCATCGAGAACTACAACCCGTTCTCCCCGAACGCGACCACGAAGACGTACTTCTACGAGCCGCTGATGATCCGCAGCTCCGTGAACTGCGAGGTCGTGCCCTGGCTCGCGACGGACTACGCCTGGGTGGACCCGCAGACCCTGACCTTCACCATCCGCGAGGGCGTGACCTGGTCCGACGGCACGCCGCTGACCGCGGAGGACGTCGTGTTCACGCTGACCATGCGCAAGGAGTTCCCGGCGGCGGACGACATCGGCCTGTGGAACGACACCTTCGGAGCGCACGCCGACTCCGTCACCGCGGACGGCCAGGTCGTCACCATCGCGTTCTCCGGCAACGCCGCCGCCAAGTTCGACTCGCTCATCACGGCGAAGGTGCTGCCGAAGCACGTGTGGGGATCCGTCGGCGACCCCGCGCAGCACGTCGACACGGCGCCGGTGGGCACCGGACCCTTCCAGGTCGAGTCCTACAACGGCCGCCGCCTGACCATGACCCGCCGCGAGGACTACTGGCAGGCGGACAAGGTCCTCGTCGACACCCTCGTCCTCGAGGGCAACTACGACGCCACCAACGCGGCGCTGAAGCTCACCGCCGGGGAGCTCGACGCGTACTGGGGCGAGATCCCCAACCCCCAGCAGTCCTTCGCCGACAAGGACCCGGAGCTGAACCACTTCTGGTACGCCCCGGCCGGGTCCACGGTCCTCACCTACAACCTCACCCGGGCGCCCTTCGACGACGCGGCCTTCCGCGCAGCCCTCAGCCACGGCCTGGACAAGGACGAGATCAGCGCGAAGGCGACCTACGGAGTCATGGCGCCCGCCTCGCAGACGGGGCTCAAGCTGCCCTATGCCGAGGACCTCCTGCCCGAGGCGTATGCGGGCACGGACACGGTCCTCCCCTTCGACACCGCGGCCGCGGAGACCATGCTCGACGAGGCGGGCTACGTCGTGGGCCCCGATGGCTTCCGCACGATGAAGGACGGCAGCCCCCTCGCCCCGACCTTCACGGTCCAGGCCGGCTGGATCGACTACCAGGCCACGGCGGACGTCGTCGTCCGCAACCTCCAGGCCATGAAGATCAACGCCTCCGTGCAGACCTCCCCGCCGGACGCCGTCGACCAGAACAAGAAGGACGCCGAGTTCGACATGTGCCTGGAGTACCTCCACGGCGCCTGCGAGGTCGCCCGCAACCTCGGCTCCAAGCTCGCCTCGGACCAGGTCCCCGACAAGCAGACCGTCAAGGCGAACGTGGGCCGATGGATCGACCCCGCGACCGACGAGATCGTCGCCGAGCTCTCCGGCGCGACGGACCCCGCGCAGCAGAAGGAGCTCACCGGCCAGCTCGTCGACATCATGATGACCCAGTACCCGGTGACCCCGCTCATCTACGCGCCCGCCCGCATGATCTACCGGACGGACAAGGCCGTCGGCTGGCCCAGCGAGGAGGACCCCTACGCGACCAACTCCGACATGCTCATGATCATGACCCGGCTGACGCCGCCGCAGCAGTGACCGCCGATGAGCTACTTCCTGCGACGGATCGGCTACTTCCTGCTCACCCTGTGGGCGGCCGTGACCCTGAACTTCCTCATCCCGCGCCTGCAGCCCGGCGATCCGGCGGAGATGATGGTGAAGCGCCTCTCCGGCAAGGACGCGGAGATCGACCCCGCCAAGATCGAGGCCATGCGTGCCATGCTCGGCGAGCCCGAGGGCAATCTGCTCCAGCAGTACCTCGGCTACCTCGCGAGCCTGCTGCGCGGTGACTTCGGGCTGTCCTACATCTACTACCCGGCCCCCGTGACGGAGGTGATCGGCCGGGCGCTGCCCTGGACGCTCGTGCTGGTCGGCGTGACGCTCGCGCTGTCGTTCGTCCTCGGCACGGTCCTCGGCGCCTTCGCCGCCTGGCGCCGCAACTCGATGTTCGACTCGGTCGTCACGATCGGCTCGACCTTCATCGGGACCCTGCAGTCGTTCTGGATCGCGCTCCTGCTGCTCTTCGCCTTCGGCTACGTCATGGGCTGGTTCCCCACGGCCGGAGGGTACGAGGCCTCGACCCCCGGCTGGAACGGCGCGTTCCTCCTGGACGCCCTGCACCACTCGGTGCTGCCCGCGGTCGTGCTCATGCTGCTGGGCCCGGTCGGCTGGATCCTCGGGATGCGCAACACCATGATCATGAACCTGCGCGAGGACTACATCCGCCTGGCCCGCGCCAAGGGCGTGCCGGACCGGGACATCGCGCTGAAGTACGCGGCCCGCAATGCGCTCCTGCCCTCGATCACCGGTCTCGCCATGGCGCTCGGCGGAATCCTCGGCGGGCAGATCCTCATCGAGACCACCTTCGACTACCCGGGCCTGGGTCGGCTCATGCAGCAGGCCGCCGCGGGCAAGGACTACCCGCTGCTGCAGGCCCTGCTGCTGCTGACCATCATCGGGACCCTGGTCGCGAACCTCGTGGCCGACATGCTCTACGGCGTCCTCGATCCCCGCGCACGGAAGGCGTCCTGACATGGCGGAGAACACCATCGACGAGGGGTCTCTCGAGCAGAGCGAGGCCCAGATCGCGGACCGGATCGCCTCCGGCCCCACCTGGTACCAGGTCATCTGGTCCTCGAAGAAGGCCCGGGTCGGCATCGTCCTGCTGGGCCTGTACGTGCTCCTCGCCCTCGCGGCCCCGCTGATCGCCCCGTACCGCGGGGACGACACCTCCTTCGGGCCCGTCGAGCTGCCGAGCCAGGCCCACTGGATGGGCACCACCACCCAGGGCGCCGACATCTTCAGCCAGCTCATCTGGGGCACCCGCGTCTCGCTCCTGGTAGGCCTGTTCGGCGGGCTCTTCGCGACCGTGCTCGCCCTCGTGATCGGCCTCGTCTCGGGATACCTCGAGGGCACCTGGGTCGACGACGTCCTGGGGCTGCTCACCAACGTCGCCCTCGTCGTGCCGACGCTGCCGCTCATCATCACGCTCATGGCCTACTCCGAGGTGCGCAGCGTGTGGTTCACGATCCTCGTCATCGGCATCATCTCCTGGGCGGGACCGGCCCGCTCCAAGCGCGCCCAGATCATCACCCTGCGCCACCGGGACTTCGTCACCGCCGCGAAGTTCGCCGGGGACGGCACCGGCACCATCATCTTCCGCGAGATCCTCCCGCAGATGACGAGCCTCGTCGCCGCCGGATTCTTCGGCGCCGCCACCGGGGCCATCGGCGCCGAGGCCGGGCTGTCCTTCCTGGGGCTCGGCAACGTCGAATCCGTCTCCTGGGGGACCATGCTCTACCAGGCGCAGCTCCAGGGCGCCCTCGCCCAGGGCCTGTGGATCTGGCTGCTGGTACCCGGCCTCATGCTCTCCGGCCTGATCATGGCGCTGACCCTGATCAACTTCGGCATCGACCTCATCAGCAACCCGCACCTGCGAGAGGACGCCTGACATGACCTCGGCACCGCCCCGCGAGCCGCTGCTGGACGTGCGCGGTCTGTCCGTGCGCTACGAACCCCGGCTGGGCCCCCACATCACCGCCGTCGACGACGTGTCCCTCCAGATCCGTGAGGGGGAGTTCGTGGGCCTGATCGGCGAGTCCGGATCCGGGAAGTCGACCCTCGGGACCGCGATCCTGCAGCTCACCGAGCGGCCCGGCCGCATCAGCGGCGGGCAGGTCCTGTTCGAGGGGATGGACCTCGCCGCCATGGACGAGGACGCTCTGCGCCCGTACCGCTGGCGGGACGTGTCCACCGTGTTCCAGTCCTCGATGAACGCGCTGAACCCCGTCACCCGCATCGAGGCCCAGTTCCGCGACGCGATCGAGCTGCACTCCTCTCTGCGGGGAGCGGCCGTGACCCGGAGGATCCAGGAGCTGTTCGACCTGGTCCTCATCGACCATCGCTTCATCCGCGCCTATCCGCACGAGCTCTCCGGCGGCATGAAGCAGCGCGTCAACCTCGCCCTCGCCCTCGCCGACGAGCCCCGCTTCGTGCTGCTGGACGAGCCCACCACGGGGCTGGACGTCGTCGTCCAGCGCGAGATCCTCGAGAACGTGCGCGCCCTCCAGGAGCAGCAGGGCTTCGCGGTGCTGTTCATCAGCCACGACATCGGCACCGTGATGGACCTGTCCGACCGGATCCTCGTCATGTACGCGGGCCGGATCGTGGAGGAGCACGCGACCGATGACCTGCTGCGCGAGCCCCTGCACCCTTACACGAAGGGGCTGCTGGGCTCCTACGGCGACCCGCGGCAGGAGACCGTGCGCATCACCTACGTCCCGGGCCGGCCGCCGGACCTCTCGCTGCCGCTCATCGGCTGCCCCTTCGCGCCCCGCTGCCCGGAGAGGATCGCCACCTGCCTCACCGACGCCCCGCCGCTCGCGCTGCTTCCGACCCGCGGCCGCGCCGGGGGAGTCCAGGCCCTCGCCGTGGATGCCGGGGAGGCCTGGGAGCCGCCGCGCGTGGCCTGCCACGTCGCCCATGGTCAGCGCGCCGATCCACCGGACCCGGAGCTGGGCCCCATCACCGTCCGCTTCGCCGGTCCTGCCTTCGAGAAGTCCGTCGAGGAGTCGGACGAGGCCCTCGCAGCCGATGTCCTGCTCGACGTGGCGGAGCTGTCCAAGACGTACCGCAGCCGCGAGGGGCTGCGCACCCGCGAGACGCTCGCCGTGGACGACGTGTCCTTCCAGCTGCGCCGCGGCATGGTGACCGCCCTCGTGGGCCAGTCCGGATCCGGCAAGTCCACGATCGCGAAGATGGTCACGGGTGTCGAGACGCCGACCGCGGGGCGCATCACCTTCCGCTCCCGTGCGGGCGACCTCGATGTCGCCGCGCTGCGGGGGCGGGCGCTGCGCGGCTACTACGAGCTCGTGCAGATGGTGTTCCAGGACCCGTACTCCTCGCTGAACCCCAACAAGACCCTCGAGTACATCCTGTCGCGGCCGCTGAAGAACCATCGGTCCATGAAGGGCGCGGAGCTGCGGGCGGCCATCGACGAGCTGCTCGAGAGGGTCGCCCTCACCCCGGCCCCCCGCTACCGCGGCCGCTACGGCTATGAGCTCTCCGGAGGGCAGCGTCAGCGCGTCGTGATCGCCCGCGCGCTCGCCGCGCAGCCGGAGCTGATCATCGCCGACGAGCCGATCTCGAGCCTGGACGTGTCCATCCGCGCCGAGGTGCTCGAGCTCCTGCACCGCCTCGTCGCCGACTCCGACGTGGGCATCCTCTACATCACCCACGACCTGCTCAGCGCCCGGATGCTCGCCGACGAGGTGCTCGTGCTCCACGAGGGACGTCTGGTCGAGAAGGGACGCGCCATCGACGTGATCCGCGACCCCGAGGACGAGTACACCCGCCGCCTCCTGGAGGCCATCCCGAACCCCTTCGCCGACATCTACCGCTGAGCTGCACGGGCACGGCGGGAGCGGAAGCCGATGTGACGCCGTGCGGCGTGGGATGTTGTGCGCCTCCCTGCGACGGGGAAGGCTGGAGCCCCCGGGCATCCACCGCGGATGCCCGCTTCCCCCTGGAGTCCTCATGACCGAGACCCCTGCCCCTGTCCCCTCCTCGTCCCCATCCCTCCTCTCCCGTCTGATCGCCGAGTTCCTCGGCACCTTCTGGCTCGTCTTCGGAGGCTGCGGCTCCGCAGTCCTCGCCGCCGGCTTCGTGAACCAGGACGGCGTCCACCTGGGCATCGGCTTCCTGGGTGTCGCCCTCGCCTTCGGCCTGACCGTGGTCACCGGCGCCTACGCGGTCGGCCACATCTCCGGTGGCCATTTCAACCCCGCGGTCACCCTGGGCGTCTTCCTGGGCGGTCGCATCGAGGCGAAAGCGGTGCTGCCGTACATGGCGACCCAGGTCGTGGCGGGTCTCGTCGCCGCCACGGTCCTGTTCGTCGTCGCGAGCGGCGGCCCCGACTTCTCGATCGATCCCGGCGCCGCGGGATCCTTCGCGACCAACGGCTACGGCGAGCTCTCCCCCGGGGGCTACGGCCTGCTGTCCGCCTTCGTCCTCGAGGTCGTGCTGACGGCCGTGTTCCTCTGGGTGATCCTCGGGGTGACCCACGGCCGTGCCCCGGTCGGCTTCGCGCCGCTGGCGATCGGCCTCGCCCTGACCCTCATCCACCTCATCGCCATCCCGGTCACCAACACCTCGGTGAACCCCGCCCGCTCGCTCGCCGTCGCGGTGTTCAACCCCGCGGCGCTGGGCCAGGTGTGGCTGTTCATCCTCGCGCCGCTGATCGGCGCCGCGATCGCGGGCGCCACCTACCGGCTCCTGTTCGACCGCGAGTGATGCGGCGGGGTCGTGCGTGCACGTCCCCGCTCCCGCCCGCGCACGGCGCACCGGCCCGGCCGGTGCGCCGTGCGCGTCCGCGGGCCGATCGGCGTGCGGCCCGCGTGCTCCCGGGCGGGATCGCTGCCGTACCCGGACGGGACGGCGTCCCCGCTCCTCGAGCCGGTCAATCGCCGGGCCCGAGGCGTTCTGAGCACCCCTGCGCCGGTCCCAGCTGCAGGGTGACGGGACCGGATGCGCGGACCACGGTGCGCCCGTCTGCCCGGTCGATCCGGGCCGGCGCCCCGGCAGGGCTGCTCGCCGCCAGGACGGTGCGGCCCGTGCCGAGCTCGATCTCCGTCTCGTCCCCGGCGGGCTCCCCGAAGACCAGCTCGTCCGGGGAGATCCGCATGAGCTCGGCGTTCGCCCGTGTGATGCGGACCCCGGCGGCGGTCAGGCCGTGGGCGAGCATGTAGCCGGTATGCGGGGCGGGCCGCAGGGAGACCGCGTCGGGGCCCTCGCCGAGCCGCACCTCGGGGCGATGTCCGGAGGTGTTCAGCACGTGCAGCAGGCGGTCTCCCGCGGCATCGCGGGTCGAGGTCGTGAACACCCCGGGCGCGGAGCTGTGCAGCGGCAGGCCCGGCCGCGCCCCGAGCCGCGCCAGGGCGCGGCCGAACAGAGCGGGGCTCGAGGGCAGCCCGGCGGTGAGCACCACGGCGCGCCCCGCGGACAGCTCGACGTCGACGCCGACGACCCGGCCCTGCAGGTCGTGCAGGATCGCCTCGCCGCGTTCCGCGAGGATGCCCTGCACCCAGCCCACGCGGGTCTGCGGCAGGGGAGCGGCCCAGCCGCGTGCGGCGATGGTCGGGTACCAGCCGGGACGGTCCCAGGTCACGGGTTCGAGGGGGCGCACGCCGAGGTGATCTGCGAGGACCTGGCAGGGTGCGCCGTCGAGATCCTTCTCCGGGACAGGGCCGAGCAGCAGCAGACCGCCGCCGTCCTCGAGGTGGGCGACGAGCTCCTGCTGCACCGCCGGGTCCAGGTGCACGGAGGAGGCCAGCATGAGCACGCGGGGCCGCGACCGCGCCGCGCGCAGCCGGGACGCGGCCTCCTCGTCCCGCCCGCCGGCGCCGGCGGGCAGGGCCACCGCCCCGAACCGGTATCCCTGCAGCAGCGCCGAGCGGGCCAGCGCCCGGCGCTGCCCCGCGCCGCGATGGGCGCGCAGGTCCTCCACCACCTCCCGCATCCGCGTGCTGCGCGGATGCGCGTACTCGGTGGCATAGGAGTCCGGGACGAAGGCGAGAGCCAGGTCGTCATGCTCCTCCTGCGCGCTGGCGAGGAAGGGCTCATGCACGTGGGCAGCGGCGATGGCCGAGGTCAGGGGCGCGAAGGTGGGGGAGCGCTCGCCCTCGGGCGTGATCGGAGCGGCGGTGCCATGGCGCTCGCCGGTGAAGGAGATCCGGCCGATCCCGTCCGCCGGGCCGCCTGCCTCGCCGAGCGCGGCACGGCCGGCCTCCGCCTCGGCGCCGGAGCCCCCGGCCCCCGCACCGTCCGCGGGGATCGGCGGGTTGATGCCGCCGGCGAGCAGGTAATAGTTCAGCAGCCGGGCTCCCTGGGCGAGGAACAGACGGGTCTTCAGAGCGGTGGTGGAGGGCTCGTACTGCTGGTCGAGGCCGCCGCCGTAATCGCCGGATCCCGCCTCGAACTCGAGGCTCGTGAGCACCTGGTCGGCGTCGTGCACGGCCTGCTGGAACGCGTTCATGACATACAGGTCGGTCGTGGCCGTGAGCGTCATCGTCCCCACGTAGTGGTCCGATCCCGAGGCCATCCCCCGCACGCCGGCGTAGCTCTCCATGAGCTGGGAGATGCCGATCGGGAACGGCTCCCCGCTGCCGGCCTCGGTGCCGTGGATGTTCACCAGGAAGGGCACGTCGGTGATGCCGAGGGCCTCGGCCGACTCCCGCAGGTGCTGCACGTACCGCGCGAAGCGGCCGCGCATGAAACGGGTCAGGTCGGTGCGCAGCGGGCCCGCCCACGCCTCGTCGGGGCTGCGGACCGCATCGGCCCAGGCGGCGCAGGTCGCGACCGGCGGGTAGGTCGTCCCGGCATCGGGCCGATGCGCGAGGACCCACCCGCGCAGGTCCTCGAGCAGGTGGTCGGTGAGGTCCGGGGTGTTCGAGACCCAGGCGAGCATGCCGATCTCGTTGTCCAGCTGCACCGCGATCACGGGGCCGCCGCGGCTGATCAGACGAGGTGCGATCACCGGCAGCACGGCCGCGTACCAGCGGTCGGCCTCGGCGAGGAAGGCGGGGGCCAGGTAGTCCACGGCCGATGTGGTCGCCGGCGTGCCGTCCCATCCCGTCGGCACGATCTCCGGATGATCGCGGTACAGCCGCGAGGGAAGCCCCTCGTGCATCAGCTCGGCCATCTGGAACGGGCCGGGGCGGGCGATGAACCAGAGCCCGCGGGCCTGGCACAGGTCGAGGAAGGCCCCCAGGTCGCGCTCCGGCGCGGTGGTCCCCCTGACGTCGATGGTGCCGTCCGGCAGCTCGTGCCACATCCAGGGGATGTAGCTGGCCACGGCCGTGCAGCCGGATTCGAGCAGCAGGTCCAGGCGCTGGCCCCACTGCTCCCGGGGCAGGCGGAAGTAGTGGATCTCGCCGGCGAGGACGAGCCGTGGGCAGCCGTCGATCAGGATCCGGCGGCGGGTCATCTCGATCATGGGGCCTCCAGCGGCCTGTGCGGTCGACAGCGATGTCGACGGGCCCGCTCGAGGCGGGCGAGGGACGGTGCGGGGACCGCTCCGCCGGGGACGGGGAGACGGGCCCACCCGAGTGTAAGCGCTGTCATCGGTGAGGGGAACTCTCCTGCGACCCCGCTGTCCTCCCGGGAGCTCCGCGGTCCCGCACCGCCCGCGAGCTGCATGCCTCTGGACGGGAGCGGCCCGCGGCTCCTACAGTGCGCACAGGAGCGCGAGGATCCGGCGGCGGGCCCCTGACAGCCCGCGTCTCCGCCGGTGCGCCCCGCGCGAGCCCCTTCCCCGACACCACGAGGTGCATCATGACCGCGACCGACCCGAAGGCACCGCTGCGCGGCGCCCGTCTCGCCCTGCTCATCGCCGGCATCGCCGGCATCGTCGCCGGCATCGTGATCCTCGCCTGGCCCACCAAGGCTGCCGTCGCGGTCGCCGCGATCATCGCCGGATACGCGATCTTCTCCGGGCTGACATACATCGTGATGGGCGTGCTCTCGCGCTCCTTCGAGACGATCGGCAAGATCGGGCACATCGCCCTCGGAGTCCTCTATGTCGCCGCAGGCATCTTCGCGCTCGTGGAGATCCAGGCCTCTGCTGCGTTCCTCGCGATCTTCGTGTCCATCGCCATCGGTCTGACCTGGATCATCGAGGGCGTCGTCGCCCTGTTCACGCTGCGCATCCGCGAGGCGAAGCTGTTCACCATCGTGTTCGCGGTGGTGTCGATCCTCGGCGGGCTCATCCTCGTGACGAGCCCGCTGTGGTCCGCGCTGCTGCTGTGGTGGCTCCTGGGCGTCGCGCTGCTCGCGCTGGGCGCGCTCAACGTCATGCGGGCGGCGCTCGGCCGGACCTCCTGGTGACCGGGCCATGTCGACGAGGCTGAGCCGCCTCCAGCGCTCCCGCCGCCCTCGTCCCACCCTCGAGGAGTCCCTCGCCGCGGGGCGCGAGCGGCGCCGGAGCCATCCGCGGTCGGAGGTCGGCGACATCGCCCTCGCCGCGGATCGCGACCCGCTCGGGATCCTCGGGGTGCAGAACGCGACCCGGCTGGAGGAGCTCGTCCCCCTGCGCATGGAGCGGATGGCGAGCTCGCCCTTCGCGTTCTATCGCGGAACGGCGGGGGTGATGGCGGCCGACCTCGCCCGAGAGCCCGTCACCGGGATCCGCGTCGTCTCCTGCGGCGATGCGCACGTGTCCAACTTCGGGCTCTACGCCTCCCCGCAGCGGAGCATCGTGTTCGACCTCAACGACTTCGACGAGGCGGCGCTGGCTCCCTGGGAATGGGACGTGAAACGGCTCGTGACCAGTGTGATCATCGCTGCGACCGATGCCGGGGCGGACCCTCTCGAGGCGCGCGAGTCCGCCCGGCTCACGGCCCGCGCATACCAGCGGGCGCTCGCGGAGCTGATGCGGACCGATGTGCTGGGCCGCTACTACCGGCACGTCGAGGCCGAGGCCGCCCCGGATCATCCGCTGCTGCCGAAGAAGGCGCGCAAGGACGTCGGGAAGGATCTCGACGTCGCCCTGCGCAAGGCGCGCCGGCGCACCTCCGACGCCTACCTGCGCAAGATCAGCACCCGCGACGAGGACGGCACCCTCCAGATCGTCGAGGACCCGCCCGTGCTCACCCACGTCGACCCCGCGCTCGAGGACCTCGCCGAGGACCTGTTCGAGCGCTACCGCACGACCGTGCCCGCCGACGTGGCCGAGCTGCTCTCGCACTACACCCTCGCCGACGTCGCCCGCCGCGTCGTCGGCGTGGGCAGCGTCGGAACCCGGTGCTACATCCTCGTCCTCGAGGATCCCTCGCATGCACCGCTCATCCTGCAGATGAAGGAGGCGCAGGACTCCGTCCTGGAGACCTTCGGCGGGATCGTCCCCGCCGGGATCGGCAGCGCCGCCGACTCCGTCCGCCCGTACGAGGGCCAGGGGCACCGGGTCGTCGCCTCGCAGAGGATCCTGCAGGCCGTGTCCGATCCCTTCCTCGGGTACCTGAGCGCGGGCGGGCGCGACTACTACGTGCGCCAGTTCCGGGACATGAAGGGCTCCTTCGAGACCTCCGACCTGAGCCGCGCGAGCTTTCGCACCTACGTGATCAGCTGCGCGGCGCTGCTGGCCCGCGCCCATGCACAGAGCCTCGACGCTCCGCAGATCGCGGGCTACCTGGGCAGCTCCGACACCTGGGCGCGGGCGATCACGGCCTGGGCGGAGTCCTATGCGGCGCAGTCCCTCGCCGACGTCGAGGCGCTGCGGGAATCGCTCGGCCGCTGAGCGCCTGCGCCCGCCCCTCCCGGGCCCTCCGGTCGGCGTAGGCCCGATCAGGCGTGGGACACGTCCAGCAGGTGCACCTGCCCGTCCTGGTCCGCGACGACCAGCACCGCCGCATCGGGCAGGTAGGCCGGGGTCGCGATGACCCGCGAGGTCGTGACCTGCCGCAGGGGCGTCACCGACGCCTCATCGGCGTCGATCAGCGACACCACCCCGGTGTAGCTGACGTGCCAGGCCCGACGCGTTCCCAGGACCGGGACGATCCCGGCGTCCAGCGACACCTCGCCGGGCTCCCCGATGGGCGTCAGGCCCCCGGTCGCCGGGTCGATCAGCGCCGCCTGTCCGCGCTCCTGCACCACCAGGATCGTGCCCTCGTCGAGCACGAGCGGCGGCGTGTACATCGCCGCGGCCGATGCCGACCACAGCTTCTCCCCCTTCGAGGCGGACAGCGCCGTCAGGGTGCCCACCGTGCCCGCGAGCACCGCGTCCTCGCCGATGATGCGGATCGTCGACGTCCACGGCCCGTACAACAGGTCCTGGTAGGCGGAGCCGCGGTCGGACAACGAGGCCGTCCACCGCTCCGCGCCGATCGCGAGCGAGTATCCGCGGACCGTGCCGTCCCCGGCGCCGATGACGACCGTGTCGCCCAGGACCGCGGGCCGGCCGCAGGACTGCATGGGGATCGGGACCGACCACAGGACCTCGCCGTCCGGTCCGAGCCGGTGCAGCTGCGGGCCCGCGCTCACGAGGACCCCGAGCTCGCCGTCGACCTCGATCGGGTGCGGGGTCGAGGTGACGTGCCCGTCCAGCTTCGTGCGCCACCGCTCGCGCCCCTGCCGCACGTCGATCGCGACCAGGGCGCCGTCGGCTCCGGGCACCAGGGCGGTCCCGCCGTCCGGGGACATGGCGATCCCGCGCAGGACCGGGCCGGTCTGCACGCTCCACTGCCGCAGCAGGCGGGAGCCGCGCAGGATCAGCGAGACCACCTCGCCGCGATCGGTGGGCACGAGCACCGTGCCCTCGCGGGTGACGGCGAGCGCGCCGCAGACCGCCCCTTCGACCTCGAAGGTCTCGAGCGCCCGGACCGGCCCGCCGCGGGTGGTGAAACCGGTCTCCGCCTCCCACAGCCCGCCGTCCGCATCGGTCGTGCGCAGCCGCAGCCGATGCGGTCCCGGCAGCAGCGGCCCCAGCCGTGCGAGCGGCACGTCCGCAGCGAGGTCCGCCCCCTCGCGCGTGACATCGACCCAGGTCCCCTCCTCGGTCCGGCCGTACTGCGAGGTGTCCCGCACCTGCGCGAGGGCCCGGGCGAGGATCGCGTCCTCGCCCACGCGCGCCCGGATCCGCAGGGTGTCGCCGATGACGCGGGCCTCCGCGTCGCGGGGGAGGGCGCCGTGCTCGCGGGCTGGCCGGTCGTCCAGGTCGATGGTCGCGATCCGGGTGACGGTGCGCTCCCCGTCGTCACCCGGGGCGGGCAGGGCGATCGCGTCGATGCTGAGGCGGTCGTGCTTCTGCGTCGGATCATGGCGCAGCAGGTAGTGCACGGGCGAGCCCTTCACCGCGCGGCCGGTCAGCACCAGGGTGCCGTTCACGCGGGTGACGGTCTCGGCATGGTTGTGGCCGGCGAGGACGGCCTTCACGGGGAAGTCGGCGATCAGCGAGAACAGCTCGTCCATCCCGTTGACGTAGTGGAAGTCCGCTCCGGGCGGGCAGTGCATGACGAGGATGCTCGGCGTGCGGCCGGTCGCGCGCAGATCGCGGCGCAGCCAGTCCAGGGCGGCCGCGTCGACGTGCGCCTCCTCCTGGAGGGGGCGGGCGACCTCGAGCATGATCACGTGCACACGCTGGTGGTCGAAGGAGCGCGACCCCTCCTCGTGCAGCCGCGCCCGGTACGCGGCGCCGCCGCTGGCGTCCCAGCGGACCTCGTGGTTGCCGGCGACGTGCTGGATCGGGGCGGGGAAGTCCTTCGGGACCAGCCGCAGGTAGCGGTCGTAGATGTCGGGGGAGCCGAACTCGGTGATGTCGCCGCCGTGCAGGATCAGCGGCACGCCGAGCGCCTGCATGTCCGCGAGCACCAGCTGCAGGTGCACGTCCTGCGGCGCGGCCGCCTGGTCGATATGGACATCTGTCAGGAAGGAGGCGAAGACCGTGCCCGCCGCGGTGCCTCCGGCGCCGGTGCCGTCCTCCTCCGGCGGCGGCGGATCGGCCAGGACGTGGGCGCGGGCGCTCGTCGTGGACAAGCCCAGCGCCGCCGAACCCGCCGTCGCCGCGAGCCCCGCCAGCAGCGCCCGGCGGGAGAAGCGGCTTCGACCCCGCTGCTCGAGCAGCGGCATCTGCAGCATGGACGAGGAACCGGCACGGGAGAGCAGGGGCAGCTCGCCGATGCCCGCCGAGGCGTCGACGGCAGGGGCGGCCTCGATGCCCTCATGCCGGACATCGACGCTGGTGACGTGGGTCTCCTTCGTCCTCATGCCTCGATCGTATCGGGCCCGGGGAGGGCCCGTGATCAGCGGAGGTCCAGCGGGTGCCCAGCCGTTCAGCGATGCACGGGATCCGCGTCGGGGCGCAGGAAGCGGTCCAGATCCGCGGGCCGCGGGGCCGATTCCCAGTCGCCCGGGGACATGCACAGCATCGCCCCGTGCGCATTGCCGCGCAGCAGCCGTGCCTGCGCATCGCCGCCGGTCAGGCGCGCCGCCAGGTAGCCCGCGACGAAGGCGTCCCCGGCCCCGACCGTGTCGACCACCGGGACCGCGAAGCCGTCGTGACGGGTGAGGACGCCGTCGACGAGGCTCATGGCGCCCTCGGCCCCGAGCTTCGCGACGATCTCGCGGCCGGGCCGCCGATCGAGATCCGCGACCGCGTGCAGCAGCGCCTCCGCATCCTGCGGATCCGCGTCCTCGGGGGCGATGAGCGCGAGCTCCTCGAGCCCGCCGAAGACGAGGTCCGCCTCCGCCGCGAGACGCGTGTAGAGGTCGCGGACCCCGCCGGGCGGGGCGAGGGAGGGACGATGGTTCACGTCGAAGCTCACGGTCGTCCCGGCGGCCCGGGCCCGGCGCACGGCGTCCTCGACCGTCGCGGCGGCCTCCGGCGACAGCAGCGTCGTCACCCCGCCCACGTGCAGCAGATCCGCCGCCTCGAGCAGCGCATCGGGCAGGTCCGCGGGGGACAGGCGAGAGGCCGCGGAGCCGGCTCGGTAGTACTGGACCGTGGTCGTCATCGAGGTCGGCCTCGCCTTGATCATGAGGCCCGTGGGCGCGGCGTCGTCGATCGCGGCGCGCACCTGGACTCCCTCGGAGCGGATCTCGCGCAGCACCCTCTCGCCGAGGGGGTCGGCACCCACCCGGGAGACCCAGGTGACGTCGAGGCCCGCGCGGGCCAAGCCGATCGCGAGGTTCGACTCCGCCCCGCCGATCCCGAGCGTCAGCTCATGCGCATGCGCGAGCGAGCCCAGGCCCTCCGAGCGCAGCAGCGCCATCGTCTCCCCGGCGGTGACGACCCGCGGGCTCATCGGGCCTCGCCCACGGCGGCCACGAAGTCCCGGGCCCGGGCGGCGAGCTCCGCGAGGGAGCCGCCCTTCAGGGCGTCGCCCAGCAGCGGGCCGCCCACGCTGACCGCCGCCGCGCCTGCCCGCAGCCAGGCCTGCGCAGAGTCGAGGTCCACACCGCCGGAGGGCACGACCTCGATGTCCGGGAAGGGGCCGCGCAGATCCTTGATGTATCCGGGGCCGACCACGCCGGCCGGGAAAACCTTCACCGCGGATGCCCCCGCCGACCATGAGGAGAACAGCTCCGTGGGGGTGAGGCCGCCGGGGAGGATCGGGACGCCGGAGGCGACGGCCGTCTCCACGAGCTCCACGTTCGTCACCGGCGTGACGATGTATCGGGCGCCGCCGTCGAGGGCGCGCAGCAGCTGAGCGCGCGAGGTGACCGTTCCGATGCCCACGTCCATGCCCTCGCCGTAGCGCTCGGCGAGCTCCGGCAGCACGTCGAGGGTCTTCGGCGTCGACAGGGTCAGCTCGACGCTCCTCACTCCGGCCTCGGCGAGCGTGTCGATGACCTCCGGATACTGGGAGGCGTCGCGTCCGCGGATCACCACCACGAGACCCGAGGCGGCGGTGAGCGGGGGGATGGGGTTGCGCGGGGCCACAGGGTCCTCCTCGTCGAAGCGTCTGTCCCCCGCGAGCCTACGGCCCCGAGCCCCCGCCGGCGATCCTGCGCCGCTGGTCGGACGGGATGCGGGGGAGGGAGATGCAGGTGGGGAGCGGACAGGGCGGGATGGTGGGAGCGGACGGGGGGCGGGAGCGGACGGGGGGTGGTGGGAGCAGACGGTCGCCCCACGGTGCCCGGCGCGCGCATGGGCAGGCGGAACGCCGCTGGAGGCCCCTCTGCTCCCGCCCGCGGGGTCGGTAGCGTGAAGCCATGGCGAGCTGGGACGAGACCGTGCAGGCGTACGAACGATCCTTCGGCACCCTGTGCGCGGGCACAGTCGACCGTCTGCTGGGGGATCTGCCTGCAGGGATGCTGCTCGACGTCGGCTGCGGGACCGGCGGGCTCGCTCTGCGCGCTCGGGATCAGGGCCGCTCGGTGACGGCGGTCGACGCCTCCCCGGAGATGGTCGCCCGTGCTCGCGAGGTCCTCGGCGCGGGGCATCGCCTCGTCCACGAGGACGAGGCATCGGCCCCCTCCGCACGGGTGCTCGAGGCGGCGCTGCCGGACCTCCCGCTCGAGGCGGGGAGCGTCGATGCGGTGGCCGCGAACTTCGTCATCAACCACGTCGCCCGGCCCGCGGACTGCGTGCGGGAGATCGCGCGCGTCCTCCGTCCGGGCGGACGGACGGGGATGACGATCTGGCCTCCCGGAGGCGGTGGATGGACGGAGCTTGTCGGCGACGCCTTCGAGTCCGCACAGGTCATCGCCCTGCCGCCGGCGCGCCTGCCGCGGGAGCTCGACTTCCCCCGCTCTCCCGAGGGGCTCGCCGGGCTCGCCCGCGGGACGGGTCTCGAGATCCTCGTCGCGCAGGAGCTGCGGTGGGAGTGGCGCATCGCGGTCGAGGATCTGCTGGCCGGGATCCGGGGCGGCGTCGCGACGCCGGGGGCGACGTACCTCGCGCAGTCCCCCGCCGTGCGAGCGCGGTTCGAGGAAGAGCTGCGCCGGCGCGGGCGTGCCGCGGCCGGACCCGAGGGTCTGCTGACCTTCGCCAGCTGCGCCGTCTACGTCCTCGCGCGTCGTCGTGACGGCCGCTGAAGAGTCGGCTCCGGGAGCGGCGGGAGCGGACGGCTCCTCAGCGGCACCTCGCGTGCACATGGGCGGGCGGGGTGCCGCGGGAGGACCTTCTGCTCCCGCCCCGGGGGCTCACTGCCGCGTGCGCAGGCCCGTCATGCCGCCGTCGATCGGCAGAAGCACGCCGGTCGTGGAGCGGTTGCGGGGGGAGGAGAGATAGCAGTGCGCCTCGGCGACCTCCTCCGGCTCGACCAGGCGTCCGTGCGGCTGTCGGGCGTTCAGGGCCGCGCGCTCGGCGGCGGGGTCATCGGCCGCGTCCAGGAGCCGCCCCACCCACGGGGTGTTCGCGGTGCCGGGGACCACGGCGCTGACGCGGATCCCCTCGCCGACGAGGTCCGCGGCCATCGCGAGCGTCATCGAGGCGACCGCGCCCTTGGAGGCGGAGTACAGCACCCGGTCGGGAAGACCCAGCTCGGAGGCGATCGAGGCGGTGTTGACGATCGCGGCGGAGGAGGACTCGCGCAGGTAGGGCAGCGCCGCGCGGGAGACGCGGGCGACGGAGACGACGTTGACGTCCAGCACGCGCAGCCATTCCTCGTCGGTGTTCGCGGCGACGTCGCCCTGGGCGCCGATCCCGGCGTTGTTGATGACCACGTCGAGTCCGCCCAGCTCCTGTGCGGCGCGGGTGACGGCCGCGTCGACGGCGGCGGCATCGGACACGTCGCAGGCGATCGCGATCGTGCCCTCCGGGGCGCCGGAGGGGTCCAGGTCCAGCACGGCGACGCGGGCGCCACGGGCCTGGAGGGCGTTCGCCGTGGCCGCGCCGATCCCGGAGCCGCCGCCCGTGACCAGGGCGCGGATGCCGTCGAACTCGGGGGCGGGGGCTGCGGTCATGGGGAGTCCTCCTGTGCGGGCGGGGCAGATGGGCCGATGCGGGCAGAGGCGGCGCGGTCGCGGGGAGCGGGGCCGCTCGGTCCTGCGCTCCGCACGATACCCGCAATCATCCGATGAATCGACGTCCACCCCCTGCCGCGTCACACCCCGGGTGCTCCTGCCCCGAGCGCTCCCACGCACCGGTCGCCGTGGTCACGCCCCATCCGTGCATGTCAGACTGGACGCCGTCACCGACCATCCGGCCTGAATCATCGGGCCGATCATCAGGAGGAACCCATGGAGCTGCGCCGACTCGGACCCCGCGGAGCGGAGAAGCCGGCCGTCGTCGAGGACGGCGTCACCTACCGCCTCGACTCGATCACCGGCGACATCGACGGCGACTTCCTCGCCGCGGACGGCATCGCCCACGTCCGCGAGAAGCTCGCGGCGGGGGAGCTGCCCGTGTGGGAGGGGGCCGAGTCCCAGCGGGTGGGCTCGCCGATCGCCCGGCCCGCCGCGGTGATCTGCATCGGCCAGAACTACGCCGCGCATGCGGCCGAGTCCGGGGCCGAGCCGCCCACCACGCCGATCATCTTCTTCAAGCACCCCAACACCGTGGTGGGCCCCTTCGACGAGGTGCCGATCCCGCGCGGCGCCCAGAAGGTCGACTGGGAGGTCGAGCTGGGTGTGGTGATCGGCCGGGAGGCGAAGTACCTCGAGACCGAGCAGGACGCCCTCGACGTCATCGCCGGGTACGTGACCAGCCACGACGTGTCCGAGCGTGACTTCCAGATCGAGCAGTCCGGGGGCCAGTGGTCCAAGGGCAAGTGCGCCGAGGCCTTCAACCCCGTGGGCCCGGCGCTGGTCCCGGCGGCCGATGTCGACCCGCAGGCTCTGCGCCTGTGGTCGCGCGTGAACGGCGAGGCGCGCCAGGACTCGAGCACCGCGGACATGGTCTTCACCGTCGCCCAGCTGGTCCAGCACCTCTCGCAGTACATGGTGCTCTCGCCCGGGGACCTCATCAACACCGGCACCCCGCAGGGCGTCGCCCTCTCCGGCCGCTTCCCGTACCTCGCCGCGGGCGATGTCGTGGAGATCGGGATCGAAGGGCTGGGCGAGCAGCGGTCGGAGTTCGTGCCCGCCTGATCCGGCGGCTCCTGGCGCAGGGACGCCGGTGATGCTCAGGATCCGGCGGGCCCGTAGAGCCGGGCGATGTCCGGGGAGTCGAGCCAGCCGGCGTAGGCCTCGGTCTGCGGCCAGCCCTGGGGGGAGTCCTGCCACTCCTCCCGGCGGCCGTAGGGGAGGACGTCGATCAGCGGGAACGTGTGCGAGAGCTGCTCGATGCCGCGCCCGGTCGTGGACCAGGTGCGGAAGATGCGCTCGCCCTCGCGCAGCAGCACGGTGAGCATGAAGCCCCCGCCGGGCGGCGCGTCCATGAGCGTGCCGAAGGGGCTGTCCGCCGTCGAGTACCACTCCATCCGGTTGCCGACCTTCTCCCGATAGGCGAGGGCCTCCTGGATCGGCCCCTGCGTGACGACCACGAACCGGGCGTCGTACCGCTCGAGGAAGTCCAGGCGCGTGAACTGGGAGGTGTAGCTCGTGCAGCCGCCGCACTGCCACTCCGCGCCCGGATGCCACATGTGGTGGTAGACGATCAGCTGCGAGGCGCCCCGGAACACGTCGACGAGGCGGACCGGTCCGGCGGGCGACTCGAGGGTGATCTCCGGGAGCTCGACCATCGGCAGGCGTCGGCGCTGCGCGGCGATCGCGTCGAGCTCCCGGGTCGCGGCCTTCTCGCGGATCCGCAGCGCGGCGAGCTCAGCGCGCCACGTCTCGAGGTCGACGACGGCCGGGAGGGCGGGGGAGGGGGTCGGATCGGTCATGGTGCACCTCCGGGTGCCTCGAGGCGGCGGGGGCTTCGCCGCGTCCGTGCGGGAACGGTAGGGCGGCGGAGGGGAGGCGTCAAGGGCATCGGCCTCCGGGAGGGGGAGGCCGTGGGAGAGGCGAGGGGCGCGCGGTCCGGGTGTCCGCGCCCTGTGGCACGATCGGGGGAGCCTGCCCGCCCCGATCCAGGAGTCGTCGTGGAGAATCCGTTCCGGCCCTCGTTCGGCGCCGTCCCCGTGGCGCTCGCCGGGCGGTCCTTCGCCCTCGACTCCTTCGAGCACGCCCTGGAGGACCATCCCGGCAGCGAGCAGCGCTCGACCCTCATCTCCGGCGCCCGGGGGACCGGGAAGACGGTGCTGCTCACGGAGATGGAGATGATCGCCCAGGACCAGGGCTGGGAGGTGCTGCGCCTGCACACGGCCGCGCCCTCCCTGGCGGGGGAGCTGCGCGAGCTGGTCCTCGAACGCCTGCGGGAGGTCGACCCGGAGGCCTCGGACCTGCGCATCAGCGGCGGGGGGATCGCGAGCATCGGCTCGGTGCGCACCGAGCGCGTGGACCGCTACGCAGGGGAGATGACCACGGCGACGGCGCTCGCGCGTCTCGCGGAGCTCGCCGGCGGCAGCGGCGGGGGTCTGCTCCTGAGCGTGGACGAGGTGCAGTCCGTGGACCTCGACGAGCTCGCGGGCGTCACCCAGCTGTACCAGGATCTGGTGCGGACGGGACGGCCCGTCGCCTTCGTCGGCGCGGGGATCCGCTCGGGCATCGAGGCGCTGCTGGGCAAGGACAAGGCGACGTTCCTGCGCCGCGCACATCGCGTCGAGCTGGGGACGGTGGACCTCGGCACCGCCGCGGAGACGATCCGCCTGACCGTGGCGGGCACCGCGAAGCGCATCGGCCCCGAGGCCGCGGTCCTCGCCGGGGAGATCTCCTGCGGCTACCCGTACCTCATCCAGTACGTGGGCGCGCAGGCCTTCGAGAACAGCGCCGACGCGGAGGAGATCGCGCTCGAGGACGTGGCCCGCACCCGCGGCAGCGCCATCCGGCAGATGCACATGAACGTCCACGGCCCGGCGCTGCGGGGCATCGCGCCGGGAAAGCTCGCCTACCTCGAGGCGATGCTCGAGGACGACGGCCCCAGCTCCACGGCGGAGATCGGCCGTCGCCTGGGTCGCGACCACGGCTACCAGTCCGTGTACCGGCGCCGCCTCATCGAGGAGGACCTGATCGAGCCGGCCGGCCGCGGCTACGTCCGCTTCTCCCTGCCCTACCTGCGCGACTCCCTGCTCCTGCGGCGGCAGGAGCATCCCGGGCCGGACTCCCCGCCCGATGTCACGGTCCGCCGCACCCGCTCCCGATCACAGGAGGCACGACGCCGATGAGACGCCTCGCCCGCACGAAGGCCCCGGTCATCGACCGGATCGTGCTGCACGATCTGTCCCCCGCGCCCGCCACCGCGCTCGAGGGGGAGGGCATGCACGAAGGGCTCCTGCTCGAGGGCGAGGACCTCTCGCAGCGGGACCTGTCCGGCGTCGTCCTGTCCGAATGCGCGCTGCTCGGCGTCACCGCGCACGAGACCGACCTGCGCTCCTCCCGCCTGCTCGAGACCCGCATCGAACGGATGGACGCGTCCGTGCTGAACCTGTCGCGAGCCGTGCTGCGGGACGTCGAGATCCACGGCTCCCGGATCGGAGCGCTGGACGTGTACGAGTCCTCGCTCAGCTCCGTGCGGTTCGTGGGCTGCAAGGTCGACTGGATCAACCTGCGCGGTGCCGAGCTCGAGAACGTCCTGTTCGAGGACTGCACGATCGCCGAGGTCGACCTGGGCGGCGCACGGGCGACCCGTCTCGCCTTCGAGGGATGCCGCACGGAGCGCCTGAGCGTGCGGCAGTCGCGGCTGCAGGACGTGGATCTGCGGGGGCTCCAGCTCGTCGAGGTCGATGACCTGCAGGGCCTGCGCGGAGCGACCATCGACGGCGCCCGCGCCGTCGAGCTCGCGACCTCCTTCGCCGCACATCTGGGGATCCGCGTCGAGGACTGAGGGCCCCGCGGCTCGTCATCTGCCCGGGAACGCCCTGGATCATGCTCATCCGGGCACGCTCGCGCAGCCCGGGGCCGGATCTCGCGAAGCACCGCGGCGACTTCCCGTCACGATGACAACTTCCGGGTAGGGTGTGCCCATGGATGCCGCGGCCGCTCCCCTCGACGTCGCCGTCGACCTCGTCGTGCTGACCCTGCGCGGCGGAAAGCTCAGCGTGCTCCTCGTCCAGCGCGAGGATGCGCCCTTCGCGGGTGCATGGGCCCTCCCCGGCGGCTTCGTCCGCCCCGAGGAGGACCTGCTCGCCGCGGCGCACCGGGTCCTCGACTCGGAGGCATCGCTGGGACGGGAGCACACCTACCTCGAACAGCTGCGCACCTATGGGGATGCGGACCGCGACCCGCGAGGACGCGTCATCTCCGTGGTCCACATGGCGCTCGGCGCGAACCTGCCGGATCCGGTCTCCGGCGACGGCGCGGCCGATGCCCGCTTCTGGGACCTGGCGGAGATCGATGCCGGTGCGCTCGCCTTCGACCATGCCGAGATCCTCACCGCCGCGGTCGAGCGCGCCCGCTCCAAGCTCGAGTACACGACGCTCGCGACCTCGTTCCTGCCCGCCGAGTTCACGATCTCCCAGCTGCGCGGCGTCTACGAGAGCGTGTGGGGGACGAGCCTGGACCCGGGCAACTTCCACCGCAAGGCCACCCGGTCCCCGGGCTTCGTGGTCGACCTCGGCAAGCAGACCGACGGCACCGGCGGCCGCCCCGCCCGCCTGTTCAGCGCCGGCGAGGGCGCGATCCTCAACCCGCCGCTGCTGCGCGGTGGGGAGTAGGGCGGCCAGCGCGGCCGCGGCGCACCGGTGAGCGAACCCCGCGCGCGGTACGGAGCGTCTCCGTGGCTGTCGCGGCTGGGCGGAGGCCGCCCGCGGATCCGCCGTGCGGCGCTGCTGGTCAGCGGTGCCGTTCTCGCGCTCACGACGCTCGAGGCGATACTGCGCGGCGGGGCCGCCGCGCAGCTGGGCGTTCCGCCGCTGTGGCTGCTGAACCTGCTGGGCTGCATGCCGTACACCGCCGGCCTCCTCGTGCCGATGCTGCGCCCGCGCAGCCATCGGCTCCTCGTCCTCGCACTCGTGCTGGGGACGGCCGGGTTCCTCGTCCTCCCCGGACTTCTCGCTGTGCCGACCACCGGCTCCGCGTCGCTCGAGATGGCCCTGCTGTCGGCGCTGATCTCGATCTCCGGATCCGTGCGGGGCGCGGTCGCGCTGCTGGGCGCGGGCATCTACGTGGTGCTGAGCCAGCCGGTGCGTTCACGGCCGCGCTGACGACGGGCTCCCCGAATCCGGATCGGGGACGGACCTCCGGTCGTCCTCCCCTTGATCGGCTGAGCTCCTCGGTCCCCGCGGCGAGGCCCCGAGAATCGTGAGACGTTCCCGCGGGAACGTCCGATAGGCTCGAGAGCATGTCGAGCCCGGAATCAGACAGGTCCGGGGCTGCCGGTCACCCCGCCAGCCCCCTGCTCCGCTGATCCCCGCCCGCGTCCTCGAGGACGTGCGCGCATCCTGAGGCGGCCGCTGGCCGTGGTGACGAGAAGCCCCATCCGTGTTCTCGTCCTTCGGAGCCCTCGATGCCCCTCACCCTCCTCCTGCTCGCCCTCGCCGTCTTCGTCATGGGCACCTCGGAGTTCATGCTCGCGGGTCTGCTCCCCGCGATCGCCGATGACCTGTCCGTCAGCATCGGCACCGCCGGCCTGCTCACCTCCGCCTTCGCGATCGGCATGGTCGTCGGCGCGCCGACGACGGCGGCCCTCGCCCGCCGGTGGCCTGCCCGGAGCGCCCTGCTCCTCTGCCTGCTCGCCTTCGCCGTCTGCCATGCGGCCGGGGCGCTCCTGCCGGTGTTCGCCCCGCTCCTGCTCCTGCGCATCCTCAGCGCGCTCGCGAACGCGGGATTCCTCGCCGTCGCCCTGAGCACGGCGGCGTCTCTCGTCCCCGCGGATCGCACCGGCCGCGCCATCGCCGTGCTGCTCGCCGGAACCACGCTGGCCACCGTCATCGGTGTCCCTGCCGGCTCGCTGCTGGCCACGATGCTGGGCTGGCGGGCCACCTTCTGGGCGATCGCGCTCCTGTGCCTGCCGGCGATCGCCGGGGTCCTGCTGGGGGTGCGTCGAGACGCCGGGCTCGGCGGGGAGCGGTCGACGGGGCCGTCGCTCGGCGCCGAGCTCGCCCGGCTCCGCTCCCCGCGCCTGGTGCTCGCGATGCTGCTGGGCGCGCTGGTCAACGGAGGGACGTTCGCGGCGTTCACCTATCTCGCCCCGATCGTGACCGACGTGGCAGGGCTCGCGGACGCCTGGGTCCCCGCGGCGCTCGTCCTGTTCGGGATCGGCTCCTTCCTCGGCGTGATGCTCGCGGGGCCGCTCTCCGACCGGTTCCCGGGGGCGGTGCTCGCCGTGGCGAGCCCGCTTCTCGTGGTGGGCTGGGTGCTGCTCCTGCACCTCGCCCGGCATCCGGTGCCGCTCCTGCTCGGCGTCCTGCTCCTGGGCATGCTGTCCTTCGCGGTCGGCAGCACGCTCATCGCGGGGATCCTGCGCGAGGCGGCGGGGGCGCCCACGATGGCGGGCTCGTATGCGACCGCGGCGCTGAACACCGGTGCTGCGGCGGGCCCGGTGCTCGGCGCCCTCAGCCTCTCGGCCGGGTCGGGGCCGCTCGGGCCGATCGCCGTGGCCGCGGTGCTGAGCGGGATCGCGCTGCCGCTCCTCGCACTCCGGCGGGCCCGGGGCGACGGGACCGCCGCCGCGTCCGCACGGAGCCGGTGACGCGGTTCGCCGCCGATCTCGGTCGGCATGCGGCCGGGACGATCCGGCCCGGCGGGCGTAGCCTGGCCGCATGCGCACCGGATACGAGGCCACGGTCCTGCGATTCGTCGACGAGCGCTTCCCGATGGCGGAGTCCGTGATCGTCGCGGGCAGCACCGCCCGTGAGGAACGCACCGCGACCAGCGACATCGACCTCCTGCTGCTGGGCGGCGGCGGGTTCCTGGGGCAGGAGGCGGACAGCCTCGCCGCGACCTTCTCATGCGAGGGCGAGCCGATCGAGGTCTTCGCCTACACGGCCGAGGGCTTCGAGCGGTGGGCGCGGCGCGGGGTCGAGGAGGCGCGTCCGGTGATCGTCCGCATGCTGATCGAGGGCATCGTCCTGCGCGGTGGTCCGGGGCTCGCCGCGCTCCAGGGCCGATGGGGGCCGATCCTGGCCCGGGGGCCGGAGGCGTCCCCGCACACGATCGATCTGCATCGGTATGCCGCGACCGACCTGCTCGACGATCTCGCCGATGCCCGCGATCCCTTCGAGCGACGGATCATCGCCGATGCCCTGCTCCAGCGCATCGCCGCGATCGTGCTGCTGTCGGACCGCCGGTGGCTCGGCACCGGCAAGCACCTCGCCCGTGCCCTGCGGGCATGGGACGCCGCGCGCGCCGAGCAGCTGGCCGCCCCGTACCTCGCCGGGGATCTGGACGCCTTCGCCGCCGCGGCGCGGATCGAGCTCGACGTCGCGGGCGGGCGGCTCCAGGGCGGCTTCGTCCGCTGAGACCCGGGGACCGGGCGCGCAGCCCGTCCGGGCCGGTGCTCACGCGGTCGGGGCGAGGCGGGAGGACTCCCGGACGATCAGCTCGGGGGCGAGCCCGGCCGGCGCCGTGGGACCGCGGTCGCTCGGGGCGGAGGCCCCGGCGTCGAAGCCGGCGAGCAGGCGGGCGACGGCCGCCTCGCCCAGGCGGTCGAAGGGCTGGCGGACGGAGCTGAGCGCCGGGGTGAAGAACGCGGCTCCGGCGACGTCGTCGAAGCCGACGACGGCGACCTGCTCGGGGACGCGCACGCCGTGGCTGTTCAGGACGTGGAGCAGGCCGAGGGCCATGAGGTCGTTGGCGGCGAAGACGGCATCGGGCAGGGGACCGCGCAGGAGGCGCTCGCCGTAGGCGGCTCCGGCCTCGGCCGACCAGTCACCGGGCGCGGCGACCTCGGCGTCCAGCCCGAGCGCCGCCGCGGCCTCGACGAATCCGGCGCGGCGTCCGCGCGCGTCGAACCACGAGGCCGGGCCCTGGAGGTGGACGACACGGCTCCGCCCGGTCTCCGCGAGGTGCTGGGCCACGTCCCGGGCCCCGCGCGCCTGGTCGACCGCGACCATGGTGACCCCGGGCAGGGGCGGGGCGCCCGCGGTCACCGAGACCACGGGGGTCGTGCGGGCGATCGCCGCGAGGGTGGGCAGCATGCCCTCGTGCGGGGCGATGACGATGATGCCGTCGGCCCCGCTCTCCAGCAGCTCCTGTCCCGTGCGCTCACCGGCCGCGCCGCGCGGGTCGGCGGAGGAGAGCAGGGTCGCGTATCCCGCGGCGTGGGCCGCGGACTCGACGGCGCCGAGGGTCGCGGCCGGTCCGTACAGCGCGGAGCCGTCGGTGAGCACGCCGATGATCCGCGACTGGGTGGTGCGCAGGGCGCGGGCGGCGCGGTTGCGGGTGAAGCCGAGCTCGGCGATGGCGGCCTCCACGCGCGTGCGCGTCTCGGGCCGCACGCGCTCGGGGGCGTTGAGCACACGGGAGACGGTCTGGTACGAGACCCCGGCACGATCGGCGACGTCGGTCATCGACGGGCGGCGGGGGGTCTGCGACATGACGGGCCTTCCTGGGCTGGCCCCGGTGCGGGGACGGGGCGGCGTATCGAGTGTCAACGTTCACATGCCGTGCGTCAAGCGGATGCGCTCGCCCGCACGCGGCGTCCGGACCCGCCGGATGCGTTCCGGGACGTCGCGACCGCGGCCGTCGCCGCCGGGCCGAGCGGTGGATGGCGAGGACCCGTTGCGGATACCCCTCGGGCATCGGTCGGTCGACATCCGGCGGGCGGCCGATGGCTGACGAAAGTTTCGATGCAAAATAAGCCCATGGCGTGGCGATTGACCCGATCCGCTCGACCATCTAGGCTCTAGGTAGATAAAAGTTTCGGGACAGATTTCAGGCGGCACGGGCGATGCGGCCCGCCGCCGGACGCGCGTGCCGTGCTGTCCCGCCCGAGCGGAGGAATGCCATGCCCACCTCGACCACCCCCGTCTGGAACGACCCCGCCCGGCCCGTGCAGGAGAGGGTCCAGGCGCTGCTGGCCGACCTCACCCTCGAGGAGAAGGTCGCCCAGCTCGGCAGCTACTGGAAGCGCCCGGAGCTGGGCGACGCCGGCGGCTTCGCCCCCATGCAGTCGACCTTCGAGGAGGGCCGCGACCCCTTCGAGGAGGCCGCCCGCAACGGGCTCGGGCACATCACCCGCGCCTTCGGATCGGCCCCCTTCGAGGTCGCCGACGGCGTCGCCCACCTGCGTGAGCTGCAGCGCATCGTCATCGCCGGATCCCGGCACGGCATCCCCGCGATCGCCCACGAGGAGAGCCTCACCGGCCTCATGGCCCACCGCGCGACCACCTACCCCGCCGCGATCGCCTGGGGCGCCTCCTTCGCGCCGGAGCTCGTGCGCGCCATGGCTCGGCGCATCGGCGCGGACATGCGCGCGATCGGCACCCATCTCGCCCTGTCCCCGGTGCTGGACATCGTCCGCGACTACCGCTGGGGCCGCATCGAGGAGACCATGGGCGAGGATCCCTTCCTCACCGGCACCCTCGCCACCGAGTACGTCCGCGGCCTGCAGGAATCCGGGATCATCGCGACTCTCAAGCACTTCGCCGGCCACGCCGCCTCCCGGGCCGGACGCAACCACGCCCCCGTCTCCATCGGCCCCCGGGAGCTCGCCGATGTGGACCTCGTCCCCTTCGAGATGGCCGTGCGCCTGGGGAGGGCGGGAGCGGTCATGAACTCCTACGCCGACATCGACGGGATCCCGCCCGCCGCCTCCCGCGCGCTCATGACGGACCTGCTGCGCGGCACCTGGGGCTTCGAGGGCACCGTCGTCTCCGATTACTGGGCCGTGAACTTCCTGCAGTCCATGCACCGCGTCGTCGGCAGCACCCGCGAGGCCGCGGTCGCGACCCTGCGCGCCGGCATGGACGTCGAGCTCCCCGAGACCAGCTGCTTCGTCGAGCTGCCCGCCGCGATCTCCGCGGGCGAGCTCGAGCTCGAGGTCCTCGACACCGCCGTGCGCCGCGTGCTCACGCAGAAGGTCGAGCTGGGCCTGCTCGATGCGGAGTTCGACGCGACCGCTGCCGGGGACCCCGCTGCGGATCTGGACTCCACCGGCAATCATGAGCTCGCGCGCACCCTCGCCGAGGAGTCGATCGTGCTGCTGCGCAACGCGGAGAGCACCCTCCCGCTCCAGCCGACGGACGGTCCATCCCGTGTCGCGCTCATCGGTCCCGCTGCGACCGACCCGCGGACCTTCCTGGGCTGCTACAGCTTCACCAACCACGTCCTGTCCCGCCTCTCCGACGCCGGCACCTCCGTGCCGATGGATGACCTCGCCACCGCCCTGGGCGCCGAGCTCCCGGACGCCGTCATCGAGACCGTGCGCGGTACGGACTTCGTGGACCCGGACCCCTCCGGGATCGCCGAGGCCGTCGCCGCCGCGACGTCCGCGGACCTCGCGATCCTCGCCGTCGGGGACAAGGCCGGTCTGTTCGGCGCAGGCACGTCGGGCGAGGGCTGCGACGTCGTGGACCTCTCGCTGCCCGGCGCCCAGGGCGCGCTGCTGGACGCCGTGCTCGACACCGGCACTCCCGTCGTGCTCGTGCTCGTCACGGGCCGTCCCTACGCCCTCGGTGCCGTCGCGGACCGCTGTGCCGCGATCGTGCAGGCCTTCATGCCCGGGCAGGAGGGCGCGGCGGCGATCGCGGGCGTGCTCTCCGGCCGCGTCAACCCCTCCGGCCGTCTGCCCGTGGGGATCCCTGCGCACGTGGGCGGCCAGCCCGGCACCTATCTCGCCCCCGTGCTGGCCTGGGAGAGCGACGGCATCTCCACCCTCGACCCGAAGCCGCTGTACCCCTTCGGGCACGGCCTGTCGTACTCCTCCTATGAGTACTCCGATCTGCGGATCTCCGCGCAGAGCATCGCACCGGACGGCGAGGTCGTCATCTCCGCGACGGTCACCAACACCTCCGGCCGCGCCGGCAAGGAGGTCGCCCAGCTGTATCTGAGCGACCCGGTCGCCTCGGTGGTCCGGCCGCTCAAGCGGCTCGTCGGCTTCGCGAAGATCGCCCTCGAGGCGGGGGAGAGCGCGCGCGTCGAGTTCACGCTCCATGCCGACCGCACCTCCTTCACCGGACCCGACCTGCGCCGCATCGTCGAGCCGGGCGAGCTCGTGGTGCGTCTGGGCTCGTCGAGCGAGGACCGCGCCCTCGAGGGCTCCTTCCGCATCGAGGGGCCCGTGCGGGACATCGAGGGGATCGAGCGCGTGATGGAGACGCCCGTGCGGGTGGTGCGCCCGGCCGATGCCGGTCAGGTCGGGCTGCGCGCGACCGCGGAGGCGGCGGGGATCCCCATCGGGGCGGCGGTCGCGGGCGGCGGCCACCGTCGCGGCATCGCCGACGAGGTGCTCGAGGACCCGCTCTTCCGGGAGATCCTGGACCGTGATTTCGCCTCCCTCACGCCGGAGAACCAGATGAAATGGGAGGTCGTCCATCCCGCCCGCGGGACCTATGACTTCGGCCCGGCCGATGCCGTGGTCGACTTCGCCGAGGCCCATGGCCATCAGGTCCGCGGCCATACGCTGCTGTGGCATTCGCAGAACCCGGCCTGGCTCGAGGAGGGCGAGTTCACGGACGAGGAGCTGCGGGAGATCCTGCACGAGCACATCGCCGCCGTCGTGGGCCGCTACCGCGGCCGGATCCGGCACTGGGACGTGGCCAACGAGCTGATCCGCGACGAGGACGGCGAGCTCCGGCTCGAGCAGAACATCTGGCTGCGCCGCCTGGGCCCGGGGATCCTCGCCGATGCCTTCCGCTGGGCGCACGAGGCCGACCCGGAGGCGCTGCTGTTCCTGAACGACTACTCCGTCGAGGGCATCGGGCAGAAGTCCGATGCGAACCTGCGTCTGCTGCAGGAGCTCCTGGCCCAGGGGGTGCCCGTGCACGGCTTCGGGGTCCAGGGACACCTGAGTCTCACGCAGCCGTTCCCGGACACCCTCGCGGAGAATCTGCGGCGCTTCGCCGATCTGGGGCTCGCCACGGCGCTCACGGAGGTCGACGTCCGAGGGTCGGTCGACGAGGACGGGCGCCTGAGCCCGGCGGACGAGCAGGAGCAGGTCCGCTGGTACCGGCGGCTGGTCGGGGCGGCGCGGGCGACCCCGGGCTTCACCTCGCTGACCGTCTGGGGCGTGCTCGACTCCCATTCCTGGGTCCCCGGGTTCTTCCCCGGCGAGGGCTCCGCGCTGCTGCGGGACGAGGCCGGGCGCCGCAAGCCCGCCTTCGCCGCCGTGGAGGAGGCGCTGCGGGCTCAGGAGAGCTGAACGCCGTGCGTCGCAGCTGAGACCACGGGCGACGGTCGGTCCGTCGTGCTTCCGAGTCGTCGGGGCAGGACGGGCCGATCCGTCGTGCCCAGGGGACCGTGGATCTCGAAATTAGTTTCGAGACGTATCCGGTCGTGTTATCGAAGTGTGACCCGCGGGCAGCTCGTCCCGTCCGGAGGTCTGAGCCGGCATGGCATGCATAGATGCAGGTCACGCGATGGTTGTGATGGCGGGGCTCAGGAATCGATTCATGACTCACCCCTCTTGACGCCATCGCCAGAAGCTCGTAATTTATCGGTACATCGAAATCAAGATGAAACTTTCGGTAGGAGGGTGGGGCATCCCCCACCAGACGGGACGGCGTCGCAGCTGACACCGCTCGCCACCGACCACCTGCAGGAGCTCGACCCTCTGCGTCCGCACCGTATCGCCGCGGCGTCGGGTGCGGACCCAGCAGTCCCGACAGATCATCCAGCGTCTGCCGCTCTCGCGGCGCGCCCGTCCTCACCAGGAGCCGGCTATGACCACCACCCGCTTCCCGTTCACGCCCAGCCGGCGCAGCGTCGTCGGCCTCTCCGCCGCGGCCTTCGCCTCCGTGGCCCTGGCCGCCTGCGGCGACGGCGGCGGAGGGGGCGACGCCGAGGTCGACCTCGCGGCCCAGGGTGTCGGTGCGATGGAGGACTTCGCCGCCGACGCCCAGTTCACCGCGACCGAACCCTTCAGCCTCACCATGCTGTGGACCGACTGGCCCGATGTCCCCGTCGAGGACACGTGGAAGATCTTCTCCCGCATCGAGGAGCTCACCGGTGTCACCCTCGAGCTGACCCACATCCCCTACAGCGACGCGGTCGAGAAGCGCAGCCTCCTCATCAGCGCCGGAGACGCCCCCGACCTGATCCCCCTCATCTACACCGGCGACGAGACCCCCTTCGTGTCCTCCGGCGCCGTCCTCCCGATGAGCGACTACATCGAGCACATGCCGAACTTCGCGAAGTACGTCGCGCAGTGGGACCTCGGCGACATGATCGACAACATCAAGCAGGCCGACGGCAAGGCCTACATGCTGCCGGGTCTGCAGGAGGTCTCCGTCCCCGTGTTCAGCCTCGTGCTGCGCAAGGACGTCTTCGAGTCCGTCGCCGGCGGCATGCCGAACACGTGGGAGGAGTTGCGCAGCGCGCTGGCGGCCCTCAAGCAGGCGTATCCGGACTCGACCCCGCTCGCCGACGGCTTCGAGTCCCAGTCGATGCTCAACTACGCCGCGCATGCCTTCGGGACCCGAGCCGGCTGGGGCTTCGGCAGCGGCATGGTGGGCGGCGACGGCGATGAGCTCGTCTACGCGCCCACCACCGACCAGTACCGGGAGCTGGTCGACTTCTTCCGCGGGCTCGTGGCTGACGGCCTCCTGGACCGCGAGTCCCTGACGGCGTCGAACGACGGCACCGGCGCCGCGAGCGTGAGCGAGAAGTTCGCGCAGGACCTGTGCTTCGCGGCCTCCGGCTCCTCCGGCACGGCGATCGAGTTCTCGCAGGCCCTCGACGAGACCGCGGGGAAGGGCAACCATGAGGTCGTCCTCGTCCCGCCGCCCGCGGGCCCCGCCGGGGATCACGTCGAGCCGCGCAACTTCTGGCACGGATTCATGCTCAGCTCGAAGGTCGCCGAATCCGAGAACTTCCTGGCGACCCTCCAGTTCCTCGACTGGCTGTACTACAACCCCGCCGCCCGCGAGATGCTGCGCTGGGGCATCGAGGACGAGACGTACACGAAGGACGACGACGGGACGATCGCTCTGAAGGACGGCTTCTCCCTGGACGACTTCGACATCAACACGGGCGCCGGGACGGATATCAAGATCGACCTCGGGTTCTCGACGTTCCCGGCGGAGGCGACGGAATCCCGCGCCCTCAAGGAGTCCTACAGCACGCCCGCGTTCGTGCAGTACATCGACGACGTGCTCACGACACGCACCCCGAGGGACCCCTTCCCTCCGGCGCCGCTGGACGAGACCGAGCTCGAGCAGTCCTCGCTGCTGGCGACCCCGCTCAAGGACGCCGTCGACACCGCGACGCTCCAGTTCATCATGGGCGAGCGGCCCATGGAGCAGTGGGACGCCTTCGTCGCCGAGCTCGAGGCCGCCGGGCTTCCGCGCTACGTCGAGCTGATCAACGGGGCCCGTGCTCGCTTCGTCGAGAACAACGGCTGACCGTGATGTTCGCGCTCTCGGGAGGCCCCGCATGACCAGCATCGACGCCCTGCCGGAGGCGAGTCCGGCCGCGAGGGCGCTCCCTGCCCCCGCGCCTGCCCGTCGGCCCGGGGGGTGGCGGCGCACCCTGCGGAGGGACTGGCCTCTGTATGCGCTCGCCGTCCTCCCCCTTCTGTTCCTCGCGATCTTCCGCTACCTGCCGATGCTCGGGAACGTCATCGCGTTCCGCCGATTCCGCCCCGGAGGCAGCATCTTCGGGGAGGAATGGGTCGGGACGTTCTACATCGAGATGTTCATCCATGATCCTGCGTTCTGGAAGGTGTTCGCGAACACGGCGATCATCGGAGCGATGACCCTGGTCGTCTGCTTCCCGCTGCCGATCGTGCTCGCGCTCATGCTCAACGAGGTGCGCCAGCGGCACTTCAAGCGGATCGTCCAGTCGATCTCGTACCTGCCGCACTTCCTGTCGGTGGTGATCGTGGTCGGCATGGTCTTCCAGCTGCTCTCGCTGCAGGGCACCGTCAACCAGATCGTGGAGGTGCTCGGCGGGGACGCGATCGCGTTCACGCAGCGGCCCGAGTTCTTCCGGGGGATCTACGTGATCTCCGAGGCCTGGCAGACCGTCGGCTGGGGGACGATCCTCTACCTCGCCGCGCTCACCGCGGTCGACGACTCCCTCTACGAGGCGGCGCGGATCGACGGCGCGAACCGGCTGCAGCAGACCTGGCACGTGACCCTCCCGGGGATCCGGCCGACGATGGTGACCCTGCTGATCCTGAACATCGGCTCGTTCTTGAACGTGGGATTCGAGAAGGTCCTGCTGCTGTACAACCCGATGGTCTATTCGACCGGTGATGTCATCTCGACGTATCTGTACCGGGTGGGCCTGGTCTCGAACAATCTCAGCTATGCGGCGGCCATCGGACTCTTCCAGGCGATCATCGGATTTGTCATGGTCATGGCCGCGAACCAGATCTCGAAGCGATTGGTGGGGACGAGCCTGTGGTGATCGACGCCTTCACGACCGAGGAGCGGGCAGCCGCTCCCGCCCATGCCGCGAGCGGGGCCTCGCGGATCCGCGACTCGCGCTCCTACAGGGTCTTCACGGTCCTCAACATCACGTGCCTGGTGCTCGTGTGCATCGTCATGCTGTATCCCTTCGTGATCCTCGTGGCGCAGTCCTTCAGCTCCGCCGCGGCGATCAACGCCGGCAAGGTCAGCCTGTGGCCCGTCGGCTTCAACCTCGACACCTACCGGGCCGTCGCCGGCAACGGCGAGTTCTGGCGCAGCTACGGCAACACCGTCCTGTACACGGTGATCGGGGTCGTGATCGCGATGGCGCTGACGACGACCTATGCGTACGTCCTCTCGAAGCGGCACCTGAAGGGGCGCGGGGTGCTCATCGGCATCGCGGTGTTCACGATGTTCTTCAACGGCGGCATCGTGCCCAACTACGTGCTCATCTCCTCGCTGGGCATGAAGAACACGATGTGGTCGGTGATCCTTCCGCCCGCCCTGTCCGTGTTCAACCTGCTGGTGATGAAGGCGTTCTTCGAGAACCTTCCGGGAGAGCTCGAGGAAGCGGCGCAGATCGACGGGCTGTCCTGGTTCGGGATCTTCTTCCGGATCGTGCTGCCGCTGTCGAAGGCGATGCTCGCGACGATGATCCTGTTCTACTCCGTGCAGTACTGGAACGACTGGTTCAGCGCGTTCCTGTACCTGGACAGGAAGGATCTTTTCCCGGTCACGCTGTTCCTGCGGAACCTCATCGCCGGCGCCTCGACCGCGACGACGGAGGGAGCGGCGGCCTCCGGATCGACGGCGGATGCGATCACCGCGAACATCCAGTCGGTGACGATGCTGCTGATCATGATCCCGATCCTGTGCGTGTACCCCTTCGTGCAGCGCTACTTCGTCTCCGGCGTCATGCTGGGATCCGTGAAGGGCTGAGACCGATGCATCACGAGAGCATCCAGGTCCGTGCGGGCCGTGACGACGTCACCGTGACGACGTACGTGCTCGAGGACTCCCCGGAGCTTCTCGCGGGGCGGCGCCGCCCGGCGGTCCTCGTGCTGCCGGGCGGCGCGTACATCGGCTGCTCCGACCGTGAGGGCGAGCCCGTCGCGCTCGCCTTCGCGGCGCTCGGCTACCACGCCTTCGTGCTGCGGTACTCGGTCCACGGCGACTGGGGCTTCCTCGACGGCGGTCGCATCGAGCGGCGGGAGCGGAGCATCCATCCGGCCCCGCTGCACGATGTGGCCGCGGCGATGGGCATCATCCGCGACCGCGCGGAGGAGTGGCTCGTGGACGCGGACCGCATCGCCGTGGCCGGCTTCTCGGCCGGCGGGCACAATGCCGCGATGTACGGCACCCGCTGGGACGACCGGGCCGTCGTCGAGGCCGCGGGCGGGACTCCGGTCCGGCCGGCGGCGCTCGTGCTGGGCTACCCCATGACCGACTATCCGCTCCTGCACGAGGCCCCGGCCCCGGGCGACGGCGGAGCCCCGCGGACCCACGACGCCGCCTCCATGGCGCTGTTCGGCCGCACCGACCCGTCGGACTCCCTGCTGCGGGAGGTCAGCCCCGCGCTGCACGTCACCGCGGCCACCCCGCCCGCCTTCCTGTGGCACACCGCGGCCGATGCCCTGGTCCCCGTCGAACAGTCGCTGAGCTTCGCGCGCGCCCTCGCCCGGCAGGGGATCCCCTTCGAGCTGCACGTCTTCGAAGGCGGCGACCACGACCTGTCCCTCGCGACGCAGGCCACCGCACGCCTCGACTCCCAGATCGTGCCGCCGGCCGCGGCATGGACGCGGCTGGCGGCCGCCTGGCTCCAGACGCGGCTCTCCCTGCCCGTGCCCTCGGCGCAGGGGGCCTGAGCCGGCCCTGTGCCGGAACCCGAGAACCACCATCGAGGCTCCGCCTCGGAAAGGACGGACGATGATGTCCACCCATCCCACCCCCGCCCCCGGGCCGCGCCGCCGCACGGTGCTCGCCGGCCTCGCCGCCGCGGCCCCGGCCGCGGTCG
>NZ_JBHLSV010000014.1:0-110852 GCF_042434575.1 Brachybacterium hainanense
CCCGGCCGGACGTCCCCGCGGCGGCTCCTGCCGACCCGACCCGCACCGCGCCCTCGGCGCCGTCCGCGGGATCGGCCTCCTTGGCTCCGGCCGCCGCACGACCCTCCGTGTTCCCCGTCGTGGGACGGCCCGCGGCCCCGTCGGAGGAGCATCCCCCCGCGGCCGATGACGCCTCGCCGTGGGCGCAGAGCGCCCCGGCGCGGCCGGCGCGGAAGTCCCGCGGCCGGCGTGCCGCGACGGACCAGGACCAGGGATGAGCATCGAGAGGCTCGCGGTCGTCATCCCTGTCCACGGGCCCCTCGACCCCGTGCTCCCGCTCCTGGAGGACCTGCTGGGAGCCGATGTCCCCGCCCCGGACCGTCCCGCCCGCGTCCTGCTGGTCGACGACGCCTCCCCCGAGCCGCTGTCCGCCGCGGCGCTGCCCGCCGGGGCGGAGGTGCTGCGCCGGGAGCGCAACGGCGGCTTCGGCGCCGCTGTGAACACCGGCCTCTCCGCGCTTGCGCAGAGCGAGGGCACGGGCGGGAGCCCCGACCTCGCCCTCGTGCTGAACTCCGATCTGCGCGTCCCGACGGGGTTCATCCGGGACCTGCTCGCGCACGCCGCCCCGTGGATGCCCGCGGTGGTGGGGGTGCGCTCCGCGGACGAGGACGGACGCTCCGGGTACGCCGCGCGGTTCTTCCCCACCATCGGCCACCAGGTCGTCGAATGGCTCGTGCCGCTCGCGTCCCAGCGCGAGCGGGACCTGCTGCACCGCGCCGTGGGTCACGACCTCGCCGCGGAGCGCGGGCACGGCATGATCCCCGTGGACTGGGTCTCCGGGGCCGTGCTGCTGCTGCCGATCGCGGAGGTCCGCCGCCTGGGCGGTTTCGACGAGGGCTACTTCATGTACACCGAGGAGGTCGACCTCCAGCTGCGCCTGCGCCGCGAGGGCATCCCTTCCCTGCTGGACGCGGACCTGCAGGTCATCCATGCCGGCGGGGGGTCCTCCGGCGGGGAGGCGCGTCGCCGGCAGTGGCTGGTGGGGGCCCGCATGCGCTACGCCCGCAAGCACGGCAACGTGCATCTGCTGCGTGCCGGCATGACCGCTGCGACCGGGGCGAACCTCGTGTGGAACACGGGCCGCCGTCTCGCCGGACGGGACGTGGATCCCCTCGCCGTCGCCCGCGAGGAGCTCGACCTCATCCATCGCGCAGGACGGGAGCTGCCGCGATGACCCCGAACAGGCGCGGGACAGGCGGCCCGGAGCCCCGCGCCGCGAGGAGCATCGGCCCCGGGACCCGCGGCCGCGCTCTGCGGCTCATGATCGTCACCCCCAGCTTCCACGGGTACTGCGCGAGCCATGCCGCCGCGTTCGCCCGGCTCGGCTACGACGTGCGCACGGTCCGGTACGACGCCTACGACACCGTCGCCGAGAAGCTGCGCCTGAAGGCCACGGTCGAGCTGCCCGAGCGTCTGCATCTCGGGGCGCGGGCTCGTCGGGAGGGCGAGCGCCGCCGCCTCACCGACCGGGTGCTCGCGCAGCTGCGCTCCTACCAGCCCGATCGGGTCCTCGTGATCAAGGGCGATGCCCTCGATGACCGCTTCTGGGATGCGCTGGGCGACATGCCCCGCATCCTGTGGCTGTACGACGACCTGCACCGGCACGACTACGACGACGAGTTCCTGCGAGCCGTCGGCCCGGTCGTCGACTATGCCCGCTCCGAGGCGGACATGCTGCGCGAGCGAGGGATCGACGCGCACTTCGTCCCCAACGCCTTCGACCCCCACCGCGTCGCCCCCAGCACGCGCCGGACCGGGGAGATCGTCTTCATCGGCTCCGGCTACGACAACCGTCGCGAGCTGCTGACGGGCCTGGCGGCGCAGGGCCTGCCGGTGCATGCCTGGGGTCGGGACTTCTCCCGGCATCCCGTGGACCGGCTGCGGACCTTCAGCTGGACGCGGCCTCCGATCCGTGCCTCCCGCGAGGTGCCGCTCGAGCGCGCCTACCAGATCCACGCCGAGGGAGCGGCCGCCGTCGCGATCCACGGCCTCCAGAACGGCCATGCCATGCGGACCTTCGAGATCCCCGGGATGGGCGGGGTGCAGCTGGTGGACCGCGATGACGTGGACCAGTTCTACGACATCGGCACCGAGGTCGCCGTCTGGCACAGCCCGGAGGAGCTCGCCGAGCTCGCCGCCCGCGCGATCGCGGACCCCGCATGGGGCGACGGCCTGCGCGAGGCCGGCAGGCGCCGCACCCTGGCCGAGCACACCTTCGACCACCGGATCGCTGAGGTAGACGCACTATGGGACTGATCCACGCCACGAGCCTGGAGCGCTGGAGCGAATGGGAGCGCTCGCGCCACCGGGGACGGCTGCTCAAGCACGCGGTCCTCGGGACCCTGCGTCCCGCGGCGGCGGATCCGGGTCCCCGCTACGTGCTGCGCTCCCGCGGGACGGTGGCCGCGGCCGGGGACGGGACCGAGGCCGCGCACGCCGACGTCTTCGGCACCGACGGCTCCCGCACCCTGTTCGCCGTCGACTCCGGCTCCCCGACCTCGCGCGCGAGCCTGCTCACCGCGCTGCCCTACCTGCGCGGCGCCGTCGACGTGCTGCAGCCCGCCGGCCTCGACCTGCCGGAGACGAGCGGCCCGGAGTGGTCCTCGAGCGCCCCGGACGGCATGACCCTCCCCGAGGCTGCCGCGGCCCTGCGGGGACGCGGGCTGAGCGCCGTCGTGTCGCTGGGCCAGCACCTGGGCGCCGGCAGGATCGCGCATGAGCTCGCGAGCCGCGAGGGCTTGGCGAGCTACGTCGTCCAGCACGGCGTGCTGACCCCCTTCGCGCCGCCGCTCCCGCCGGAGGCGATCCTGCTGTCGTGGTCCGAGGCCGACGCCGAGTTCTACGCCTCCGGACGTGGCGACGTGAGCTCGCGGAACATCGGCTCCCAGCTGCTGTGGCAGGCTCGCCATGAGTCGGGCGCCCTCGGCGAGGCGTCCGCCGCGGACGCGGACGAGCGTCCCGTCTTCCTGGGGCAGCTGCACGGCGCGGAGCTGCCGCGCCGCATCACGGGCGGCGCCGCCTCCCGGTTCTGCCGCCTCCACGACGGGCTGTACCGTCCGCATCCCAGCGAGACCGACCGGCTCTCCCGCGCGACCCATGAGCTGTGGCGGCGCCGCGGCATCGAGTTCGCGCCCACGGACGTGCCTTTGCGCGCGCTGAGCAGCCCCGTCGTCTCCGTGTTCTCCACCGGGATCCTCGAGGCGGCCGCCCGCGGCGTGCCCTCCTGGGTGTTCGCCCCGGCCGCTCCCGCCTGGGTGGGAGAGCTGTGGGACCGCTACGGCATGCGCCGCTTCGGCGCGCCTCAGCCGACCGCTGCCCCTCCGCTTCCCGACGCGGAGCCCGCCGCCGCCCTCGCCGAGATCCTGGACGGCGTCGCATGACCGCGCTCGTCGTCATCCCCGCGCGCGGGGGCTCCAAAGGCATCCCGCGCAAGAACCTCCTGCCCGTGGGCGGGCGACCGCTCATCGCCTGGACCATCGCCCAGGCTCTCGAGGGGGCGCACGGGGCGGAGGGGGACCTGATCGTCGCCGTGTCCACCGAGGACGCGGAGATCGCCCAGGTCGCCGCCGCCCATGGCGCCCGGGTCATCGAGCGTCCCGCGCATCTCGCGGAGGACACCACCCCCACCGAGCCGGTCGTCGAGCACGCCATGGACGTGGTCGAGGCGGCAGGAACGGTCCTGGATGCGGTCGTCCTGCTGCAGGCCACCTCCCCGGTGCGCCGCCCCGACACCATCGCGCGGGCCCTGGCCCAGTTCCGCAACAGCGGCGTCGACTCCCTGGTGGGGGTCGTCGGCGAGTCGCCGTTCTTCTGGCGCCTGCCCGAGGCCCCGGGGGAGAACGCGACCGCGGCCTACGACACGGCGGCGCGGCCCCGCCGCCAGGAGCTGCTGCCGGAGCAGCTGCACTACTTCGAGAACGGCAGCCTCTACGTGACGGCTCCGCGCATCTATCGCACCCTGCACAACCGCATCGGCGGGCGGACGGATCTGTTCGTCCTGGACGAGGTGGAGGGCGTGGACATCGACACCCTCACGGACGTCGCCGCCGCCGAGGCGATGCTCGCACGACTCGGTTGGAGGACCGCATGATTCTGGATCGACGCACCGCCCCCTACGCAGTGGACCCGCAGGCCACGGTGCTGGAGGCGCTGCGGCGCATCAGCGAGAACCAGTCCCGCGTCGTGTTCCTCGTCGACACCCAGGGCCAGGTCCGCGGCACCCTCACCGACGGAGACGTGCGCCGCTGGCTCGTCGCCCAGGCCGTTCCCGACCTGTCGACCCCTGCCATGGAGGCCGCTCACGCCCGGTTCGTCTCCGTCCCCGAGGGCACCCCGGTCGCGAGGATCGAGGAGCTGTTCGGCAACGGCGTGGACCGCATCCCCGTCGTGGACGAGCGCGGTCGCCTGGTCGCGGTCGCGACCCCGCAGGCGGCGACGCTGAGCATCGGCCGCCGCACCGTGGGGGCCGGGCACCCCGCGCTGATCATCGGCGAGATCGGCAACAACCATCAGGGCGACGTCGAGCTCGCCAAGCAGCTGGTGGACCGCTGCGCCGCGGCCGGGGTGGACACCGTGAAGTTCCAGCTGCGCGACATGGAGGCCCTGTACCGATCCTCCGGCGGCTCCAGCAGCGGCGAGGACCTGGGCCCGCAGTACACGATGAACCTGCTGGCCAAGTACTCGCTCGGCGTGGAGGACATGTTCCGCGTCTTCGATCACTGCGCGGCCCGGGACGTCGACGTGATCTGTACGCCCTGGGACATCCCCAGCGCCGATGCGCTCGCCCGCTACGGTCTGCCCGGATACAAGATCGCCTCCGCGGACCTGACCAACCACGACCTGCTCGCGCACGTCGCGGGCTTCGGGGCGCCGATGATCGTCTCCACCGGCATGAGCACGGAGCAGGAGATCACCGCCGCCGTGGAGGTGCTGCGCCATCACGGCGCCCCCTTCGCCCTGCTGCAGACCCAGTCCACCTACCCGGCGCCCTTCAAGGACGTGAACCTGCGGTACATGGACCGCCTCGCGACCCTGGGCGGCGGCTGCCCCGTGGGCTACTCCGGTCATGAGCGCGGCGGACACGTGCCGGTCGCCGCGGTCGCCCGCGGCGCCTCGATCATCGAGAAGCACGTGACCGTGGACCGCAGCCTCGAAGGCAACGACCACAAGGTGTCGCTGCTGCCCGACGAGCTCCAGACCATGGTCCGGCAGATCCGCGAGGTCGAGGAGGCCCTGGGGAGCGACGCCCCGCGCGAGCTGTCCACCGGGGAGCTCATGAACCGCGTGAACCTCGCGAAGTCGCTGGTCGCGACGCGGGACATGCGCTCCGGCGAGACCGTCGCCGTGACCGATGTCGACGTGAAGTCCCCCGGCCGCGGGCTGCAGCCGGACCGTCGCGCCGCGCTGATCGGCACCACCCTCCACCGCGACGTCGCCGCCGGCGACTTCTTCTACCCCGGGGACCTGGCCGGACGCCCCCAGCCCCGCGGCGACTACAGCTTCCGTCGCCCCTGGGGGCTGCCGGTGCGCTTCCACGACTTCCGCTCCCTGCTCGAGGTGTCCCGCCCGGACTTCCTCGAGTTCCACCAGAGCGCGAAGGACATGGACCTGCCGATCGGCGAGTTCTTCGCCCCCGGCGAGAAGCTCGAGCAGTTCTTCACGGTGCATGCCCCGGACCTGTACCCCGGGGACTTCCTCATCGACCTCGCCTCCCCCGACGAGGCGATCTTCGAGCGCTCCATCGTCGAGGTGCAGCGCGTCGTGGATCTCGCCCGGGACCTGCGTCAGCACTTCACGTGCGAGGAGGACCCCATCGTCATCGTGACGATGGGCGGCTTCCTGCCCGATCGCCACCTCGCCGAGGCCGAGCGCTACCCGCTGTACGAGCGGATCCAGCAGGGCCTCGAGCGCGTGGACGAGACGGGCGTGCGGCTGACCGCGCAGACCCTGCCGCCGTTCCCGTGGCTGATGGGCGGGCAGCAGTACCACAACCTGTTCATGGACCCCGAGGACACCGTCTGGTTCTGCGAGACCTACGGGCGCCGCCTCACCTTCGACGTGTCCCACACGAAGCTCGCCGCGAACTTCGCCCACCGTCCCTTCAGCGAGTACATCGAGGCGATGGGCCCCTACACCGAGCACCTCCACGTGGTCGACTCCGTGGGCGTGGACGGCGAAGGCGTGCAGGTGGGCGAGGGAGAGGTCGACTTCAAGGACCTCGCCGAGCGCATGGACCGCCTCGCCCCCGCCGCCCCGTTCATCCCCGAGATCTGGATGGGCCACGTCAACACCGGCGAAGGCTTCTTCACCGCGCTGGACAGGCTGCGGGAATGGTTCTGAGAGCCTCCGCGGGCACGGCGCGCCGCACGGCGCTGTGGCTGATCCCCGTCCCGGAGCTGGGCGGGGTGGCGCGGCATGCGCTCGATGCGACCGCCGCGGGGATCCCCGGCTGGCGGGTGATCGTACTGTGTCCGGAGGGTCCCCTGGCCGAGGCTCTGCGGGACCAGGACACGCCCGTGCTCACCGGTCCGGTCTCCCCGGCAGACGGCACCCGGTGCGCGACCGCCCATGTGCGTGGAGTCCTGCGGCGCCTGCGCCCCGATGTGCTGCACACCCACCTCGCCTTCGCGGACCTCACCGGCGTCGCCGCCGCGACGGGGCTGCGGTCCGGGCGAGGACGGCGGATCCGCGTCGTCTCCACGGAGCACGGGATCGCCGGGGTGCGCGGCTACTACCAGGCCGGACGCCCGCAGGCGGCCGCGAAGGCGGCCGCCCACCGGGCGCGCCTGCACCGGACCGACGCCGTGATCGCGGTCAGCGAGTCCACCCGCGAGCAGATCCACGCCCAGTGGGGGCACGCCGCCCCCGTCACCGTGATCCGCAACGAGGTGCAGGTGCCGGCCGGCGTCCCGCAGCCGCGGCCCGGCCTGCGGATCCTGTCGCTCGCGCGCCTGGCCCCGGAGAAGCGGATCGATGAGCTGCTGCGCGCCTTCGCGCTGGTCCTCGCCGAGCATCCGCAGGCGCGGCTGACGATCGCCGGCACGGGGCCGTGCGAGGCGGAGCTGCGGGCCGTGGCCGCGGAGCTCGGTCTCGCCGAGGCGGTCACGTTCCCCGGCCATGTCGACGCCGCCGCGGCGCTGGCCGAGCACGATGTGGTCGTGCAGCTGTCGGTGTGGGAGAACCTCTCCTACACGCTGCTGGACGCCGTGGCCTATGGTCTGGGCGTCGTCGCCACCGATGTGGGCGGAAACGCGGAGATCGTGCCGGCGCGGTGCCTGGTGGTGGCGGAGGATCATCGTGGGGTAGCGGCGATGGTCCTGGAGCAGGGTCTCGAACCGGCACGGCGGCCCGTGCGACCGCCCGAGTCCGGGGGCGACCATGGGCTCGCTCGTATGACCGCGCAGATCGACCGGACCTATGCGGAGGCGGTCGCATGAGCGCGGAGACGTTCGCACGGCACGGATCGCTCCGCGAGGGGGCGGCGGAATCGTTCCGCGTCGTCGGAGCGCTGCGGATCCCGGAGCTGCTGCTCGGGTTCCTGCTGATCTTCGAGGGGACGCAGCTGGGGCTTCCGCTGCCGTTCAACCAGATCGTGCTGGTCCTCATCCTGGGGCTCTCGCTTCTGCGCCGGCCCGTCTACAGCCTGGGGAAGCTGCAGGTCCTGATCCCGATCGTCGTGGTCGCGCTCTTCTACATCGGCATGGTGTCCATGGTCGCCGAGCCGACGGAGTTCGCCTTCGACTGGAAGCGGAGGCTCCTGCGGCTGGTCCTCACAGCGGCGTTCCTGTTCGTGCTCGCCTCCGGCCGCATCGACATGAGGTCCTTGCTGGTCGGCTACGGAGGCGGCATGATCGCGAACGCCGTCGCCTTCTACGCTGGCATCGCGCCGGACAACTACGGCGGGACGCTCTCTGGATTCTTCGAGGACAAGAACGTCGCGGGGCTCACCTACGCGGTGATCGGCATCCTCATCGTGAGCCTCGCCCGCAGACCGTGGCCTCGGCTTCTCGTCTTCCTGGGGATGGGGTATCTCGTCCTGCTCACGGACTCGCGGACATCGATCACGGCGTACGCGGCGGCCGGCCTGTGGATCCTGATCGGAGGGCGGCTCCCGAGAATGGGTCGATGGCTGCTGGGAGCGCTGATCTGGTTCAGCGTCGTGATCGCCGCGGAGGACTTCGCGCAGATAGGCCGGTTCTCCGCGCGCGAAGGCTCTGACGCGCTCCGTGCGCGGATCGACGCGGCATCCGAGATCCGCGTGGGGGAGGCGGGGTTCTTCGGCGAAGGGCTGGGGGAGGCGTATGTGTTCCTCAACGAGCAGACGGGGCAGTGGCTGTTCCACAACTCCTACTGGACCTTCCTCGTCGAAGGCGGGTGGCCGTGGCTGCTCGTCGTTCTCGGGATCACTCTTCTCGTCGGTCTCCGGCCTTTCCGCAGTCGTCTCACGCCGATGGAGCTGGTCGGCCAGGCTGCGACCGTCGCGCTGCTCATCTGCGCGTGGCGTCTGGGGGAGGTGTTCTTCACGCTCCAATGGGCGATCCTCATCGCCTTCGCCATCCAGGCGCGGTTGGCTGCGGAAGGGGCTGTGTTCGTGCCTCGCACGCATCATCGCTTCCTCGGGCCGCAGGGCGGACCCTCCTCCGGAGCCCAGGCATGAGCGCTCCTCGCATCGTGGTCGCCACCAACAACGGCGACCTCGGCGGCGGCGAAGTGATGCTGCTGAACATCGCGGAGGCCCTGCGGACCATCGGCCTGGACGTCCGCGTGATCGGGCCGACCGAGCCGGGCGACGTTCTGGTCGAGGCCATGGCCCGTGACCTTCCGACGATCGCGTTGCCGGCCCGCGGACGCAAGCAGTACATGGCTGCACTGCGGGTCTGGCGGATGCTGCACCCGAACACGCTTCTCTGGTGCAACGGGCTTGTGCCCTCGTTCGCCACGGCAGGGATCGGGCCGCGCCTCGTGCACCTCCATCAGCTGCCGACAGGGGCGCAGCAGAGCGCTGCAGAGCTCGCCCGAGCGGGTGCCCGCGAGCTGCTGGTCCCCTCGACGTACATGGCCTCCCGCATCCACCACGGCCGTGTACTCCAGAACTGGACCGAGGAGATCGAGTTCGCGCCCCATCGATCGGCGGAGGACGGCCCGCTCCGCGTCGGGTTCCTGGGTCGCCTCACCATTGCCAAGGGTGTCGAGGTCCTCGCCCGGGCTATGGAGCAGGTGATCTCTCACGCACCCCGGGAGGTGCGCCTCGTGGTGGCGGGCGAGAACCGCTTCGGAGACTCCGAGGACGACCGGAGGGTCGCCGAAGCACTCGGCCGACTGGCTCCGCGCGTGGAGAAGCTCGGATGGATGGACCGCGGCGACTTCTTCCACGTGATCGATCTTCTGGTCCTCCCCTCGGTGTTCCCCGAGTCCTTCGGCCTCGCGGCTGCCGAGGCGATGGGGGCGGGCATTCCCGTCGTCATCTCGGATGCCGGGGCTCTTCCGGAGGTGACCGGGCAGCACCACCCATGGATCGCCCGCAGCGGCGATGCCGAGGACCTGGCGGGCGTCATGCTCCGAGCGCTCGGCGGGATGCCGGAGGAGCGGGACACAGTGGTGCGCGCGGCCCGGCACCGTTGGGAGGAGAGGTTCTCACCCGATGCCGGAACGCGTCGCGTGGCCCAGCTGCTCTCCGAGCTCGATTCGCCCCGTAGAACGAGACGAGTGATGAGGCGAGCGGTGGCATCGGAACCAGGACCGAAGAGAGGACGAGCATGAGCGGCGAGTCGAGACACGAACGGATCCGTCAGGACGCCGCGGATACGCAGCCGCCCGAGGACGTGGTGGCGAGCGTCGTGGTTCCGACATTTCGAGGCATCGATCGGCTGCCGGCCCTCATGGACGCCTTCGCCGTCCAGGGGCCGGATTCACCGGCGTTCGAAGTCGTGGTGGTCGTTGACGGCGTCGATGACGGATCACCTGCGCTCGTCGAGGCAGAGGACCGCTTTCGCACGCGGACCATTGTCTTCCCCGAGAACCGCGGGCGTGTAGCGGCGCTGAACGCGGGACTTGCCGCCGCGCGCGGGGAGATCCTCATCCGTTGCGATGACGATCTGGTTCCCGGTCCCGACTACATCGCCGAGCACGTCGCCGCGCACTCGCCGTCTCCACGCGCCGTGATCGGCCTGTATCGAAACGAATATGCACGGACCCGCTACGCCGAGGTCTACGGCCAGGACGCCGATCGCCGTTTTCGCGCCGGTGCCTACGAAGCACCGGTGGAGCTGAGGTGGCGGTACTGGGCCGGGAACTGCTCGGTCCACAGATCCGCCTATGAGACGGTCGGCGAGTACGACCCCGCCTACCGGCTGTATGGGTGGGAGGATGTCGACTACGGGTATCGCCTGCACAGGGCAGGCTTCGAGGTCATGCTCGTACCGTCCCTTGAGACACCCCATCGTGTCGCCGCTGTGACGGCGAGGAGCCGCGCCGTCCGGGCGAAACACGCGGCCGCCGCTCGACGGATCTTCGAGGCGAAGCACCCCGAGTGCCAGCTTCCCCCGGCGATTCCGCCCGCATCCGCATGGAACCTGCTCGTGCGCGGGGCGGCGCCGCTCATCGGCTCGAGGGCGGAGGCTGCCGGTGCCTTCGTCGATCGGATCATCCCGCGCCTGCCTGCAGCGGTCGGTCGGAAGCTCGTGGCGCTCCTCGTGGAGGCTTCAGCTGTGGCGGGCTACCGCCGTCCCGACGCGGCATCGGACGTGTTCTGATGCCCGTCCGCGTCGCGATCGCCCATGACTACCTGACGCAGCGCGGCGGTGCTGAACGCCTGGTGCTGTCGATCTGCCGTGCCTTCCCCGATGCCGAGGTGCACACTCTGTTCTACGAGCCGGAGCAGACATATCCCGAGTACCGGGACAGGACCGTTCGTCCCAGTGTTCTGAACCGGATCGGCGTTTTCCGCCGAGACCCGCGCCTGGCGATGCCGTTGCTCGCGCCCGTCGCCTCCCGCATGCGGATCGATGCCGACGTCGTGATCGCGAGCTCCTCCGGCTGGGCCCACGCGTTCCGGACCCGAGGGACGAAGATCGTCTTCTGCCACTCGCCCGCCCGCTGGCTGTACCTGCCGGAGGACTACCTGGGGGAGACGGGGCGCTTCGATCCGAAGCGGCTCCTGCTCGCAGCGCTCGCCCCGGCGCTGAAGAGGTGGGATCGTCGCGCTGCGCTGCAGGCGCAGCGATACGTGGGCAACTCCACGGTGGTTCGCGAACGCATCCGTCGCATCTATGGGATCGAGGCACCGACACTGTTCCCGCCGTTCAGCCCGGACGTCGCCGAGGGTACCCAGGAGCCGATCGACCAGCTCCAGGGCTGGGCCGGCACCGATGGGTCCGTGGGCGGTCACTACCTGGTCGTCTCCCGTCTGCAGCCGTACAAGCACGTCGACCGCGTGATCGAAGCTTTCCGGGACCTGCCCGGGCAGCGGCTTCTCGTGATCGGCAGAGGACCCGAGGGAGAGCGGCTTCGGGGGATCGCCCCTACGAACGTCCGCCTCGTCGAAGGGCTCAGCGATGCGCAGATGCGGTGGGCCTATGCCCACTCGCGGGCGCTCATCGCCGCAAGCCACGAGGACTTCGGCCTCACTCCGCTGGAGGCTGGAGCGCATGGGGTGCCCACGCTCGCTCTGCGGGCCGGCGGCTATCTGGACACGGTCGCCGACGGGATAAGCGGCGCATTCTTCGAGACCACCAGCGCGACGAGCATCCGTGAGGCGGTCATGGCTGATGCCGACACGACCTGGGACCCCGACCGCATCCGAGGGCACGCGCAGCGGTTCTCGGAAGAGCGCTTCATCGCGACGCTCCGGGACCTCGTCGAGGAGGTGTTGTCATCATGAGCGTGTTCCCCCGCAGCGATCGTCCTCGCATGGTCGTGCTGACGCACGTCGTCCCCCTCGACCATGCGGACAACGCGGGACAGGTCTACGTGACGGCGCAGATGGACCACTGGAGCCGCGACTGGGACGTGCGCTGCCTCCTCATCGACGGGCGATCCGCGCAGACGGAGCGAGGACGCTCCCATGCTCCGACGACGCTCATCACGCCCTCTCGCCGGCGCCGCCGCCGGGTCCTGGAGCTCATCGACAGCAGGATGCGCTGGTCCCCAGCCAGCCCGAGCCGGACGCTCCGGCATGACATCCTCCAGGATCCGGCAGCGATCCGGGAGCTGCAGTCAGCGGATGCGATCGTCCTGCAGTGGGAGCATGTCGCCGCGCTCGCTCCGACGATGCGCCGCATCAACGCCACCGCGCAGATCGTGGGGGTCCTCCACGACGTGGTGAGTCAGAGCGCTCGTCGCCACCTTCTCGCTGCCAGAACCGTCCGGGAGAAGGTGAAGCACCGTGGGGCGGAGATGGTCGCGCGCTGGCACGAGAGGCGCCTGCGCCGATGGCACGACCGCCTGATCGTCCTCAGCGCGAAGGACCGATCCCTGCTTCCTCGCGGAACCCGCGAGAGGACCGGGATCGTGCCGGCCCCGGCGACCTTCACCTCGCGCGCGTTGCGCGCCCCGGTGCCGGGCCGGATCCTGCTGGTTCTCAACTGGCGACCTGAGAACCTGGACGCGCTCGCTTGGTTCTGCGACGAGGTGTGGCCGCACGTGGGCGTCCCTGCCGCCGACCTGGAGGTCCATCTCATCGGGAAGAGCCTGCACGGACCGGTCCTGGAGAGGGCGCTCCGGCTCGGCTTCGTGGAGAGGGGGTTCGTCGACGATCTGTCCTTGGAGTACTCGCGGGCCGCGCTCGTCGTCGTCCCCCTCCGGCTCGGCGCGGGTGTCAAGTTCAAGACGGTCGAGGCCCTCGCACACGGCGTCCCTCTGATCACGACGACGGTCGGGGCGGAGGGCATCGCCCCGCTCGTGTCGGACCCACAGGTCACGGACGATCCCCGAGAGTTCGCGCGCCTCGTCTCTCGGATTCTGAGGGACCCGGGGACGGCGGAGGAGCACGCTCGAGCTCTGCGCGAGAGGGCCCGGGAGGCGCACTCCGTCGAGGCGATGGCGCGTGCTCTGGATGAGATCGTCTTCCACCGCGGTGCGGGGGAGTGACATGAAAATGGGCATTCTGCTGTATCAGCGAGAATCTCCGAGAGGATCGTAGGGGTCTGGAATATGCGAATGTCTGCGCTTCGGAAGATGATCTCCGACGTGAGAGCGGTGGTGGCCCTCGTCCCGTGGCGGATGCGCCCCGTCCTGCTCCTGCTGGTGGCCGGATCCGTTGCCGCCTCCATGCTCGATCTCGCCGCAGTCGTGCTCATCCTGCCGATCATGCAGCTTGTCGCGAACACTCCTATCGAGGAATCGCAGATGCTCTCGATCCTGAGTCGGCTCCTCGGGCTCGACCAGGTTCCGGCACTCCTGATCGCCGTGCTGGTCGTCGTGGTCGTCCTGATGGTCCTGAAGAACGCGTTCACGCTGATCTTCCGGCGGTGGAGCCTCAGCGTGATGGCGAGGGCCCAGTCCGATGCCCTTCAGGTGGTGATGGGGCGTTACATGAACGAGTCCTACCTCACGTTCAGGCGGCGAAAGGCTGAGGACATCATGCAGGTCCTCAACGTCTATCTGAACTCCTCGTTCGCGGGAGTCCTCTCGAACCTCGTCACGCTCTCCACCGACCTGATCTCTGCGGGAATTCTGCTCGCGGGGCTGCTGGTGCTGTCCCCCCTTGCGACGGTGACGGCGATCGTGTTCTTCGGTGTGTCCTCCGTGCTGATGCAGTCGCTCCTCCGCTCGCGTCAGCACCGGGTCGGCGAAGCGATGCGCGAGTCGAATCTCGAAGGGTGGAGGTATCTCAGCCCAGCGCTGGACGGCTTCAAGGAGCTGAAGATCGCGGGGGCCAGCGATCGGTACGCGGACGAGTTCTCACGCGCCCGGCGCGAGCTGGCGATGTTCACGCGGACAGCGAGTCTGCTGTCGGAACTGCCGCGCTACCTGCTCGAGGTCATCATGATCGTGGGGATCCTGCTGGTCACCCTGGTGCTCTTCGCGGCCGTGGGTCCGGTGAACGCCTTCGCGTTCCTGGGCGTCTTCGCTGTCGCGGCAGTCCGGCTGCTCCCCACGCTGAACCGCATCATGGGGTGCCTGAGCGTCGTGACCACCAATCTTCCCAACGTATCCGCTCTGGTCGAACAGCTCGAGACTCTGCCGGAGGCCACGGAGAGCGGTGTCGACACGGTCCGCACGTACCCCAGGGGGGACATCTCCTTCCAGGGTCTCACTTTCCGATACCCTGACAGCGATGATCTCGTCCTGGACGGCGTGAGCGGAGTTATCCCGGCGGGGAAGACCGTTGCTCTCGTGGGTGGGAGCGGCGCCGGGAAGACCACGTTCGTGGAGCTTCTCCTCGGGCTCTTCGATCCGGTGGCAGGGTCGATCACGGTGGATGGGCATTCGATCCATGACGGCAAGATCGCCTGGCGCCGTCAGCTCGGGATGGTTGCGCAGAACGTGTATCTGCAGGATGCGACGATCCGCGAGAACATCGCCTTCGGAGTGCCCGTCTCGGAGATCGACGAGGACAGGGTGCTCCGCGCGGTGACGATGGCAGAGCTCGGAGACTTCATCGACGGCTCCTCCGCGGGGCTCGACACCGTCGTCGGATACGGAGGGGCCCGGGTCTCCGGCGGACAGAAGCAGCGGATCGGGATAGCTCGAGCTCTGTATCGGGAACCACAGCTGCTCGTGCTGGACGAGGCCACTTCTGCCCTCGACAACGAGACCGAATCGCGCATTACCCGGACCATCGAGGACCTGCACGGCACCATGACGATCGTGGTCGTCGCTCATAGGCTCTCCACCGTCCGGAACGCGGATCTCATCCTCTTCTTCTCCGGAGGGAAGATCGCTGCGCGGGGAACGATGGCGGATCTGTCCGCGACCAACGAGGAGTTCGCGGAACTCGTCCGCCTGGGAAGGTTGAACTAGACATGCCGGACATCGTGGTCATCATCCCGTCGCTGAACGTCGCCGAGACGCTTCCGCGCCAGCTCGCGGCCCTCGACGCCCAGACGGACCTGGGCTTCCGCGTGGTCATCGCCGACAACGGATCCGAGGACGGGACCGCACGTGTCGCACGCGAGTGGCCTGCGCGGTTCGAGGGCATCGAGGTCGTCGACGCCTCGGCGCGCCGAGGCGTCGCGTCGGCCCGCAACATCGGGATCCGGGAGTCGTCCGAGCCGCTCATCCTGATCTGTGACGGCGATGATCGCGTGCATGAGCGCTGGGTCGAGTCGATGCGCCGGTCGCTCGCGTCCGCAGCCGCCGTCACCGGGCCGCTGCGGATCGTCCGGGACGGCGAGCTCGGGGAGACCGTGAACCAGACATCGGTTCCTGTGGCGATGGCGTTCCGGCCCTACATGCCCGGCTGCAACATCGGAGTCCGTCGGGAGGCCGTGGACCTGGTGGGCGGCTTCGATGCCGATCTGAGCATCGGTCAGGAGGATGTGGACTTCGGATGGCGCCTTGACGCGGTCGGCATCGAGATCGTGCATGATCCCGGCGCATGCGTCGACTACTACCAGCGAAGTACGCCGGTGCAGCGCATCAGGCAGCAGTATCGCTACGGGCGCGCCTACGCGATGCTGTATCGCAAGCATCAGGACGTGGCGCCGCCCCCGGCACGGCTCCGCACTTCGATCCGGTGGTTCTGGGAGTGGTGCCGGCAGTTCCGGCCCCGGGACGGACTCGTCGCCTTCGGTGATCCCGCGTTCCACATCGGTCGGCTCGTGCAGTCGGCGCGGCTGAAGACGCCGACTCCGCTGTGATGGTCCGGAACCCGTCCCCCAGCGCTCATGCGCGAGTCGAACGGAGCTAACGGTGGGAGCATACGACGACGTGGTCATCTACACCCCCTGGGACCCGAGCTCGGCGCGGTCCTGGTCAGGCGCCATCGTGAAGATGCGTGCGGCTCTCGAGGAGGAGCTGCCCGGGGCACGCCTTCTCCCCCTCACGGCTCCGGACTCCCTCATCGATCGCCTCCTCGCCAGGGGGCTCGGGGCCGTGGGCATCCCGTATCTTCCGCGCTGGTCGATCATGACCGCCATGGCCCGGAGCCTGCGACTGCGCCGAGCCATCCGCGACTCCGGGTGCGTGAGGGTGATGATCGTGCTCGCCGGGACGCCCGATCTGATGGCGGTTCCGCGCGGCGTGAAACTCGTCCAGGTCACGGACTCGTCATTCGCGGCCTACTCCCGGAACTATCTCGGGAGACTGTCGGGACTGTCCTCGACCCAGGCCACGCTGATCGAGCGTGCGGCGTCCAGGAGGACGGACCATTACGCCGTGGCCTCCGGGTGGAGCAAACGCGTTCTCGTCGAGGATGCGCGCATCCCACCGGGGAAGATCGAGATCGTTCCCTTCGGCCCAGCGATCTCGCCCGAGACCTCTCCGGAGCGATCTCCATCGCGGGGCGCGGAGCCTGTGAGATTCCTGTTCGTGGCCAGCGACTGGGTCCGAAAAGGAGGCGACCTCGCCGTCGAAGCGCTGTCCCGGATCCGAGCGCGCGGGCACGCGATCGGGCTGACGGTCGTCGGGGCGACGGATCGTGACCTCCCGCCGTGGGTCGATCACCGGGCGCGGCTGTCACAGTCAGAGCTCAGCAACGCGTATTCCTCGCACGATGTCCTCATCGAGCCGACCTCCGCGAGCGCGGGCGGCGTCGTCGTCACCGATGCCCTCCACCACGGACTGCCGGTGCTCGCTCACCGCATCGGTGGGATGACCACCCTCGTCCAGGACGGGATCACCGGGTGGCTGGTCGAGCCCTCGGGTATGCCCGAGACCCTGGTCGCGAGCATTGAGGACCGAGTTCTGAGGGACGACCTCGCGGCGATGTCCGTGGCGGCGCGTGACTGGGCTGGCGCCCACGCCACGTGGCACGGATGGGCGAAGCGGATCGCATCGGCAGTGGACTCGCTCCGGTGAGGAGGCGCCCGGCACGATGCCCGTGCGATGGGTCGGCGGGGAAGATCCCTGCCGGCATCTGTGTCGTGGGTGGGTGCTCGGCCGCTATGGCTTCGACCGCGGTGGGCGTGAGAACGCCCGTGGGCCCTCTCCGCGGACGACGGAGATGAGCCGCCGCCCGGCCGCATTCATGGGTGCCTCGACGACCTTCCAGGATGCCCAGGCGAGGATCACCGTCACCACCGTGGATGCCAGGAGGTGGGCGAGTCCGGTGAGACCGAGCATCGCCCAGAGCTGCTGAACCGGGAAGGCGTAGATGTACACACCGTATGAGACGTCGTTCGTCGCACCCACCCGGGTGCGGATCGTCGCGCCCGCTGCCAGGACCAGGTACCCGTAGGGGACCGCGGCGTACCGGTAGCCCTCCGGTACTACGAAGAGCACAGCGGTGAGGACGGCGGAGCCGAGGATGAGCGGGCCCGTGATCGGAAGCTTCTCGCGGAGGGTGAAGATCAGCATCCCTGCCGCGAAGAACGAGCCCAGATGTGCAATGTTCAGGTAGAGGTTCGTGGTGATGTCGAGAGGCCCGGCCAGTGCCGTGACGGAGGTGAACCCGATCAGCGCCATAGCAGCCATGAGAGTCGCGTGCCGTCTGCACCACGGGATGGAGAAGAGCACCAGGCATCCGGCGTACGCGAGGATCTCGTACATGAGCGTCCAGGCCGAGCCGTTCCACGCGTCGTAGTGCGGGAACACCATCCCCTCCATCGAGAACTGGAGAGCGAACGTCGTGACGTTGCGCGCGACGTATTCGGCAGCGGACGCGGGTGACCATGTCGACGGGCCGAGGAGAGTGGCGATCGGCGCCAGGATGAACGCGACGATCAGCAGCTGCACCCAGTACGCCGGATAGATCCGGGCGGCGCGCCGGACCACGTACGACCACCAGGACGACCGCATCCGGCTCCCGGTGATCAGATACCCGGAGATGATGAAGAACCCGGAGACCGACCAACCCCCGAGGCTGGCGGTCCACGCCGGCCACACCGCCCCGGAAATCGCGGGCGTGTGCGACACGATCACCAGGAGCGCGAAGACGAGCCGCAGGAAGTTCAGGGCATTGTCCGAGCTACCCAGAGCTAGGCCGAGCGATCGGTCCTTCGCAGCGGTGCGGGATGTGCCCTGCGGGGTGACGCTGGATGCGGCCATGGTGATCCTCTGGAGCTGTCGAGACGTGCTGGGGTCCGGGTTCGATGCCCGCCGAAGCGGGGCCTGGTGATCGACGGTGACTTCTTCATCGCTGTCTGCCGATGCTCAGGGCGGGACCTTCGCAGGACTCCATCATCGCAACCTCCGATCGACAGAGAGTACGCGACCAGAATGCTCTCCCGGATGGGTAGTGGGGCACGGAAAGGAGTATCGGGTGGGGGTACTGCGCCGGGCCCCAGTGCGGCTGACGGGATGTCAACCTCTGTCAGGTGCTCGAGCCCAGCCGGGCCGGGGTCGATCGCGGAACCACGGAGCGATCTGCCCCGGCCGCAGGTTCATGTCCGGGCTGGGGCGACCCCAGTCGATCGGTGCCCACTCCGTCATGTGCCACGGGAACTCATGAATGGCCATCTCGCTGTTCCCGTAGCGGTCGCGGTAGAGCTGTTCGATGATTCCGCCGGTCGCCCACGGGTCCATGCCGTAGACGTGCTTCCACACGCGCCCCTGCTCGGCGTTGAAGGCGTGGCACCAGAGATTGGTGTCCGTCGCGACCAGGCCGTACGTCTTCGCGGCCCGGATGATCATCCGCAGGAACCGTGGGTACGGCTTCCCTGTCCGGGGGTTGTGGTCCGGGTCGACCTCTGCCTTGAGCCTGCCCCACTGTCCGTGCGTCGGCGTGATCGTTCCACCGTTCCACACCTTTCCCTGGGCGTGCTGCGGGCCACCGGGCAGGTAGTTCTCGAGTTTCCCATCGGATCCGCGGGACGGCCAGGAGATGAGCGGGGACCCCTCGAGCGGCGTCGGCCCGTCGTCCCGGCGCATGCGGAGCGCGGAGGCGGTGAAGCACAGCGCGTGGGTGATCTCTCCGCGCAGCGCCTCCCCGATCCCGATGAAGCCCAGGCTGTTGTGCATACCCGCGACGTTGGACAGCCCCCGGCGCTGCTGGAGGGCGTAGTTGTCCGCGGCGAGATTCCGCAGGCCGGGCTGGGCGACGGAGTACCCGCCCCCTCCGGTCCATTGCCCGGAAGAGTTCTTCTGCGCCATGAAGAGCTCGCGCATGATCCCTGTCCCGGTGTCGTATATGGCCAGGCCGCGGTCCCCGTTCTGGGCCGGGACCATCCAGTCGGCCATCGGCACCGGTCCCCGCATATAGGTCTCGACCTCGAGGGGCGGCGTCTCGATCGCCGTGGCGTTCCAGATCTGGGAGACCGCGCGAGGATGAGTGGAGTCCACGACATACATGTGGATGGGCTGCGTCCCGTAGGCGCTTGTGTTCAGCGACGTCTTCGATCCCCAGGCGCCGTTCGGGGAGAAGGGCGATGCCTCGCTCATGTATGACGCCATCGCGTCGGAGGCTGCGGCGATCGGCATCGAGCGGATGTCGCGCTGGAGCACCGTGCCCCGGCCCAGGTAGGTGCGCGGGTCGAAGGAAGAGGATAAGCGGATGAAGTCGTCCTCGCGCCCCTCGAGGATCTCCACCCAGGCGTTGCCGTCGTGTCCGTACGATGCCGCCCAGTCCCATTGGGCTCGGGCGCTGAGGAGACGAGGTGCCATGGCTTCAGGCTCCGATGGTGCTGACGACGAGGTTGTCGATCGCGTAGTCGAGGTTCGGAGCGCTCGTCGTCAGGTTGCTCTGTCGGATGCCGAACCAGGTCCCATCCACGTCGGGAGCTATGGCGGGGATGCTGACCTCGTGATGCAGACCGTCGGGAGTATCCAGAATCGCCGTGCTGCCCGCCCTCTTCAATGTATATCGACCCTGCTCGAGTGGACCGACGTGCATCACCTGTGAGGTGTTGATGCTGTGACCGGCGCCGTGGACGAGGATCTTCCCGCCGGCGTTGGTGTTGAATCGCCAGACCCATCCATGGATGCCGTGAGGATGAGACCCGAGCGAGATCGTCATGATGTCATTGACTGTCGTCATGCCCGTCGGGATGTGGAGATCGAAGCTGACGGACATGTTCTCCGCACCGGTGTCGAACTTGACCGCGCCCCAGGCTGTCCCGGCCGTGATCCGGAGCGCGGATCCTGACACGGTGAAATGGCTGGTGGAGTTGATGCCGTCCCACAGAATCGGCGTCCCGCCCAGCGCGGCATCGGTGGCGGAGCCGACCAGGGGACCGTCCGCGCGGTCGAAGGTGTCGGAGGTGAAGACGACCACGGCGGTCGGGTCCGGGTAGGTGTGCCGCCAGGCGAACGCGGCCGGGAGCGTGTAGCCCAGGGTCGCGAAGGCCTGGACGTCGATGTCGAACGGGACGGGGACCCCCAGGACTCCGAGGGGGAACGGAGCATCGGGCGTGATGACGATGTCCCGCGGCGTCGTCGCACCGTCCTTCGTGACAGCGGTGATGCGGTATTCGACCCCCACCAGGCTCGGGACGAGGACCGTCGTGTTCCACGCATCCCACTGCGGAGTCTCCGGGACGACGGGCACGACGACGTCGAGGGGCTTCTGCCAGATCACGGGAACGGTCGTCCCGTCCGCCGTCGTATAGGTCGGCGAGGCCGGCTCGCCGGCGGAGACCTCGATCCAGAACCCCTGCGCGGTCGCCTGCTGGTCCTTCGACCAGGTCGTGATGACGTTCTGCTGGACCGTGGTCCATGCAAGCCCGTCCTCGCCGGTGCGCGTGAGGACCTGGCCATCGGTGCCGCCCGGGGGCAGAGATTCAGGAGCCTCCGTGCGGACGAGGTCGATGACCTCCTGTTTCGCGACGGATGGCAGGTGCCCGGTCGCGAGGAGCCCGCGGAAGGTGTTTCCCATGGTCATGCTCCGATCTGATAGACGCCGTCGCCGATCTCGTGCACGGGGAGCGGTGCACCGACACCGTCCACCACGCTCCAGGTCCCGTCCCCGTCGTGGACGACGCTCACATGCTCTGCGGCATCGAAGCGGTCGAAGAGCGCCTGGACATCGGCGTCGACGGGGACGAGCGCGGCCTCGAAGTCGGCCGGGACCTGCCCGATCGTCGTCGTCGCAGGATAGGGATAGCTGCGGTGCGGAGTCGTCGGCATCGGCCCTCCTCGATGGCGTCCTTGGCGGAGAACATAGCCCGGTCCTCGCCCGGTGTCAGGCGCTCGCGGAGGGATCTTCGGGGGTCTTCTGCGGCCTGTCGAGTCTTCCTCCGCTCCTGGGCTGGCCGCGCCCAGTCGGTGACATGCTCATGAACTCTCCTCGACAGTTCGGGGCTCGACAGCTCGGACCCCCGGGGAATCGGAACGGCGGGGTCCTCGGAGCGCGGTCCGGCATGCCTGGGTGGGTCACGCCTTCGGCGGTGCGTTCTACCGCTACGCAGCAGCGTTGACCGCCGCGCTCCTTCTTCCTGCGGTTGACGGGTGCTGCGCGGCTCGGTGCTGGCCTCCGTCATCCCGTAGCGGATGAGCGCGTTCCGGCAGGCCGCCGCGTTCACCGACTGTCGCCGCCATCCGTACGCGGTCCGGTCGGCCTCGGCGTCATGGATGACCGCCTCCACCAAGCCCGCGACGGCGGCTGGGGGACCTCGACGATCGTCCGTCGGGGAGATCCTCCGAGCATGACCACGCCGAGCTCCTGTCCCATTTCCGCGCGCCAGCCCAGGATCCATGCCCCGGGAGGGGGCGGCGGATGTTGATGTGACCGCGGTGCTCCATGAGGTGGTGGCCGGCGTGCGCCTCCGCCTCGGCGCGCCCCAGGTCTGGTGGCCGACCAGATGATCCCCCGGACGGGTGGTCGTCGTAGCGAATCCGGGGTTCTCGGTGCACACGAGGCGTCGGCGGATGCGCTGCCGCACAGCTTCCCCCGCGCTCATGCAGGTGGGAGGCGGTTGTGCGGCCGTGGCGCGGCGGGGAAGCATCGGTTCGCTGTGCGGCTGGTGTGGGGAGGACGCTCGTCCGGGCGTCGAAACATGGGCCGACACTTCCACCGGGGGCCCGTGCCGAGGACCCGCCCTGGTTACGCTGAGCGGCGTACGACGCGCTCGTCGGTGACGGGGAACGAGCTGGCGAAGGCCGCGGGACATCTGTCCTCAGCCACATGCGCAGGCGCGCAGCTCCCATAAAAGGGGCGACGGACCCGGTGTCGCAATACGGCGGGGCCGCGAGAAGGGAGGGGTGAGCTCCTGCTTGCGGGCGGCGTTCACCGTCTGATCGGCATGCTCGCGGGCTGCTCGCGAACCGGGCTCATCTCGTCCGGCGCTCACCCCCGGGCGACCAGAGCACGCGTCGCTGCGCTCGCCAGACGCCGATCACGTCCGCCGCGTCGAGGCGGGAGAGCACCGTCGGGTCGATCCGACGGGTCCCGTGGAGGGGCTCGCCGTCGATGTCCAGCAGGACATCGCCCGGGCTGAGCCCGGATCCCGCCGGAGCCGCGTCGACGTACACGCCCTCGAAGGGCATGAGCCCGGTCGCAGAGGCGAGCAGCGGGTCGGCCAGCGGTCTCAGGGGGATTCCGTCCCACAGCACGGCCGCCTCCTCGGGGTCCGCGGCATCGATCGGGTCCGCGGGCGCGGTCAGCCGCTCAAGGGCGATGCACAGGAAGTCGTCCATCGGTACCCCGCATGGCGGACGCACCTGTGCGAGAAGCTCCCGCGCCTTCTCACCCCACGCCGAGCTGCGGTCGCTGCCGGACGTGTCCCAGGCGGGACGGTCCGGGATCCCGGTCCCGCGCTCCCAGGCGAAGAACCCGCCGTCGTAGAGGGAACCGGAGCGGTCCGGTTCCCCCTGGATGAAGCGGTACGCCGGGGAGGCGCTGAAGAGGTTGCCGGTGACCACGTCCCGAGCCTGTGCGTAGGAGACGTGCGAGTGGACGCTCCCGCGCAGCAGGACGTTGCCGTCCGCGCGGCGCCGATAGCCTTCGCGCAGCTTGATCCCGCAGTTCAGCAGCAGGTTGGACAGCAGGAGGTAGGAGGAGGAGCCGTCGTCGAGGTCGATTCCCCACTCTCCGTCGTGATGGATGACGTTGGCCTCGATCACGGTGTCGGCGAGGATGTCCCAGCGAGCGGCGGCGGCCCGCTCCGTGGGGGACAGCGCGGCTGTCCAGAACCGGTCCCGGCCCCAGGTGTTGATCGGCCCATGGTCCTCGGTCTCGCGCACCAGGCTGTGCAGGGCGTTACGGACCACCCGATGCCCGCCGAAGGTCCCGTCGCAGATGTTGATTCCTGCGCGGGGGCCGCTGCGCACGAGGTTCCCCTCGATCACGACCCGGAAGGAGATCGACAGGCACACGCCCGCGGACTGCAGGTCCGAGCGGCCGAACCGCTCGAGCGTGCATCCGGTGACCCGTATGTCGCGCGGATAGGCGTCGCCGCGCGGTCCCGGGATCGATGAGGCCGGGGCCGGGGATCCGGAGGGGTCGTAGCTCGCCCAGATGGTGGGGTCATGTCGCGCCTCGGGGGAACCCAGCACCATGATCGCGGAGCTTCCGGCGCCGACCACGTTGCTGTCGTGCACCTCCACGTCACGGGCGTGGTCGAGGATCGAGATCCCGTGCCCGCCGACGTCCTGGATCCGGGTCGCGCGCACGAGGATCCGCTCGGCGCCGCTGATCATGATCGCCCCCTCGCGAGCGGTCGCCCAGTCGCTCATGGTCAGCGGGATTATCCGGTCCGCGTCCAGCACCGGCGCGGTGCCGCCCAGAACGATGTCCTCCAGCACGAGGTCATGGACCGTCTCCGCACCGTGCCCGGCGATCTCGATCGCCACCTCGAGCTCGCTGAGCGCGAGCCATGGCTCGGGCGGGGTGTCTTCCGCCCCGGTGGCCGCGCGCAGCAAGTGACCGCGGCCGTGGTCCCAGCGCCAGCCGCCCGCGGGGATCGGTTCGGGGACGTTCTCGAGGAGCACGTGCGCGGGATCGAGCTCGAGCCCGCGCTGATTGTCGCCGATAGGCGTATGGTGCAGCTGCTCCCCGTCGCTGCGGGCGATCGAGGTGACCCCGCCCCAGCCGCGGGCGTGCAGCGACAGCATGCGCACGCCCTCGAGCTCGCCCCAGACGGGCAGGCGCGCGACGGCGTCCTCGAGCCGGGCCCAGGTGTGCACGTCGGTGCTGATCTCCTGTGGTGGGAAGGTCGCGACCGGCGCCCGGCCGCCCGGGCCGAAGCACTGGACGGGCGGCGTGCGTACAGAGTCGGCGAGATCCGCCGACCAGATCCCCTCATCGGCCGGGGCCCAGGCCTCGGCGGCGACCTGCCGCCCGCCGTGCAGCCGGGCGCCGGGCAGAGCCCGCAGGGTCACCGGCGCCGCAGGCGCACCGGAGTGCCGAGGTCCCAGCTGGAGCGGTCGGGAGAGAAAATACTCTCCTGCGGCGAGCTCGAGGACGATCGGCTCCACGCCTCGCCGCGGATGCTCGGCGAGGGACTCGAGCGCGGTGTGCAGCGCCGCATCGCTTGCGAGGAGTGGTCCGCCGGCGGCATCGGGAGACGGGGCGATGGAGATGATCACGGGATCCATCACGGCTCAGAGCCCCCGCGTCTGCATGCCCAGCTCCCGCAGCTCGAGGTACCGGGAGAGTCCGGCCGCCTCGAGCTCGTCCTGGTATGTCTGCCAGTCCGAATCCGCGGAGACATCAGCTGCCCCTGCGATGAACTGCGCGATGTGCCGCACCCGGATGGCTTCGATGTTCGTCTCGAACTCGGCGACCTCCGCGGCTTGCGAGGTGTCGAAGATCCCGGGGTAGACGGTCGCCTCCTCCGGCATCCGGTACGGCTCGAACAGCTTCGTCGCGTCGTACAGGGTCGCCTCGAGGCCGCGGTGCGCCGGGTCGACCCGTTCCGCGTTGCGCAGGTCAAGGCCCTGGTTGTAGGGGCCCCAGTCCTGCCAGCCGAGGTTCGCCCCGTTCTCCTGCGGTGTCCTCGTGTAGATCGCCTGGCGGCCGTCGATGCCCAGCTCACCCTCCGCGGACCAGGAGAAGCCCAGCTCGGGCGGGCCCATCCGGGCGGAGGTCGTCCCGATCAGGTCCATCTGCGCATCGGCCCAGCGCACCAGCAGCTGCGGGTCCGCGCAGGACGAGGTGATCATGAGGTTCTGGTCGACCGCCCGCCAGTAGTCCCACGGGAGGACAGGGTCCACGTCGCCGGCGGAGACCGGCGCCATGGCCACGAAATCCGTCCAGGGGTCCTCTCCGGGGAGCCAGCCCGAGGTGATGGCGACAGGGGAGTGTGCGGTGTCGCCGATCAGGCGATCGCGCTGATCGGCATCCTGGGTGAAGGCGGCCGGATCCAGCCAGCCCTTCTCGACCCATCCGCGCAGCAGCGCGAGCGTCGTGCGCATGGCGTCGTCGGATCCGGCGTGGATCACAGCCCCGCTCTCCCGGCGCAGCCAGTCGTTCCCCGGGTTGTCAAAGCAGCTGTAGAAATAGGCCAGCGGCGGCGTGTCCCGCTCGCCGGTCAGCGTCGTCGTCACTCCGGTCTGGGCGCCGGTGCCGTGGATCGTCTCCAGCATGCTCTCGAACTCTTCGATCGTCCGCGGCTCCTCGAGGCCGATGCTGGACAGCAGTCCGCCGCGGATCCACAGACGTGTCGGTCCGCCGCTGCAGTGGTAGCACTGGCCGATGGACGGGAACGCGTAGATGTCGCCGTCGGGGGCGGTGGCCAGTGCGCGCGCGTTCGACATCCGAGAGAAGGTCTCGAGGAGGTTCGGCGCCCAGCGGTCGATGTGCTCGCCAAGCCCCTGGAAGACGCCCTGCTCGCCGTAGAGGGCGATCTCGGAGGGGGAGAACATGCTGGCGCCGAGCATGAATGCATCGGGCATGTTGCCGGAGGCGATCATTCCGGTGAGCGCCGGTCGGGCGTCGTCGCCGGGTGGGAGCGTCTCGAAGACGATCCGGACGCCCGTGGTCTCCTCGAGCCAGCGGCTGTGCGCGTTGGTGGCCATGTCGACGTCCGGTGCCGCCGGGACCACGATGCGGAACTCGGCGTCCTCCTCCGTGAGCCGTGTGCGCTGGCGGGCGCGAGGGCCGTCGTAGGACTCGGGATACTGGACGCCGTCGACCTCCGGGGCGAGCTCGACCTCGAGCTCCGCAGAGCCGGCGACGTAGGCGGGGGAGCTGGAGACGGGTCTGTGGTCACCGGTGCACGAGGCCAGGATCGGGGCAGCCGCTCCGGCGGCTGCGAGGGAGGCGAGCGATCGCCTGCTCACGGTGAGGGTCATGGGAGAGCTCCTTTGCTCCGGGCCGCTTCTGCGTGCCCGATGGATGGCCGCTCGCTCACGTGCGAGACGCGTGCGCCACAGACTACCGATCAGTCCCACGTTTGACTAGTCTGTGATCCGCGAGCTCGCGCATGAAGAGCCGCTCGCAACCCTTGAAACATCGGATGAATAAGGGGGTGTGGATGGTGGCGCCGATCCTGCCTTCAGGAGCTCGTGCGCGGGACGATCCGATAGTCGGTGACGGGCGTGGCGGGTTCCTCTCCCTGGGCCAGGGCGAGACCTGCGGCGAAGATGTCGCGACCGAACTGATGCGCGTCGTAGACGAGGGAGGTGATCGCCGGGTGCAGCTCGCGGCCGGATTCCTCGCCGTCGATGCCGACGACGGAGATCCTCTCCGGTACGGCGAGCCCTGCCTGCAGTGCAGCTCGCATGATCTCGATCGCGCAGCGGTCGCTGTCGGCGAAGATGCCGAGCCGGGGTCCGGAGCGCGGCAGCGAGAGGATCCACTGGCTGATCGTCATGGAGTGCATGTCCGCGTGGACGACCTTCGTCGACCGGGCGGGGAGCGAGCTCAGGAAGCCGTCGAGCCGGGATCGCGTGAAGGCGGAGACCTCCAGGATGTCGGGGACCACCGCGACGAACCGGTCCGCTCCGGAGTGCAGGAGGTGCTGTGCGGCTAGGACACCGGCCCGGGCGATCTGCTCGTCGACGGCGAAGACGCGAGGCAGCTCCGGGGGGCCGATCGAGACGATGGCCCGGGTTCCGGACCGCTGCAGGGAGCCGACGACCTCGCCGGACAGCTGTGCGCCATCGGCGATGAAGATCGCGGGACGCAGGGACGCCCACGCGCGGCTCGTCGCGTCGTCGACCCGTCGCGAGCCGTGGATGAGGAAGTTGAACCCGTGCCGCTCCGCGGCGTCCGCGATCCCGTCGACGATCTGGTCGGCGCTGGACCCGGAGGATGCGTGCCAGAACGGCATCAGAGCGATCCGCGACCTGCCTTCGCGCAGCTGGGCGGCCGCGCTGTTCGGGACATACCCCAGCTGCGCGACGGCCTCGAGGATCCGCTCCTTCGTGGCCTGGCCGACTCGTTTCGTCCCCGGGTTGCGCAGGACCAGCGATACCGCCGAGCGGTCCACCCCGACGAGGTCGGCGACGTCCTGGCCGGTCACCTCACCTCTTCGGGGCATATGTCCAGCACCTCACGAGGTCGACGCGTCTGAGTAGGGAGCCGGCGCGGACGAGAGGGCCCTCGCTCGCGCATGGCGAGAGCATACGGCACGGACAAGAGGCCGTGGCTCGTGCGGGGCAGCGCCACGTGGGCGGCCGACGGCGCGGAGGCAGGAAGCCTTCCATGTGCCCTCCCCCGGGTGTGATGGCGGAGATCAAGGGGCGAAGGCGACCTCGAGCACCCGACCGACCTCCGTCATGGTCTCGAGGGTGACGGCTCCCGCTGGCCCGCGGAGCGAGGATCCTCTTCCGGAGAATGTGTACGTCATGTACACGTCCGCCGGGGGCCGTGGTCTCGAGCTCGGGGTGCGACGTACACGAGGGCAGAGAGGCTTCGTGCGGGGACGACCCGGCGGGCGGGCCGATGACCGCCGGTGCGATGCAGATGCCGTTCCATCTCGTGCGTATGAGCATGGGCGCCGCGCAGTCCTCCGGGAGAAGAGGAGCCGGCCCCGTGGCTCCTCACCCCGCCGCGACCACCCACTCCCCGTAGAACACGGCGAGCCCCGCGCCCACGCACACGGCGGCGATGATCCAGAAGCGGATCGCGACGGTGACCTGGCTCCAGCCGAGCATCTCGAAGTGGTGGTGGATGGGGGTGATGCGGAACAGCCGCTTCCCGACGCCGCCGTTCCGGCGCTTGGTCGCCTTGAACACGCCGACCTGCAGGATCACGGTGACGGTCTCGAAGACGAACAGGCCGCCCAGGATGATCATGAGCAGCTCGGTGCGGGACATGATCGCCAGACCTGCGAGGGCCGCGCCCAGGGCGAGGGAGCCGGTGTCGCCCATGAACAGCTTCGCCGGCGGCGCGTTCCACCACAGGAAGCCGATGCATGCTCCGGCGAGGCAGGCGGCGACCAGCGCGAGGTCCAGCGGATCGCGGACCTCGTAGCACCCGGGCGCCGCGGCGAGCCGGCAGCTCTTGAGGGACTGCCAGATGCCGATCAGCGCGTAGGCGATGAACACCAGCGTCGCCGCGCCCGCGGCCTGGCCGTCCAGGCCGTCGGTCAGGTTCACGGCATTGCTGGCCGCTGCGATCATGAGCGTCGCCCAGGCGATGAACAGGACCACGCCGATCACCGTCCCGAAGGCGGCCAGGTCCAGCGCCGTGTCCCGGACGACGGAGATCCGGAAGCTCGCCGGGGTCAGGCCGTCGCGCGGGAACCGGGTCGCCAGCAGGGCGAACACGACGGCGATCGCGATCTGCCCGGCGATCTTCTGGCGGGAGGTGAGCCCCAGGGAGCGCTCCTGGCGGATCTTCGCCCAGTCGTCGAGGAAGCCGATCAGCCCCGCCCCCACCATGAGCAGCAGGACCAGCAGGCCGGAGACGGTCGGCGCAGACCAGGTCGCCAGGTGCGCGGCCGCGTAGGCGAGCAGGGTCGTCGCGATGATCGCGATCCCGCCCATCTGCGGGGTCCCGCGCTTGGCGTAGTGGCTGGTGGGCCCGTCGGCACGGACGAACTGGCCCCATCCGCGTGCCCGTGCGAGCTCCGCGTACAGACGGGTGCCGATCAGGCCCACGACCACGGACACCGCCGCGCCGATCAGGATCAGGGTCATCAGGGTCCTCGCGTCCGGTCGCCGTCAGTGCGCGGGGTGCACCGTGCGGCCCGCCCCGGGGACAGGATACGGGGAAGCTAACCCCCGTCAGGGAATGCTGCGGGCCCCTGCCGGATCCGCGTCGCGGGCGGCCGCGCCGACGCGAAGGCCGCCGGAAACGGGCGCCGCGTGCGGTCAGGCGCCGCCGGCATCGGAGACGAGGGTGTCCTCCGGCGGTGCGGGACGGACGGTGTCCTCGCCGGGGGTGAGCGTCGCGCGGATGCCGAAGGTGCTGGGCGTGGTCAGGTACAGGAGCAGCTCCGCATCGGTGTCCAGCGGGTCGCCGCTCGGGTAGAGGCCGCCGTCTGAGCAGGTCTCCGGGGTCGAGGCGACCTCGATCGTGCCGCCGTCCTCCACCTCGCCCTTCAGCACCACGCGCACCGCGACCTCGTGCACGGCGGCATCGACGCCCATCATCGGCACGGTCGAGGTCGAAGCGGCCGGAGTTCCGACGACGACGGCGTCCGCGGACTCGAAGGCGAGCGCCGGATCGGAGAAGTCCGCCCAGTCGGCGCACTGGTACACGCCGGTCCGCCCACCGGGGGCGACCGTGCAGGCAGGCAGGACCGGCCCGATCACCGCGATCAGGATCAGCGCTGCGATGCGTCGCCCCCTCATCGGCCCAGCGTCCCCGGGGCGCGCCGGAACGACAAGGGCGGGCGCGAATCGTGCCGTCATCGTGACCCGGGACGGGAGGTGCGCGCGGGGCGAGCCAGAAGACGCCGCCCTCGGCTCGTGACGCTCGCATCCCTGGGGTCGCGGCCCGTGCTTGACCCGCGTGCCCCGCCCCGTGAGCTCGGCTTGACCGGGAAACCGTAAAGGTCTAGGTTTTCGCGCACCTGGGCCGCGCCGATCAACGGTGATCGGGGGAGCGGACCCTGCATGCCTCAGGAGGCAGCGATGTCGACGTCGAGCGGTTCAGCCGCAGGGATGCCGTCCGGAATGACCGCCGCGACCGCGGCGGTCCGGGAGCACCACTGGTTCCCGGAACCCACCGAGCCGCCGCCCATGCGCTACAAGGTCGGCCTGATCACCGCGCAGCTGATCTTCTTCATCGCCCTGCTGGGACCGGCGATCATCGGCGTGGGCCTTAAGGTCATCGACATCGTCCCCGCCGAGGGGACCGAGCGCGAGTCCGCCGCCGCGCTCATCGCCGGCCTCGGCGCGGCGGGCGCGCTCGTGGGTAACGTGGTCTTCGGGCGTCTCTCGGATCGCACCACGGGCCGATGGGGCCGGCGTCGCCCCTGGGTCGTCTGCGGCACGATCGTCATGACGATCGGCTTCCTCATCATGGGCGTCAGCGGGAGCGTCCCCGTGGTCGCGGCCGGCTGGCTGATCGCCCAGCTCGGAGCGAACGCGACGCTCGCCCCGTTCATCGCGACGATCGCCGATCAGGTCCCGAAGTTCCAGCGCGGCAGCGTCACCGCCCTGCTGGGCATCGCCCAGAACGTCGGCATCCTGGGCGGCACCTACGTCGCGCAGATCTTCCAGGACCACATGGTCATCATGTTCGTGGGCCCCTCCCTCTTCGCGATCCTCGCGATGATCGGCTTCGCCTTCGTCCTGCCCGACCAGGTCCTGCCCGTCAAGCCGCCGCGGATGGACCTGCGCGAATGGGCGCAGACCTTCTGGGTCAGCCCCGTCAAGCACCCCGACTACGCCCTCGCCTGGTGGTCGCGGTTCCTCATCACGCTCGCGACCTTCATGTTCACGACCTACCGGCCCTTCTATGCGACCCGTCAGCTGGGCGTCGCGGAGGACCAGGTCGCGGCCGTGATCTCGACCAGCGTGCTCATCTACACCATCGGCCTGGTCATCACCGGCTGGGTCGCGGGCAAGCTCTCCGACAAGACCGGCCGTCGCAAGGTGTTCGTGGCCGGCTCGACCGCGCTCTTCGCCGTCGGCACGATCCTGCTCGCGCATGCCACGAGCGTGGACACCTTCTACATCGTCGAGGCGATCCTCGGCATCGCCTACGGCATCTACATCGGCGTGGATCTCGCCCTCGTCGTGGACGTGCTGCCGAACCCGGACGACTCCGGCAAGGACCTGGGCGTGTTCAACATGGCCAACGCGATGCCGCAGACCCTCGCCCCGATCCTCGGCGGCGTGCTCGTCGGGATCGGCGCGTCCGCGGGGCCGAACTACACGCTGCTGCTGTGGGTCGCGGGCATCCTCGCCTTCCTCGGCGCGCTGGTGGTGCTGCCCATCCGGTCCGTGCGCTGACCGCTCCCCGGGACCGGACCGGCATCCGGTCCGGTCCCGGGATGCGTGGATAGGGTGGTCTCATGATGAGCAGGAGAGGCCCCTATGCCAAGGGGGAGGCGAAGCGTCAGGAGATCCTCGACGTCGCCCTCGAGGTCGTCGCCGAGATGGGCTGCCGCAAGGCCTCCAACCGGGAGATCGCCCGCCGGGTCGGTCTCAGCCAGGCCGGGCTCATGCACTACTTCGGCTCCCGTGAGGACCTCTATGTCGCCGTGCTGCGCGCCCGGGACGAGCGCGACGACGCCGCCTTCTGGCTGCCTCAGCAGGACATCCGCGGCTTCCTCGCGATCATGCGCCACAACTCGCAGGTCCCGGGCCTCGTGCAGCTGTACGTCGAGTTCTCCGCGGAGGCGAGCATCGGCAAGCACCCTGCGCACGGCTTCTTCGTGGAGCGCTATGCCTGGCTGCGCGAGCGGTTCATCGGCTTCGTCCGCTTCGCGCAGGAGGACGGGACCTTCGGTGCGGGCGTCGATGCCGGGCAGGTCGCGGACGTCATGATCGCCGCCGCCGACGGCATCCAGCAGCAGTGGCTGCTGGACCGCGACCTCGACATGGTCGCGCGTCTCGAGCTGGTGTGGGAGGGCCTCGCGGCCGTGTCCCGAGGAGCGGTGCCGACCGTCTGAGCGGCGTCCGTCCGCCCTCCGACGAAAACTTGATCTGTTACGGGTTTGGGGGCACACTCGCCTCATTCCGGCCACGCGACGAGGCGAGGCCGATGACGAGATGGAGCGCCTCCATGGCCGAGAACCCGAGCTCTTCCTGGGACAACCCGGACACCGACCAGCGTGTCGAGCAGCTGCTGGCCCAGATGACCCTCGAGGAGAAGGTCGCCTTCGCCACCGGCGACCTCAACTTCGACTACGGCTTCTTCGCCCACGGGCTCGAACGCCTCGGCATCCCGGACATCCAGATGGCCGACGGCCCCGCCGGCGTCCGCATCAACAAGGGCGACGTGCACGACGGCCGCGCCACCGCCCTTCCGGCCCCCATCGCCCTCGCCGCCACCTGGGACGAGGACCTCGCCGGGGACTACGGGGGCGTCGTCGGCGCCGAGTGCCGGGCCAGCGACCACAACGTGTCCCTCGGCCCCGCCGTCGACATCGCCCGCGTCCCCCTGGGCGGACGCACCTTCGAGTCCTACGGCGAGGACCCCCTGCTCGCCTCCCGCATCGGCGTCGGCGTGGTCCGCGGCATCCAGTCCCAGGGAATCCAGGCCTGCGCGAAGCACTTCGCGATCAACAACCAGGAGGACCACCGCAGCAGCATCGACGCGATCGTCGACGAGCGCGCCATGCACGAGCTGTACCTCCAGCCCTTCGAGGCCCTCGTCCAGGACGGCGGGGCAGCCTCCTTCATGGGGTCCTTCAACCGGGTCGGGGGAACCTACGCCTGCGAGAACCCGGAGCTCCTGCGCGGCGTGCTGCGGGACCGGTTCGGCTTCCGCGGCTGGATCATGAGCGATTACGGGGCCAACCACTCGACCGCCCCCGCGGCCAACGCCGGCCTGGACCAGGAGCAGCCCAACGAGGGCTTCTGGGGAGGGCAGCTCCGTGCCGCCGTCGAGAACGGCGAGGTCAGCGAGGCGACCATCGACGAGAAGGTCCGCAACATCCTCCGGCCCCTGATCGGCCTGGGCCAGATCGAGGAGCCCGTCGGGATCGGCGACATGGGCGCGGACGCCCATCACGAGACCGCCCGCCGGATCGCGGAGGCGGGCATGGTGCTGCTGCGCAACGACGGCCTCCTCCCGCTGCAGGGCGCCCGGAGGATCGCGCTCATCGGCCCCGACGTCGACGCGACCACCGCCCACGGCGGCGGCAGCTCCATGGTCAAGCCCGCCCGGGAGGTCACGCCGCTGGACGGCCTGCGCGCCGCGCTCGGGGCCGATGCCGAGATCGACGTGGTCCACGGCACCGATCCCGTCACCCCCGGAGCGCTGCTCCCCGGCGCCGATCCGATCCCCTCCGCCTTCTTCCGCACCCCCGATGGCGAGGTCGGCCTGCACGCCGAGTACTGGACCGGCACCGAGCCTCAGGGCGAGCCCTTCCACGTGCGCACCGACCGGCAGATCGACCTCATGCAGGGCTTCCACAACTTCCCCGGGTTCAACGCCGCCTCCGCCCGGTACGAGCCGCTGCCCGGGGAGCTCAACGGACAGATGTCCGCCCGCTGGAGCGGCAGCCTCACCGTCCCCGTCACCGGCACCTACCGCTTCACCATCACCCATCTGGGGCGCTACAGCCTCGAGCTCGACGGCCGGCTCGTCGCCCGCTCCGGCGTGGGCGGCCCCTCGGCCGAGGCGCTCGCCGACCTCGCCGGCCCCGGCCCCGAGGCGCAGGAGCAGCTCGGAGAGGTGCAGGACGCGCCGGAGACCCCCTACGGCTGGGGCGACGGCGGCGAGGGCGAGGCCGTCGTCGAGGAGATCGCGGTGACCCTGCGCGCCGGCCGCGCCTACGAGCTGCGCCTGGAGTACTCGGCGAACCATCCCTCCCAGGGCTTCCTGCTGGGGGCGCGCCTGCGTCTGGGCTGGGTGCCTCCGGCCGGCGTCGTCTCCCCGTCCGTCGGCGAGGCCGCCGCCGCGGCCGCGCGGGCCGATGCCGCGGTCGTCGTCGTGCGCACCTATGAGGCGGAGGCCGACGACCGTCCCCGGCTGAACCTCCCGAACGGGCAGGACGATCTGGTCCGCGCCGTCCTCGCCGCGAACCCGCGCACCGCCGTGGTGGTGATGTCCGGTGCGCCGGTGGACCTCACCGCCTGGGGCGCGCAGCCCGCCGCGCTGCTGCAGGCCTGGTTCCCGGGACAGGCCCAGGGCGATGCGCTCGCCGCCGTCCTCACCGGGGCCGCGGAGCCCGGGGGGCGGCTGCCGCTCAGCCTGCCGGCGAGCCTGGACCAGACTCCGGCCGCGCACCCGCGCACCTACCCCGGCGTGGACGGGAAGGTCCACTATGACGAGGGGGTCCTGGTCGGCTACCGCGGCCTGGACCATGGCGGGCTCGACCCCGTCTATCCGTTCGGCCACGGACTGGGCTACACCAGCTGGGAGTACTCAGACCTCGAGGTGACCGCGGCCGCGGATGCCGATGCCGCGGCGACGGGGCGCAGTACGGCCGTGGCGACGGTGTCGTTCACGCTGACCAACACGGGCGGCCGCGCCGGGTCGACCGTCGCCCAGGTGTACATCGGGGCGCTGCCGGTCGATCTGCCCATGCCGCCCCGTCAGCTCGCCGGGTTCGCGAAGGTGCATCTGGAGGCGGGGGAGTCCCGACGCGTGAGCATCCCGATCACAGCGCGCGCCGTGTCCTGGTACGACGTCGGCATCCACGACTGGGCGCGCGCTCACGGAGATGTCGAGCTCAGCGTGGGACGTTCTTCCCGGGACCTGGTCCTCACCGGGTCCCTCCGCGCCTGAGGTCTCCCACCGGGCCCGGCCCGTCGGGCTGCTGCCTTCCCCGGCCCTTCCGGGCGGGGGAGGGAGCTCAGGCGGGGACGGCGAGCTGAGATGCTCGGATTCCGGCTCGCCGTCCTGCCCGCTGCTCAGCCGTCCTTCTTGGCCTGGCGCGCCCGGCCCTTGGCGGAGCTCGCGGCGTCCCGCTTGGTGCCGCCCGTCGTCTTCACGTGCTGGCGGGCCCTGCCGGTGCCCGCGGCCTTGCCCGTGCCGGGGACCTTCGGGGCCTTCGGTCCCGTGCCGCGGCCCGACTGGGCCTGTGCGAGCCGCTCCCCCTTCAGGCGCTCCGACTCCCGGTGAGAGACCTTCGCCAGACGGGCGGACACCCGCGAGAGCGCCTCCTCGAAGGCCTCGGCGCGGTGGCGGGCCTTGGAGCCGCGCGGATAGGCGGCTCCGCGGCCGCCCTTCTTCTCGACGTTCTTGGCCGCCGCGCGACGGTAGTTCGTCGTGTGCTTGGTGCGGGCACGGCGGATCCGCTGATGCAGGTCGATCAGCTCGTCCTCGTCGAGCTTCTTCATGCGCGCAGGCTCGACCTCTCGCAGCAGGTCGCGCTCGGAATCCTTCAGGATCTTCAGGTAGTCGTCCACGGCGATCTCCTCGTCGGAAGCGGGGCGGGCTCTTCGAGTCACAGTACTCCCGGCTCCGCGCCGAGGGACCCGTGCATGATGTCCGGGATGCCCGCGTGGGCCACCGGGGGGCCTCGGCGAGCTCGGTCCCCGATGAGCTCGGTCCCGAGGGGCCGGACAATCGGGGGACGTGGGAGGTGGGCACGGTGCTAACCTGCAGATGCGGGCGGCTCCCCCGGGACCCCGCCCGCCCCGTGCTCGTGGACGAGCCCGCGCGACGGCGCGGCGGAAGGAGCGACCCGACGATGCGTCTGACCCCCTCGGACACGGAGAAGCTGCTGCTCAGCGTCGCCGGCATGGTCGCTCGCGACCGGCGTGAGCGCGGAGTCAAGCTCAACCACCCCGAAGCCCTCGCCCTGCTGTCCTGCTGGGCGATGGAGCGAGCCCGCGAGGGCTGCACCGTCGCCCAGGTCATGGAGGCCGGACGCCATGTGCTCGCCCGCGACGACGTCATGGACGGCGTACCGGAGATGCTCGGAGACGTGCAGGTCGAAGCCACCTTCCCCGACGGCCGGAAGCTGATCACGATCACGGACCCGATCCCGTGAGGCCCGGTGAGATCCGGGTCGCGGACGCCCCGTACCCCGCCCCCGCGGATGCCCCGCGGCGCGTGACGCTGCTGTTCGTCAACGACGGCGACCGGCCCATCCAGATCGGGTCCCACCTCCACCTGCCGGAGGCGAACCCGGCGCTCGCCTTCGACCGGGAGGCCGCGCACGGGCACCGGCTCGACATCCCCGCCGGCACCTCCGTCCGCTTCGAGCCCGGGGTCAGCCGCGACCTCGCCTGCGTGCCGCTGGCCGGCACCCGCTACGCCACCCCCGTCGCAGGAGGCGAGAACTGATGGAGCCCCTCGACCGCCGCCGCGCCGCCCAGCTGCTCGGCCCCACCGTCGGCGACCAGATCCGCCTGGGCGACACCGATCTGTGGATCGAGGTCGAGGAGGACCGCACCCATCCCGCGGACGCCGCCGTCTTCGGCGGTGGCAAGACGATCCGCGACGGCATGGCCCAGAGCTCCCTCTCCCGCGGACAGGGCGCCCTCGACCTGGTCGTCACCAACGTCGTCGTCCTCGACCACGGAGGCATCGTCAAGGGGGACGTCGGCGTGCGGGACGGTCGGATCGTCGGGATCGGCCAGGCCGGCAACCCGGAGGTGTCCGATGCCATCACCCCCGGCCTCGAGATCGGCCCCGGCACCGACGTCATCGCCGGGGAGGGGTATCTCCTCACCGCCGGGGCGGTGGACACCCACGTCCACTTCATCTCGCAGGAGCAGGTCCGCGAGGCGCTCGCGACCGGCACCACCACCCTCATCGGCGGCGGAGCCGGACCTACCAAGGGCACCAAGGCCACGAGCGTCACCGCCGGTGCGCGCGCCCTGGCGATGATGCACCGGAGCCTCGACGAGCTTCCCGTGAACGTGCTCCTGTTCGGCAAGGGCAGCACCACGAGCGCGGCCGCCCTCCGGGAGGACGCGTTCGCCGGCGCCGGCGGCTACAAGATCCACGAGGACTGGGGCTCCGCGCCGCCGGTGATCGACGCGGCCCTGCGCGCTGCCGAGGAGTTCGGCCTGCAGGTCGCCCTGCACAGCGACAGCCTCAACGAGACCGGCTACCTGCGCCAGACCGTCGAGGCGATCGCCGGCCGCAGCATCCACGCCTTCCATGCCGAGGGCGCCGGCGGCGGTCACGCCCCCGACATCATCGCGATCGCGGCGGAGCCCAATGTGCTGCCCGCCTCCACGAACCCGACGATGCCGCACACGATCAACACCGTCGACGAGCATCTGGACATGCTCATCGTCTGCCACGCCCTGAACCCGAAGGTGCCCGAGGACCTCGCCTTCGCCGAATCCCGGATCCGGGCGACGACCATGGCCGCCGAGGACGTCCTCCACGACATGGGCGCCATCTCGATCATGTCCTCCGACGCCCTGGCGATGGGCCGGATCGGCGAGATGATCTGCCGGACCTGGCAGACCGCGCACGTCATGAAGGCCCGTCTGGGCCGCGGCGCCTCGTCCCTGCCGGCGGACAACGAGCGGGCCCGCCGCTACGTCGCCAAGTACACGATCTGCCCGGCCGTCGCGCACGGCGTCGATCACGAGGTCGGCTCCGTCGAACCCGGCAAGATCGCCGACCTCGTGCTGTGGAAGCCGGCGTTCTTCGGGATCCGCCCCGACGCGGTCATCAAGTCCGGGGCCGTGGTCGCGGCGCCGCTGGGCGATGCGAACGCCTCGATCACCACCCCGGAGCCGGTGCTGATCCGTCCCGGCCTGCCCGGATACCGGGCCGCGGCCGCGCACCTGTCGACCACCTGGGTCGCACCGGCCGCGCTCGAGCACGGGATCGCCGGCCGCCTGGGGCTGACCCGGCGTCTGGCCGCGGTCCGGCCCACCCGCGAGATCGGCAAGAAGGACCTCCCGAACAACACGGCGCTGCCCCGCATCGACGTGGACTCGGAGACCTTCGGGATCAGCATCGACGGGGAGCCGGTCGTCCCGCAGCCCGTGTCGGAGGTGCCGCTCGCGCAGCGGTACTGCCTGTTCTGATGGGGGCCGATGGGCAGCTGGCCGCCCTGGTCCTCGCCGACGGCCGCCTCCCCGTGGGCGGGCACGCCCAGTCCGGCGGCCTCGAGCCGGGACTGGCCGCGGGCCTCGCGCCGCAGCAGATCCCCGACTACATCCGCGGGCGCCTGCGCACCGTCGGGCTCGTCGAGGCCGCGACCGCGGTGCTCGCGCGCCGTGCGGCCGCAGCGCCCGATGCCGTCGCCTCCCTCTCCCGGATCGGCGACGCGTACCTCGCCCGCACCCCGAGCGCCCCGCTGCGCATCGTGTCCGAGCAGGTGGGACGCGGGATGGCGCGACTGGCCCGCGTCCTGTGGGCCGATGCCGGCCCCGTCGCCGCCCTGCACGAGCTGGCCGCGCCCCCGCGGCCCGTGGCGCTCGGGATCCTCGCCGCGCTGGGCGGTCTCGACGATGCGCAGACCGCCCGCACCAGCCTGTACGACGACGCGCAGACCGTCGCCTCCGCTGCCACGAAGCTCGTCCCCATCGACCCCGTCGAACCGGTCCGCTGGCTCCTGACCTGCGGCGCGACCCTCGAGGAGATGGTCGAGCGCGCCGTGGCCGTCACCGGCCCGGATGACCTCCCCGCCTCCGCTGCTCCCCAGGCCGAGCAGTGGTCCCTGGATCATGCCGCACGAGAGAGAAGGATCTTCCATGCCTGAGACCGTCACCGCCCCCGTCGCCCCCGCGGCCCCCGCGGCGGGCCATCGCAGCAGCCTCCGTCTGGGGGTCGCCGGGCCCGTGGGCACCGGCAAGAGCACGCTCATCGCCTCCCTGTGCCGTCACCTCGCCGATGAGCTCGAGATCGCCGTGGTCACCAACGACATCTACACCGACGAGGACGCCCGCCTGCTGCGCGCCGCCGGGGTGCTGCCCACCGAGCGGATCATCGCGGTGGAGACCGGCGCCTGCCCGCACACCGCCATCCGTGACGACGTCACCCCGAACCTGCTGGTCGTCGAGGATCTCGAACGGAAGCTCGCCCCGCTGGACCTGGTGATCGTCGAATCCGGGGGAGACAACCTCACCGCGACGTTCAGCCCCGCCCTCGTGGACGCGCAGATCTTCTGCATCGACGTGGCCGGCGGCGGCGACGTGGCCCGCAAGGGCGGCCCGGGAATCGAGCGCGCGGACCTGCTGGTCGTCAACAAGACGGACCTCGGTCCGCACGTGGGCGTCGACGTCGAGCAGATGGTCGCCGACGCCTCCGCTGCGCGCGAGGGTCGCACCGTCCTCGCGCTCAGCCAGAAGGATCCGGAGAGCCTCGCGCAGCTCATGGACTGGGTCCGGGGAGTGCTCGCGCAGCATCGGGAGCAGACCTGGGAGCGGATCGACCCGGGGCCGATGGCGCCGCACTTCCACGCCGACGGCGAGGAGCACGAGCACTCCCACGAACACGCCCCCGGCCATGAGCATGCGCATGATCACGACCATCCGCACACGCACTGACCGGTGCCCGCGCCGGCCTCGGCACCGGCTCGGGCCGCGGCGCCCGCATCGGACGCTCCAGGGGCGCGGTCCCTCCGGCCCACGGGCGCCTCTGCCCCGCCGCGCGTGACTGCGACCCGGGTGCGCGTGCAGCTGCGCGACGATCGGGTCGCGGTGCCCGAGCTGCGCGCCGGCGACGCCCTGGTCCCGAGGATCCTCGACGTCGAGGGGCGCCGCATCCGCATCGCGCTCGTGGGGCGCTGCGCGACCCTGCTGGCCGGGGACCGGGTCGAGGTGGCGGTGGCGGTCGGACCCGGCGTCGAGCTCGAGCTGGTCGAGCCCTCCGGCACCGTCGCCTACGACGGCCGCGGCGCCCCCGCCTCCTGGGCGGCGCGGATCGAGGTCGGTCCCGGGGGAGCGCTCCTGTGGAACGCGGCACCGTTCGTGATCGCCCGCGGCGCCGATGTCCCCCGCGACCTGCACGTCGATCTTGCGGACGGGGCGTTCGCCCTGCTGTCGGAGCTGCTGGTCCTGGGACGTTCGGGCGAGGCAGGAGGGGCGCTGCTGGCGCGGCAGCGGGTGCATCGCGCGGGCCGGCCCCTGCTGGTCGAGGACCTCGACCTGCGCGATGCGGTCCTCCGGGCCCTGCCCGGAGTGCTGGGTCAGGAGCGGGTGCTGGGCAGCGTCGCCCTGCTGGGGCTGCGCCCCGAGCACATCCCCGGACCGCACGCCACGCCGCTCGCCGGGCCGGGGGCGCTCGCCCGCGTGCTCGCTCCGGCCGTGCACTGTGCCCAGCCCGTCGTGGAGGCGTTCTGGCGGGAATGGCGGGGCCTGGTTCAGGCGGCCGGGACCTCGACGGGCTCCTGAGGCCGGTCGCGCACCCGGCGCCCGCGGCGGCTGAGCAGCAGCGCGACCGGGGTGAGGACGGCGGCGACGAGACCGGCCGCGAAGCCGTTCCCGTACAGGTTCAGACCTGCTGTGAACGCACCGGTGACCTGGCCGACGGAGACGTGCAGGAAGCCGGCCAGAAGCCCCCAGTGCGGACCGAAGCGCCCGGCGACGGGGGCGAGGCAGGTGCCGAACAGCGCCGCCCACACGACGCCCGGATCGGTGAGCCCGAACGGCTTCGCGAGCGCCCCCAGCAGCACCCCTGCCATCACCGGGACGATGTTCGCCGCGTGCTTCCCGCAGGCGCCGAAGCCGATGATGCTCACGATCCCGCCGACCACGGGTCCGTTCAGGTCCGCCCCCGTGAGCAGCACGAGCAGGGTGCCGATCGCTCCGACGACGGCCATGTTCAGCAGGGTCGGGCCCGCTCCGTGGGCGGCGAGGAAGTCGGCGGGCGCCTGGCCGGGGTCGCGGTGCAGTGCGAGCAGCCCCTGCCAGGGACGGCGGTCCAGGACGAGTGCGGCGGCGATCACGCCCGCGAGCATGAGGGCCACGAGGACCAGCAGCGGGAGGTCGTGACCGCTCGTCCACGCCATCGGCGGCTGGGGCGTCAGCCCGTAGGACTGGAGGACCGCGATGACGACGACGCCCAGCACTCCCGCGGCGAAGCCCATGTTGTACAGGGAGAAGCCGTTGTGAGCGCGGAACAGCTGCCGGGCGACCACGGGGATCACGAAGCCGATGAGCACACCGATCAGCAGTCCCAGCGGGACCGATGCCGCGCGCGGCAGGGCCGAGTTGAAGGCGATCTCCGTGAACACCGGCGCGAGCGCGGTGGCGAAGATCGCCGTGGTCAGCTGGTCGCGCAGCGGCTCCTCGCGGAAGCGGCAGTACAGGGCGACGCCGGCGAGGATCGGCCACACGTTCAGCAGGGTCTTCCCGAACAGCGCGAACCCCAGCAGCATGTACAGGCAGCCCACGGCGGAGCCGTTCACCGACGCACCCGTGATCCGGTAGGCGCCGCAGGCGAGGAGCGTCAGCAGCCCCGCCTGCGCGAAAGCACCGCCCAGTCCGCCGACGTCGACGAAGTCGGTGATCAGCACGTCCGTCGGCGTGAGGATCCGGCCGATTCCGCGCAGCACCTCGCCGGGCGGGTCGACGGCGAATCCGAACGCGACGCAGCCCAGCGCCGTGAGCGCCACGAGCCGCAGCAGGATCCGCTGCTGGCGCGCGAGCGCGTCGGGCTCCGGAGCTGCCGGGGAGATGACGGGATGCTCAGCCTCCATGCCGCCGATCCTCGCACGGACGCGGACGCGGCGTGAGGGCGCGCGGCGGCTCAGGCGGCAGGGCCGCTCATGGCCACGGCAGCTCCACCGGCGTGATCGGCGGCGGCGACCGCCAGGTCGAGGAACAGGGCCGCGGACCAGCCGAAGCAGGTCGTCGCCCGGCCGGCGCGCTGTGCGGTCGCGGCGTCGAAGTACTCGTGCGGGCCGCCGCCGGCGCGGACCATGGCGAGGGTCGACTCGGCGAGGGCCTTCGCCTCCGCCTCGCGCCCTTGGAGCCGCAGGCCCTGGATGACCAGCCAGTTCGTGTTCACCCACACGGGGCCGCGCCACATGCGCTGCGCGGCGAAGGCGGGATCGGCGGCGCTCACCGTCGGCGCCGGGAAGGGACGTCCGTAGCGCTCCGGATCCTCGAGCGCCTCCACGAGGCCCTCGACGAGCCGCGCCTGCAGCCCGTCGACCAGCAGCGGCATCAGCCCGACGATCGCGTCGACCGGCACGGGCCCCTCGCCGCCGATCGCCCGGAAGCATCGGCCCTGCTCGTCCCATGTCCCCTCGAGCGCGGTGCGCAGGCGCGCGGCCCGCTCCCGATGCGCCGCGGCGGCATCGGCCTCGCCCCGCTGCTCCGCCCAGCGCGCGAGCACCTGATCCTGGCCGATGAGGTACGCGGACAGGTCCGGGGAGCGCAGGATCGCATCGTGGTCGAAGATCGGGGAGTCGTCCAGACCCGAGGAGTACGGGTGCAGATAGGCGGGGACCCCCGTCGCCCCCGGGTCCGAATGCTCGAACCACCAGTCCTGGGACCGGGCGATCCCCGCACGCAGCTCGTCGATGATCGCGGGGCCGGTGCGGGCGGCGATGATGTCGAGCGCGAAGGCCGTCAGCGGCGGCTTCGTGAGCGGGATGCGGGTGCCCTCGAGGGCGGGCGAGGCCATCGCCCGCAGGTTCTCGAGGTCGCCTGGGGGCAGGTCGTCGGAGGAGGCCAGCACGCCCGCCTCGTGCAGGACGTCGGGCAGCTGGCCCTCGTCCGTAGGGCGCGACAGGGCGAGCCGCATCTGCTCGAGCGCGAGCTCCGGATCGCCGTGGCTGAGACCCACCGCGATGAAGTACGCGTCCCACTGCCAGTGGCCCACGTACCCGATCTTCGAGGGGACCACGGCGCGGCCCGCCGCGGCGCCGCCCAGCTCGAGCGTGTTGACGCCCAGCACCCACCAGCAGAATCGCGCCATCGCCCGGTCCTGGGGGCGGACCTCGGGGCAGCGCTCCATCCACTCCGCCGCCGTGCGGACGATCTCCGCCTCCGCGGCCTCCGGTGCCGTCCCGGGCTGTTCGAGGACGAGCCGCGCCTCCGCGCGAACCGGACCGTCGGTGCTCGTGACGGTCCAGCCGGCCGGCAGGCCGCGCAGGATCACGCGGTCATCGGCCGTGACCAGCAGCCGAGCCGGACCGATGTGCACGCAGCTCGCGCACACGGCCTCGACCGGAACCGGCGTCCCTGATCCGTCACGGACCTGCAGGCCCGCGAGGACCACGCTGTCCGCCATCCGGCGCTCGTACACGCTGCGGACGATGTCCAGCGAGGTCGCCGGAGGCGCCCCCGCTCCCGCCGCCTCGGCCCGGTCCGTGCGCAGCACCAGCAGCCGCGAGAACCGCACCGTGAACGGGGCGTCCACCAGGTCGAGGTGCGCGGACAGATCCGCGGCGAAGGGCAGGGAGCAGGTGCAGGACATCAGCGGCCTCCGAGTCCGGACGTGGCGAGGGAGTTGATGATCTGCCGCTGGCCGAAGACGAAGGCGACCAGCATCGGCAGGGTGGACAGGGCGGTGGCGGCCATGATGATGCCGTAGTCCATGCCGCCGAACTGTCCCTGGAACTGCGAGAGCAGCAGCGGCACGGTGAACAGCTCCGTCGAGTTCAGCAGCACCAGCGGCAGCAGGAAGCTGTTCCAGGCGGAGAGCGCGACGATGATCCCGAGCGCGCCCATGCCCGGGCGGATCGCCGGCAGGATGATCTGCCAGTAGATGCGCCAGCGGCTCGCGCCGTCGACGGTCGCCGCCTCCTCGAGCTCGACGGGCACGGCGAGGATGAACTGGCGGGCCAGGAACACGCCGAAGGGGTTGATGAGCACCGCGGGCACGATGAGCGCCAGATGCGAGTCGACCCAGCCGATCTTCGCCATGATGAAGTAGAACGGCACGAGCGTCACCTGCGAGGGCACCATCTGCATCGCGAGGAACACCCAGAAGATCGCGTTCGATCCCCGGAACGGGATGCGCGCGAAGCCGTACGCGGCCAGGGTGCACGTGAACAGCGATCCGACCACGGTGAGGGCCGTGATGTAGATCGAGTTCATGTAGGCCCGCCCGAAGGGCAGGGCGTTCCAGGCATCGGGCCAGTTCGACCAGGTCCAGGGATCCGGGATGATCGACAGGGGCTCCTGCAGCTGCTGCGGCAGCGCCTTCAGGGACGTGAGGACCATCCACGCGAAGGGCGCGAACATGGTGATCGCGACGAGGGCGAGCACGATGTGCAGGGCGATCTTCGCGGGGCGGATCCGGGGAGCGCGCGGCGCCGACGGGGCGGCGGCCACGGGGGTCGTGGAAGAGGCGGTCATGGCTTCCTCGCCATTCACTCGTAGTGGACGAAGCGCTTCTGCAGACCGAACTGGGCGGCCGTGATCAGGAGCGTCAGGATCAGCAGGATGATGGAGGCGGCGCTGGAGACGCCGAACTTCTGCGCGCTGAACCCGGTGTCGTAGATGTGGTAGACGATCGTGCGGGTCGCGTTGTCGGGGCCTGCGTTCTTGATGAGCACGAACACCAGGTCGAAGGTCTGCAGGGAGCTGATGAACGCGACCACGCTCTGGTAGAAGATCACCGGGGACAGCAGCGGCAGGATCACCGAGCGGAACCGGCGCAGGGGGCCTGCGCCGTCGATCTGCGCGGCCTCGAGGACGCTGTCGGAGATGTTCTGCAGGCCCGCCATGAAGATGACGATGTTCAGGCCCAGGGACGACCAGATCGTCACCATGCACACGGAGATCAGCGCGAGCCTCGGATCGCCCAGCCAGTCCGGCGGCGCGATGCCGAGCACCTTCGCGATGCCCAGGGACAGCACGCCGTCGGCCCGCAGCATCTGCTGCCACAGCAGCGCGACGGCGACGACGCTCGTGACCACGGGCGCGAAGAACATGATCAGATACACGGTGCGTCCGGTGATCCTGTTCAGCGCCACGGCGCCGATGATGGCGAGCAGCAGGCCGATGGGCACCGTCACGACCGCGAGGAACAGCGTGTTCGCGATCGCCCGCCACAGCAGCGGGTCGGACAGCTGATCGCGGAAGTTCGCGAGTCCCACCCAGCTCGGCATCCCGAAGCCGTTCCACTCGGTGAAGGCGAGCAGGAAGGCGAGGGCGAAGGGCACGAGCGTGAACAGCAGCATGCCCAGGGCCTGCGGGGCGACGAACGCCATGCCCCACAGACGGTCGCGGCGCCGCCAGCTCGTCTCGCCCCGCCGCACCGCCGGGGCGGTCCGGGGGGTCTGGACGACGGTGCTCATCAGGCTGTCTCCTCGGCGACCAGGTCGGCGACCTTCTGCAGGGTCGTGGCGGCATCGGCCTTGCCCTGGTACAGCGGGTTCATGAGGTCCACGCTGATCTTCGCGGACAGCCCCGGGACGGCCGCCTCGGTCGGGAAGTTCGAGAACCCGATGTCGCGCATGTCCAGCATCGTCTGCGCGTGCGCGGGGAAGCCCGCGTCGGTGACGAGATCATCGGCGCCCGTGATGGAGGGGACGGCGGTGCCGGTCGTCTCCAGGCGCAGGCGCTGGCCCTCCGCGGAGAGGAACTCGCTGAAGAAGGTGAAGGCGGCCTCCGGGTCCGCGGCCTTCTTGTTGATCGCGAGGTAGGAGGCGGCCACGCCCGTGGGGGCGGCCTTGCCGTCCGGGGTGGGCCAGCGGACGATGTCGTAGCTGTCCATGTTCACGCCCGCGCCCTCGAGGGAGGCGATCGTGTACCGACCGGCCGCGAAGAAGCCCAGCTTGTGGGTGACCAGCATCGAGGTGGGGCCGCTGCCCTCGGGCAGGTCCTCGGCGAGGACGAGCTCCTTGCTGACGAAGCGCTCCGCGTAGCGGTCCATCGCCTGGATGGACAGCGGATCCTCGTGGGCGACGTAGGCGCCGGCCTCGTCGTAGACCTTCCCGCCCTCGGCCGTCATGAAGCTGCCGTGGGTGGCCCAGTAGTTGTAGTAGACCGCCCCGGTCAGGCCGGCGGCGGCGAGCTTCGCGGTCATGTCGAAGTACGCGTCGGTCGTCCAGGCGTCGTTCTCCGCGAGGGTCGCCGGGTCCTCGGTGACGCCGGCGGCCGCGAGGGCCTCCTTGTCGTACCAGAGGGTGTCGGGGTTGACATCGTTGGGCAGCCCGTACAGGACGCCGTCCTTCGAGGAGACCTCCAGCAGGCTCGCCGCGAAGTCGTCCTTGGCGATGGGGGAGCCCTCGCCCGCGATCAGGTCGTCCACGGGCAGCAGCACGTCGTTGCGGATGAAGGAGGCGATGTAGTCGTCGCCCACGTAGAACACGTCGGGCGCCTTGCCGGAGGACAGCTGGGTGAGCAGCTTCGAGTGGTACTCGTCGTAGGAGGCGGTGGGCTGGAAGTCCAGCGGCACCTCGGGATGGTTCTCCGCGAACGCCTCCTGGAAGCGGTCGTAGCTCTTGAGGTCCTCGGGGGAGCCCCAGGTCGCCCAGGTGACGGCGCCGTCCTTCGAGGAGCCGCTGCAGGCGCTCAGCGCGCCGCCCGCGGCGAGGGCGGTCAGGCCGAGGGCGCCCAGGCGGCGGCGGGAGATGGGGGTGCGGAACATGGGGTTCTCCTTGGATCGTCGTTGATGCGGGAACTGCGAGGGTGGTGAGGGATGCCCGCGGCGGAGCGCCGGGCGGGAAGATCGAGGGCGGCGGAGGCCGCGGCCGTCAGACGGCCGGCTCGGGGGCGTCGCGGCCCGGAGGCCGGCCGGGCGGGTCCGCCTCCTCGGTGATCGGTGCGTCGCCGGCGGAGGCGGCTCCGCGGGGTGCACCGGTTCCGGGGCCGCCGGAGGCCGGGTCCTCGCCGGGGGTGTCGGTGAGGACGCCGACGACCATCGCCGCGAGGATCAGCGCCCCGCCCAGCAGCAGGCGGGCGGTGAGGCTCTCATCGGAGAACAGCACCGCGAAGGTGGAGGCGAAGACCGGCTCGAGGGTCATGATCACCGCGGTGCGGGTGGGGGACAGGTGCCCCTGCGCCCAGGTCTGGAGGGTCATCGTGACGATGCCCGCGATGACCGCGGTGTACAGGATCGCGCCCCACACCTCGCCCGACGCGGGGAGCTCGATGCCCCCGGGGATCGCGAGGATCCCGCAGGTCAGGGCGATGCCGAAGATCTGGATGGTGGCGAGGGCGGTGGCGTCCATGCGCTGGCTGGGCTTCTCCAGCAGGATGATGTGGACGGCGTAGATGATCGCGGAGACCAGGGTGATGAGGGCTCCGGCATCCGCCGAGAACCCGGTCAGGCTGAGGACCGCGAGGCCCGCGAAGGCGAGGATCACCGCCGCCCACATGCCGCGGCCGATGGGCCGGCGCCACAGCAGCCACATGAGCAGCGGCGTGATGATCACGTAGGTGCCGGTGACGAAGCCGGAGATGGAGGCGTCGGTGATGCGCAGCCCCCAGGTCTGCGCGACCTGGGCGAGGCCGTACACGAAGCCCAGGACCAGTCCGTCGCGCCAGGCGCGCCGGCCCAGGCCCCGCAGGCGCCGATGGAACAGCGCGCCCATGATGAGCGCGGCGATCGCGAAGCGGATGGCGAGGAAGTCCACCGGGTCGTAGGCGGCGACGGCGCCCTTGATGAGGAAGAACGTCGAGCCCCAGATCGCGGTCACGAGGACGAGGGCGACGGTGGCGCGGCTCCGGATGCCAGGACCCACGGGGCCTCCTTGCATGGTCGCGGCGAGCCCGGCCGCGGGGTCGCTCGTCAGATTGGTATCGGTTTCAGAAGGGAATGTAACCGATACCAATCCGGTGTGCAAGAGGTGGTCGCCCCGTTGCGCCCCGCCGCGGCGCGTTGCGCGGGCGAGGTCTGCCCGTATCCGAGGCAGATTGGCGCCGCCGGGGTGCGGTTGCCCGCGTCTGTGGCAGATCTGCGGGGTGCTGCCTCGTCGCCGGGCAGCGGCGCATCGTTGGGCGATGGCGATGGTGATGGCGGTCCTGATCTGCCCGTATCTGTGGCGGATCGGCGCCGCCCGGGTACGGTTGACCGTATCCGTGGCGGACCTGCGTGCTTCCGCCTCATTGCCGGGCAGTGGTGGATCGTCGGGCGGGCGTGGTGATGGCGGAGGGTCGGTGCGTGGTCGAGGTCTGCCCGTGTTTGAGGCAGATTGGCGCCGCCGGGGTGCGGCTGCCCGTATCCGAGGCAGATCGGGGCTGCCCGGGGGTGGCTGCCTGTATCTGTGGCTGACCTGCGGGGTTCTGGCTCATCGGTGGGCAGCGCTCGGCGGGTCCGGGATTCCGGCCGGCCGGGCCTCCTGCCTCCCCCGTGCCGCCCGCCGATGCGCCGCCTCGCGGACGGGGGACGGGCTCAGGCGCTGGCGCGGGGGACGAGCGCGGAGGGGAGGACGACCGTGCGCGGGAAGGTGCCGCGGATCAGGGCCAGGGCGAGCTCCACGGCGCGGGCGCCCTCGTCCTGCATGGGCTGGGCGATCGTGGTCAGCGGAGGTCGTGTGGCCTCGCCGAAGGGATGCCCGTCGAAGCCGATGACCGCGACCTGCTCGGGGACGGCGATGCCGCGGGCGGCGAGGGTCTCGAGGGCGCCCGCGGCGATCCGGTCGGAGGCGCACAGCAGCCCGTCGATCTCGACGCCGTCGTCCAGGAGCTGCGCGGTCATCGCGGCGCCGCTGCGCTCGTCCCAGTCGCCGTGCAGCACCCGGTCCGGACCGAGCCCCGCCCCCAGCTCGCGCCGGTATCCGGCGAGGCGATCGGTGCTCGCGGGGTTGTCGGCCGGCCCCAGCAGCGCCGCGGGATGCCGCACCCCGCGGCGGAGCAGGGCGTGCGCGGCGAGCGCCCCGCCCACCTCGTCGTCGGAGTAGACGACGGAGAAGCGGCCGTCGTACGGGTCGCCGGGCAGGCGGCCCAGCAGCACGGTGGGCATCCCCATCTCCTGCAGGTGGGGGAGGAGGCCGTCGTCGAAGTACGGAGTCAGGTGGATGACGGCGTCCACGCCCCGCTGGTCCAGGAGACGGCGCACCTTGGCCTGCTCCTGCGCGGTCGAGGCCTGCAGCAGGACCGGGATGAGGGCGCTCCCGGCGAGGGCTCCGTAGACGCCGTGGAGGATCGTCGCGAAGGTCGGATCGGAGAAGAGGGTGCTGAGCGGCTCGGTGACGATGAGGGCGATCGCGTCGGACTGCCCGGTCGCGAGGGTGCGGGCCTGCCAGGACACGGTGTACCCGGCCTGCGTCATCGCCGCCTCGACGGCCTCGCGGGTCGCGGCGTTGACGAGGGCGGAGTCGTTGAGCACACGCGAGACGGTCGTCTTGGACACCCCGGCGAGGCGCGCGATGTCGGCGATCGTGGGCCGGCGGTTCCCGGTCTTCTTGGGCGGCATGCGTGCTCCTTGTCGAGGTCCCCTCATTGTGCCTGCTCCGGATGGCGGGCGGTGAGGACGTGCGGCGGGCGGGCGCCGCGGGAGGGCGGTCCGTGGGGTGCCGCTGCGGCCCCGGCCCGCTGGTCGGCGGTGCGGGGCGGCGGCGGATCGGTCCGGTGGGGTGGGCGGGGCTCCGCTCCTCTCGCGTCCCTGCCGGGGCCCTGCCCGGCGCTCTGTCCGGCATTCCCTGGTGGAACCGGTACCAATGCTGTTATGGTACCGATGTCAGCAGGTGGTGACCCCGCCAGCTGCCGGCGCTCTGCGGGCCCTGCGGCCTGCGGGACGGCTCACGGCGCGACCGCCGGAGCCACGATCGGACCGCTCGGCGACCCGCCGGGCCGGTCCCCGGACCCAGGCATGCCGAACTCACCGCGGAGGACGAATGGCGACCCACGTGCAGGATTCCCCGGCCACCCCCTCGACGGCCTCCGACGAGACCTGCCCGACCGCGCCGAGCGGCCCCGGAGACCCCGCGGCCCCCGCGCTCGCGGAGGACCGGCAGTCGCCGCACGAGCACGGCGAGCAGTGCTCCGCGGCCCCCGCGCCCTGGGAGGATCCCGCGCTCCCCGGCATCGGCCGCCTGCCCGCACGGGCGGCCTTCTTCGGGTACGCCGCGCCCGAGCAGGCCGAGGCCCGCCGCCGCGAGGACTCCCGCGGCTTCCAGCTGCTCAGCGGGCCGTGGCGGTTCCGCCTGGTCGACGGGCCCGGCCGGGTGCTGCCGCAGTGGCATGAGAGCCTCCACGAGGACTGGGACCAGGTCACCGTCCCCCACCACTGGCAGCTGGACGGCTACGGCTCGCCGGCGTACACGGACGAGTCGATGACCATCCCCGTGGACCCGCCGCGCGTGCCCTCATGGACGCCGACCGCGGTCTACCAGCGCGTCGTCGACCTCCCCGCATCGGACCCGAGCACCCACCGGTGGGTGCTGCGCCTGGACGGCGTGGAGTCCTATGCGGAGATCCACCTCAACGGCATCTTCCTCGGGATGACGAAGGGCTCCCGCCTCGCCGCGGACTTCGACCTGACCGATGCCGCGCGCGAGGGCGAGAACCTCCTGTCGATCCGGGTGCTGCAGCACAGCGACGGCACCTATGTCGAGGATCAGGACATGTGGTGGCTCGCAGGGATCTTCCGCGACGTCTACGTCCTCCAGCGTCCCGTCGCCGGAGCCCGCGACCTCGCGGTCACCACCGCCTGGGGGCCCGTCGCGCGGATCTCGGCGGAGGTCGTGGTCGGCGAGGGCTGCGCGCGGGTGGACTGGACCCTGCGCGACGGATCGGCCGCGATCGCCACCGGCACCGCCGAGGTCGACCCCGCCGCGACCGCCGTCCCCGGCGGCCCCGAGCTCCTCCCCGGCCCCCGGGCCCGCCTCGGGATCGACGTCGCCGACCCCATCGGCTGGAGCCCCGAGGACCCGCATCTGTACCGCCTGGATCTGGTGCTGCGCGATGACGCCGGCGAGATCATCGAGGTGATCCCGCAGCGCGTGGGCCTGCGGGAGATCACGATCGAGGACGGTCTGCTGCGTCTGAACGGCGCCTATTTCATGATGCACGGCGTCAACCGCCACGATCAGGACGAGCGTCACGGCCGTGCGGTCCCGCTCGCCCGGATGCGCGCGGACCTCGAGCTCATGAAGCGGGCGAACATCAACGCCGTGCGCACCGCCCACTATCCCAACGACCCCCGCTTCTACGAGCTGTGCGATGAGCTGGGGCTGCTGGTCATGGCGGAGACGGACCTCGAGACCCATGGCTTCGCCGTGGTCGGCGACCTCGATCGGATCTCCGACGACCCGGCCTGGGAGGCGACCTACGTCGACCGGATCGAGCGGCACGTCGCCGCGCAGCGCAACCATCCGAGCGTGGTCATGTGGTCGCTCGGCAACGAGTCCGGCTACGGCTGCAACTTCCGGGCCATGGCGGCCCGGGCGAAGCAGCTCGACCCGACCCGGCCGCTGCACTACGAGGAGGACCGGGACGCGGAGGTCGTCGATGTCGTCTCCACCATGTACTCGCGGGTGGCGCAGATGAACGACCTGGGCGAGTTCCCGGTCGGGAAGCCCCGCATCCTGTGCGAGTACGGGCATGCGATGGGCAACGGCCCCGGCGGCATCGCCGAGTACCAGGCCGTCTTCGAGCGCTGGGACTCGATCCAGGGCCACTTCATCTGGGAGTGGTCCGATCACGGGATCCGCCGCGACACCGAGAAGGGCGCCGACTGGCTCTACGGCGGCGACTTCGGCGAGTACCCGCACAACGCGAACTTCTGCATCGACGGCCTCGTCCTCCCCACCGGCGAGCCCAGCCCGGGCCTCGCCGAGTACGCGAACCTGCTGTGCCCGCTGGGGATCGAGGCGGCCGATGCCGGGATCCGCCTGCGCAGCCGGCTCTGGTTCACGCGCACCGCGGGGCTCGAGCTGGTCCTCGAGCATCTGGCGGACGGCGAGCTCGTCTCCTCGAGGCGCCTCCCCTGCCCGGAGCTCGCGCCGGGGCAGAGCACGCTGCTCGCGGTGGACCCCGCGGGCTGGGCGGCCGATGGGCCCGCGCTCGCCGCGGACGCCGAGCGGACGCTGCTGGTGCGCGTGGTGCGACCGGAGGCGACATCCTTCGCCCCGGCCGGCCACGAGCTGGGCTTCCGTCAGGTCCCGGCGCCCGCCGGCGTCGCCTCGGCTCCGCCCTCGCTGCGCGCGGAGACGTCGCGGGACGATGCGGGTCCCGCCGCCGTCCGCGTGGAGGAGACCCCGCTCGAGCTGCGCCTGGCCGCCGGAGGGGAGCGGCTGGTCCTCGACCGGATCGACGGGAGCCTGCTGTCCTGGAGGCATGGGGGCCGTGAGCTGCTGCGCCGGGGGCCGCGGGTGAACTTCTGGCGCCCGCTGATCGACAACCACCAGCAGGAGCACGACGCGGTCTGGGGACCGGCGCTGCTCGCGCATCTCCAGCAGTCCACGCGCCGGGTCGCCGTCCGCCGTCCCGACGAGCAGGGGGGTGCCGTGGAGGTGGTCGTCGAGGTCGACGTGGCACCGCCCGGCCTCGACCACGGGATGCACGCCTCGCTCGTGTACCGGCTCCTGCCGACGGGGCGTCTCGAGGTGCGCGTGGCCGGCACCCCCTTCGGCCCGTACGACGGACTCGTGCCCAAGCTCGGCCTCGAGCTCGCGCTGCCCCGGGAGCTGGACCGGGTCGAGTATCTGGGGCGCGGCCCGGGGGAGAACTACGTCGACTCGCGCACGGCGACCTGGATCGGTCGCTTCTCCACGACCGTCGCGCAGATGGAGACCCCGTACGTGCGTCCGCAGGACTACGGCAACCGCGAGGACGTGCGCTGGATCAGCTTCACCGACGAGCACGGTGCGGGAGTGCGGGTCGACGCGATCGGCGAGCCGCTGTGCGCGAGCGCCTGGCCGTATTCGCGGCAGATGCTCGAGGCGGCCGCGCATCGCACCGACCTCGTCGCCGATCCGGAGGCGATCACCGTCAACCTCGACCATCGGCTGCTGGGCCTGGGCTCGAACTCCTGGGGCGCCGAGGTGCTCGATGGGCACCGGCTCCGCTGGCGGGCCTTCGAGTACGCCTTCGCCCTGACCGCGCTCGATCCCTGCCAGGAGGACTGACCATGCAGATCCACGACTCCCTCGCCGCTCTCGAGCACTGCCGCGCCGGCTTCCCGATCTGGGGACGGCTGCGGGAGGCGATCACGGCCTCCTCCTCGCATGCCGTCGGGCAGATGCACTCCCTGGGCGATGCGATCACGTTCCTGCGCACCCCGCGGCGCCATCGGGGCGACGCCTTCGTCGCGCACCGGCGCTATGTCGAGATCGTCGCGGCGGCCGGCTCGCCGGTCCTGCTCGAGGTCGCGCCGATCGCGGACCTCGTGGTGACCACCCCGTACTGCGACCTCAGCGATCGCGAGCTCCTCGCGGGCGCGGGGGAGCGGGTCCGCCTCGAGCCCGGACAGATCGCGGTCCTCGAGCTGCAGGAGGCGATCCGCTACCCCGAGGAGGCCGCGGAGGCGCCGACGGTGCTGCATGTGAGCGTCGAGCGGTTCCCTGCCGCGGCCGCCTGAGCGCGGCCGGCGGCGAGCACCGGACGGGACGCGGCGGGAGACGACTTCCAGGTCGTCTCCCGCCGCTCGTCGTGCGTCGTCATCGGGGACCTCGGGCTACGCGGCGGAGGCCTCTCCGGTCTCGCCGGCGTCCGCGCTCTGATCCGGCGCGAGGACGAGGGCCGTCCAGCCGACCATGTCGGCGTCGCGCAGCGCGCCGGCGTCATAGGACTCCCAGATGCGTTCGCCGTCGCGCAGGCGCAGCACGCAGAGGTATGAGTCCGGCTCCTCGTCGAACCGGGCGATGGTCCCGACGGGGAGCCGCTGGGCCTCGCCGGGATCCCGGATGGGGGTGGTGCGGTACAGCATGGGGTCCTCCTCTGGTCCGCGGATGGACGTGTCGCGGGCGCGGGGACGCCCGGACGCGGGAACCCTACGGCGGAGGGCGCGTGTGGCACCAGTGACCGGGGTCAGGAGTCGGGGACGGTTCCGGGGGGAAAGCGGAGGGGAGGCGGGGGAGGCGAGGGGGAGGGCCGGGGGGATGCAGGGAAGGATCTCCCCCGGACGGGGGAGGAATGGGATGTCACCTGGGATGTCGTCGGGAGGTACGGGCTCCGGACAGGGCGGCGCGGGCGCCTCTGCCCGGGGGCCGATATCCGCGTCCTGCGAGATCCATGGAAATCTACCGATGGGTAACCGGCGTATACCCCCTGAACACCCCCGATCCGCCCCCGCGCAGGAACTCCGGGTTACGGGCCAATGCCCTGGTGACAAGGGGGTAACGAATTCTGAGGGGGTCCCCCTGAGGGGTTCCGGCGAGTATGGTGGGGGTATGGCTTGCCACGGCGACGCCGGTGATTCCGTGGGGGAACCTCCGGCTCATCCGCCGGGGTCGTATCCGGTGCTTCTGCCGGATCTGCCGCATCACCGTTCGACGCTCCGGGACCAGGGGGCGCCGAGCGCCTCGGGCACGGGATGCGGTGAAACGCGGCGCACGCGAGGTCTCGTGCGCTCACATCATCCTGGTCATCAGCAGGCGGACCAGCAGGATGTGAAGACCATGGAGTCGACTCCGGTGATGGTGGAAGCACGGACGATCGTCGCGGACGAGGAGGAGACCGTCGCGGCGACGCCGGAGCAGGGGATGCGCGCCCGGATGCATCGGCTCCGGCGGGAGAGCACCCCGGAGGAGCTCGCGGCGTTCCTGGACGCCGAGTTCTTCGCCGCCTCGCTCCTCGCCCCCGAGCAGCTCGCGCAGCTGCTCACGCAGCACGCCCCGATGCTCGAGCAGGCAGGAGGGCGCTTCACCCTCGGCATGCACCTGCTGCGCGTGGATGTGCCGGCCCCTATCCAGGCGACCTCGGCGCTCGGCGCCGCTCTGGAGACCACGATGCACCCGCTGCTGAAGGACCGCCTGGGCCTGCAGACGCTGCGCATGCAGCAGCTGACGTTCGACGGGAGCTTCGACCTGGCCCACCGGATCGGCGATGAGCTCGCCGGCGAGCTCATCGCCGCGACCGACCGCTCCGGGCTCACCGACATGCTCCCCGTGGTCCTCGTCGAGATCGGGATCGTGCAGCTGCTGGCCGCGGACCCGGATGCGGCGATCGGCACCTTCCGCAACGCCTCCCGCTGGGCCGCCGTCAACGGCGGGCATCCGGCCGGAGCGCATGCGGACCAGTTCGCGGAGCTGGTGCGGATGCTGCGCGGCGAGGACGCGGCCGCGCACCTCCTCGGGGAGGCGGAGGAGCCCCCGCGGGGAGTCCCGGGAAGCCGCGTGTGGATGTGGACCGCGATCCCCCTCCTCACCCGCGCCCTGCACCTGCTGCGCGTCTGGGACCTCGACGGGGTCGAGCGGATCCTGCGCCTGGTCGACGCGCCGGACCCGCTCGCGGACACGAGCTCCCTGGGAGGGCTGTGGTGGCTGCCGGTGCACGTGCACGCCCGTCTCGCCCTGCTGCGCGGCGACCGCGAGCGGGCCCTCGCCGCCCTGCGCAGCGTGATGCAGGACTGGTACTCCTCGCTGGGCCGGAACTCCTATGCCGGGAGCCTGCTGCGCGCCGACTACACGGACCTGCTCCAGGCCGCCGGAGCCTACGCCGAGGCCGGCGAGTTCCTCGCCCAGGCGGAGACGGGCGTGCGGATCCCGCAGCTGATCGCCAGCCGCGCCCGGCTGCTGTGGCTGACCGGCGAGAGCACGGGCCTGGACCGACTGCTGCTGCAGGTGGGCCGCTTCCATCCGGCCAGCTCTGCGGAGCTGGACGTGCTGCGCCTGGTGCGCCGCTTCGAGAGCGGCGCCCGGAGCACGGCCCGCGCCGAGGACCGGCAGCTGTGGGAGTCTGTGCGCGCCCGCGCCGGGGTCCTCGAGCTCGGGATGCTGCCCGTGCACGTGCGGACCCTGCTCGCGGGCCCGGACGAGCTCGCCGTCGCGGATCCGGCCGGCTTCACGAACCCCTACGTCCGTGCCCAGGGCGTGCGGCTCAGCCGCGGAGAGCGGGAGCTGGTGCTCGAGCTGCAGGAGGAGGACTCGATCGTCTCCCTCTCCCAGCGCCTGTTCCTCTCCCCGAACACGGTCAAGACACGGCTGCGCGACATCTACCGGAAGGCGGGCGTGCACTCGAAGGAAGAGCTCTTCCACGTGCGCGAGACGATCCTCCGGCAGGGACGATGAACGGGATGCTGCTGAGACCTCCCCGACGATCCGCTGAATCACCCGCGGAATCCACCCGAGGGCGGGGGACAGGAGGACCGGGGGTCGATACGGTGGACGCCGTACCCGGTGGTGGGGCGGCGGGAGTCGGGTTCCCGCACGGAGAATGCTGCGGGGATCGGATCGGGACGGAGGGGACATGACCACATCGCGTGAGCGCGCCCTGGCGGTGCAGACTCCTGCTGAGGCGCGCCGCGGCGTCCGCCGGGTCCTCGCCGGCTCCCGCACCGCGCGGGATCTGCGCCGCCGCTCCGTGGCCATCATGGTCCTCGCGGACATCCTCTCCCTCGTCGTCGCCGGCGCGGCCGCCTTCGCCATCCGCCAGGCGACCCTGGGGCGCGCCGGCGACCTGGGCGATTCCCTGTCCGATGCCGCCGTCCTCATCGCGCTCGGCTGGCTGGTCGCGATCGTGCTGTTCAGCGGGTATGACTCCCGTCTGCTGCCGGCGGGTCCGGAGCTGTTCGGCAACGTCCTGCATGCGAGTCTCGCGGCGGCCGGGATCGTCGGCGCGATCGTGTATCTCGCGGGCATCGAGCTCTCGCGCGCGTTCTTCCTGGTGTTCTTCCTGGTCGGTCCGCTGCTGCTGCTGTTGAACCGCTTCCTGCTGCGTCGTCTGCTGAACTCGATGCGGGGGCGTGGGCATCTGCGTCAGGGCGTGGTGGCTGTGGGGGATCTGCGTCATGTCGAGGGCATCGCGCGGACCATCGCTCGGGAGACCTGGCTGGGCTACGACATCGTGGGGGCGATCACGCCGACGGGCCGGGACGAGGGTGCTTCCGCGCTCGGCATCCCCGTGCTGGGCGCGGAGCGGGACCTGTTGCGCATCGCTGACGAGACGCGTCCGGGGGTGCTGCTGTTCACCGCGGGTGCTTCGGCCAGTGCGGAGGAGTTCCGGCGCACGGCGTGGAAGCTCGAGGACGAGGACGTGGCCGTGATCGTGGTGCCTGCTCTGACGGAGATCTCCGCGGACCGGGTGCGGATGCGGCCGGTGGCGGGGCTGCCTCTGGTGCATATGGACCTGCCGCGTGCTCGGGGGGCTCTGAAGTGGACCAAGCGGACGATGGACGTGATCGCGGCTGCGGTGCTGCTGATGGTGCTCGCTCCTGTGCTGGTGGGTATCGCGGTCTGGGTGAAGGTGTCCGATGGTGGTCCGGTGATCTTCCGTCAGCAGCGGGTGGGTCGTGATGGGGTGCATTTCGAGTTCCTCAAGTTCCGCAGCATGGTCACCGACGCGGAGGCGGTTCTGGTGGAGATGACGGAGCGGGCTGTGCAGGATCGTGGCAACGCGGTGATGTTCAAGATGCGTCATGATCCGCGGATCACGAAGCCGGGTCGTGTGCTGCGTCGTTATTCCCTGGACGAGCTGCCGCAGCTGTGGAACGTGCTGCGGGGGGACATGTCGCTGGTGGGTCCGCGCCCTGCTCTTCCGCGGGAGGTCGCGGGGTATGACGAGGATGCTTTCCGGCGGCTGTCGGTGCGGCCGGGGATCACGGGTCTGTGGCAGGTGTCGGGGCGTTCGGATCTGTCGTGGGAGGAGACGGTCCGTCTGGATCTGTATTACGTGGACAACTGGTCCTTCACGCAGGACGTGCAGATCCTTTCCCGGACCGTGCGGGCTGTCATGTCCTCGGCAGGCGCCTACTGATGCTGTCCGCTGTGCGCGCCCTCTCGAGCTCCCTGCGCGCCCTGCCGCGGTGGACGCGGACCTCCGCCCTCGCGGTGCTCGCCCTGTATCCGGCGGGCGCTGCCTTCCTGCTCCTGCTGGACGACGGCTGGGCCGTGAACCGGGCCAATGTGCGGGTCTGGTACGCCGTGACCGCGGTGACCGGGGGTCGGGACGTCATCACCCCGGAGGTGTTCGCGGTGATCGCGAACGTCGCCCTGTTCGTGCCGGTGTTCGCCGCGCTCGCCGTCCTCGTCCCGACGCGCTGGTGGGTGCTGCTCGCGGCGCTGCTCAGCACGGCGGTGGAGCTGCACCAGATGGGCATCCAGCGGGAGGCGGATCTCGGCGACGTCGTCGCGAACACCTTCGGCGCCGGTCTCGGGACGGTGCTCGGCATCGGGCTGCGCGCTCTCGTGCTGCGCCGCGGCGCAGCTCCGGCCGCGGCGCTCCCCGATGAGGGAATCCGCCCCGACGGGGCGGCTCTCAGCGACGGGGGAGCGCTCGGCGCAGGCGTGCCCACCACTCGCGGCGCAGCTCGGCCCGGTCCGGCCGGTGGCCCAGACGGAGGGCCAGATGATCGGGGTTGACCCGCGCCGCCTCGACGAGCAGCCGCAGCCGCTCCCGCAGGCCGTGCGCATCGCGCCAGCGCGCCGCGCGCACCCCGCGGGCATCGGCGTTCGCATGCAGCGCCGTCCACAGGTGCTCCCCGGGGCCGCCGCGGGCGAGCTCCGGGCGGCCCGTCGCGATCGCGAGCGGCACCAGGGCCCCCAGATCCCGGGCGAGCGCATCGATCCGCTCCTGCTCGGACGCATCGACCCGCGTCCAGGAGACGTCGAGGTCATGGCGGGCGTGCCCGGTCGCATCGCGCGCCGCATGCACGAGCAGCAGCAGGCGCTGCGGCCGCAGCGCGGGGACCGCACAGGGCACCCCGCCCAGCAGCATCTCCTCGTGCCCGTCCCACAGCTGTGCGAAGGACGCCCCGGGGTCCCGGTCCAGGCCGGGGAAGGACCGATGCACGTCGACCGTGCCCCACACCGTGTGATGGAAGGTCGCCGCATGCATGAAGACGCTGCCGTGCGCGAAGGTCGTGATCTGCTCCCAGCCCTCCGCCGCGAGGGCCGCGGTGAAGACCGGGACCTGTGCCGGGCGCACCAGGACGTCGCAGTCGGTCGAGCGGCGCCGGCCCTCCGCGAGCTGCGGGTGCAGGGCGACGCCCTTGACATGCAGCAGCTCCACCCCGGCGGAACGGGCATGATGCTCGAGCACCCCGTGGGCGAGCCGCAGACGCACCTGCGTCGGGACGTGGGTCGTGGGTGCCTGCATACCCTCCACTCTAGATTCCCGGAGGCCGCGGCGAATGCCCGGTCCCACGGGACGTGCGACGCCGTGCGGAACGGCCCCCGCGGCAGCACGGAATGCAGGACCATCGGAACCATCGGAACGTTCAGGAGGCGCACGGATGCAGGAGCTTGACGGGCTCATCCAGCACTATGCCTGGGGGTCTCCGCGTGCGTTGCCGGAGTTTCTGGGTCGGGAGGCTGATGGGACCCCGTGGGCGGAGGTCTGGTACGGGGCGCATCCGCTGGCGCCGTCGACGCTGGCGGGCGGGGCGGGGCTGGACCAGGCGATCGCTGCGGATCCCTGGCGCACCCTGGGCGACGGAGTGAGCCGTGCGTTCGATGAGCGTCTGCCGTATCTGCTGAAGGTCATCGCTCCGGATCAGCCGTTGTCCCTGCAGGTCCATCCCACCCGCGAGCATGCCGCGGAATCCTATGCGGCGGAGAACGCGGCGGGTCTCGCGCTGGACTCCCCGCACCGGAACTACCGCGATGACAACCACAAGCCGGAGATGCTGGTGGCGCTGACGCGTTTCACGGCCGTCTGCGGGTTCCGCACGCCGCGTCGTGCGGCCACGATCCTCGAAGGTCTGGGCACGGTGCTCACCGATCGTCTCCATTCCCTCCTGGTGCGGTATCCCACCGCTCAGGGGATGCGTGCCGCGTTCCGCACGTTGGTGGCGACCTCGATGCGTCCTCCGGCGGCTGCGGTCGAGGAGGTCGTCCAGGCCTGCCGTGATCGGTACGCGGCGGGGTGTTCGCCGTCGCCGCGGATCGATCGGATCGTGTCCCTGCTCGCGGATCATCACGGCGGGGATCCCGGGGTGGTGGCGGCTCTGCTGCTGAACCCGGTGACGTTGCAGCCCGGGGAGGCGATGTTCGTGCCTGCGGGGACGTTGCATGCGTATCTCGAGGGGGTGGGGGTGGAGATCATGGCCGCGAGCGACAACGTGCTGCGGGCGGGGCTGACGCCGAAGCGGGTGGATGCCGAGGAGATGCTGCAGTGCGTGAGCGTGGCGGCTGCTCCGCCGTTGCGGGTGGCTCCGGAGCGGCAGAACGCGACGTCGGTGGCGTATTACGCGCCGGTGGATGATTTCGAGCTGTCGGTGACCACGCTTGCTGATCCGCCGGGGGTGTTCGGTCGTCGGCATCCCGTGCCGGGGACCGGGCCGCGGATCGTGCTGGGGCTCGAGGGCGAGGTGCTGCTGGAGACCGATGCGGGTCGCCAGCTCCTGCCCGCGGGCAGAGCCGTGTTCGTCCCTGCTGCTGATGGCCCGTTACGGGCCGGTGGCGAAGGCCGATTCGTCCAGGCGAGCGTGCCGTGAGCCCGCGCTATCGGCTGCGACCGATGGTCCTCGAGCACGACGACGAGACCGGGATGCTGTGGGCGGGAGCGCTGCCCTCCGGGCCGATCATCTCGCTGGGCGGGATCGCCGAGATCGTGCTGTACGTTCTGGAGGAGCAGGACGAGCCCCTCGGCGTGGTGGACGTGCTGGGCCGGCTGCGTGAGCAGCTCGAGGAGCTGCCGGAGGATGCGGAGGAGATCATCGCCGGCTTCCTCGAGGACCTCGACCGCGTGGGCCTGCTCGAGACCGTCCCGCAGGACCCCGACCCCCGTGCGCCGCGGCGCCCCCCGCGCAAGGAGACCGACCTCCCGTGACCGAGCCGACCGCCCTCCCGTCCGACCAGGGGTCCGCGCCCCCGTCGTCCGGACCCGCCGCCGTGCCCGACCCGCCCGTCGCCCGCACCGTCCGCCTGCGGGTCGCCGGGGTCGACCTCGACCTCGATTTCGGCCCCGGCCATGAGGACCTCGCCCGGGAGGTCGACGGTCTGTGGAGCGGGCATCTGGGACGTCCGGAGACCCGCGATCCGCAGCCCGCCGAGGACGGGACGCTGCGCCGGACCTACGTCGTGCCGCCCCGCGAGGAGGAGCTGGGCCTCGCCGTCGCGGAGCTCGTCGCCCCCGTCGCGGGCGAGGCGTCCCGAGGGCTGCTCACCCGGCCTGATGCGATGATCCTCGCCCCCGGACCGCAGGCCGCCTATGCCGTCTCCGGTGACCTGACCCGGGCGGTCATCGGCCGTCTGCTGGGCGAGGCGATCCTGCTGCACGCGGGGGTCGTGGAGCATCCGCGGCTGGGCGTGCTCGCGCTCGTGGGAGCATCCGGAGCCGGCAAGTCGACCGCGACCCTCGAGCTGGGGCGCGGCGGCGTGTACCTCTCCGACGAGCTCGCGATCCTCGACCCCGTCAGCCATGCGGTCACCGCCTTCCCCAAGCCCGTCTCCCGGGTCCTCGGCGAGGACGGCGGCAAGCAGGACATCGCCCTCGCGGCGCTGGGCCTGCGGGCGGGGACGGGATCTGCCGCGCCCGGCACCGTCGTGCTGCTGGACCGCGTGCGGGACGGGGAGGCCTCGCTCTCCCGCGTCCCGCTCGCGGAGGCGCTGCTGGCGATCATCGAGCAGTCCTCCTCGCTGTGGCGGGTGCCGGGCGGGCTCGCCTCCCTGGCACGGCTGCTCCTCGGGGCCGGCGGCGCGCTGCGCGTCCGCTACCGGGAGGCCGCGGAGTTGCCCGCCCTGCTGGCCCATCCGCCCGCCGCTGCGCGCGAGGACGTCGAGGAGATCCCCGCCCGTTCGATCACGACGGCCGCCCCGCCCGCGGGGACGGCGGATCTGACGCCGTACGTGCAGGCGCTCGCCGTGGAGGACGGCGTGGTGGTGCTGCGGGAGGGCAGGGCCGCGCACCTGACCGGGCTCGGCAGCCTCCTGTGGGAGGAGCTGCAGGCTGATGGCCCCCTCGGCCCTGCGGAGCTCGAGCGGAGGATCGTCGAGGGCGCCGGCGAGCACCCCGACAGCGCCCGCCTGATCGCCGAGGCCCTCGACGCCCTCGTGGAGGCCGGCTGGGCGCACCGCGGCTGAGCGCGCGTCCCCGGGCCCGTTCGAGCCCCGGTCTCCGGGAGCGCCGACCTCAGACGGGCAGCTCGCCGTTCTCGCGGGCCTCGGCCAGCTGCTCGATGATCTCCTCGACGAAGTCGATCACGTCGTTGCCGCCGCGGACCGGCCCGCCGGCGAGCATGCCGTCGGCGCCGAGGAGCACCGCCGAGGGGGTGTGCCGCGCCTCGAAGGCGTCCATGAGGTTGCGGTCGATGTCCAGGCTGGCGGTGTCTCCGGCGCGTTCGAGCACGTTCTCCGGCAGCTCCTCCGGGTCGCGGCGGAAGAGGGTGCGGATGCTCATGACGTCGCCGAGCTGCTCCTGCCAGCCGGCCACGGCGGACAGGACGCGTTCGCAGGGGCCGCAGCCGGGCTGCAGCCAGATCAGCAGGGCGGCCCGCTCCCGGGTGAGGGTCGCGAGCGTGATGGGCTCCTGCCCACGGGGGCGGAGCATGCCGAAGGGCGTCGCGCTGCGCTCGTACTCGAGCTCCTCCTGCGCGTCCGCGGCGTCCTCGGGCTCCGGGGCCGGCGCCGCCTGCGCAGACTCGCTGCGGGGTGCATGGGGCGGACGGGGCCGATGCGCGCTCCCGCGCGCCGGGGCGGGCGCGGGATCCGTCGTGGCGGCCCGCGAGGTCCCGAGGGTCAGGAGCGTCAGGCCGATGGCGAGTCCGAGCGCGAGGGCGAGGCTCAGCAGGGCCGGCCCGTCCAGGCGGACCACGGCCGCCGTCCGCCCGGTGACCGCGGCGATCAGGGCGAGGGCGGCGAGGAACACGAGCACGGCGTTGCGGCCCAGCGTCGCCGGGGAGACCGTGGGCGAGCCCAGCTTCCCGAAGCAGGAGCAGGTCACGGCCTCGCCGAAGGTCAGTGCGCGCGCGATGATCACGAGATAGGAGACGACGAGCGCGAGCGTCGCCGTCGCGAGCACGCCCTGGAGCACGGGGACGGGGATCCAGATGCCGAGGGCGAGGACGATCTCGGTGATCGGCAGCGCGGCGGCGGCGCGTGCGTGCAGGGCGCGGGCGGGCAGGCGCAGTGAGGTCATCGCATCGACGGTGGCTGTGCGGTCCTGGAGCTTCGCCAGGCCGCTGACCAGGAGGGTGAGGGAGACCAGCAGCTGGGCCGTCATCAGCAGGATCATCGCCGGGGTGCCTCCGGGGCGCGACGCTGCAGCAGGTCGGCGAGCTGTGCAACGAGGTCGTCGATCATCTGCGCGGACCGGGCGGCGGTCTCCGGGGAGCGGCGGTACGGGTCCGGCACGTTCCGCCCCGCGGGGTGGGACCGGCGCGACCAGTCGGCGACCCTCTCGCGCGTGAGCGGTGCGCCCCCGGTGAGGGAGAGGAGCTCCGGGACATGGCCCAGCTGTCCGGTGCGGCGGGCGGCGGCAGGGTTCTCCTCCAGGATCAGAGCACGCTGACGATCGGACATGGTCAGCACGAGGTCGGCCTCGAGGTCCTCGATCTCCAGCTGCCGGGAGCGGAAGCCCGCGCTCGAGACGCCGCGCAGGGACAGCTGTCCGGCCATCTGCTGCTCCATCTCGCTGTCGACGAGGGCGTAGGTCCCGCGGCTGGCGACGGCGAGACCGGCGACCTGCGTGCGCAGGAGCAGCTCGGCGAAGGGGGAGCGGCACACGTTGCCCGTGCAGACGAACAGCACGCTGCGCACGGGGCCGTCCGCGGAGGCCGGGGTGGAGAACACGGTCATGTGTCCAGAGTAGTGGCCGGGGAGCAGGGTGGCGGGGGCGGGCGGGGTGAGAGGAGGGCGGCAACTCCGGACGATGTTTTCTCGGTCTAGTGTAAGAAAAATGCGGGGAGCTCCCCGCGTCACGCCAGGAGTAGTTATTTGGACGACCGTCCGGGAAATATCTGGAAAGCTACTCCCGGGTATCGACGAGGCGTGTGGCGATACTCCCCAGTAATGTCACGAAACGGTGACATCCACTTCTTGTCGTCATGAAGTGATGCGTGTTCCTGCAGGGAGTGCCATGATCGGGGAGGGTGTCGCGCCGAGCGACCCGGCGCGCGATGGTCCAGCAGCATCGGTGCGTAGGGCGGCGGGTCGTGAACTGGATGCGCGCCAGGACTGCGCCGGCGAATGTCGACTCGGTCCCGACAGTTTTCATTTACCGCAGCTTCCTCCTCGCTTCCAGAAAGAGGCCCCGATGAGCACCGGAGTCACTCCCGACCTCGAGCAGCCCTCCCGCAGCTTCCGTCCCTCACGCCGTGCGCTCGTGAAGGGCGCCGCCTGGGCCGCGCCGGCAGCAGCGGCCGTCTCCGTCGGAGCTCCGGCGTTCGCGGTCTCGGCCACCTGTGCCGCCAAGAACCTCCTGGAGAACGCGCAGGCTCGCGGGATCCTCCTGAGCGGTCACCTCCTGAACCTCGACCTCGCCACCGTGGCCGAGCTCAAGTCCGCCCATGCACAGACCAACACGACCACCCCGTGGGACGTCGACCAGGCCGGGATCGCCGTCGGCGCCCTGGGGAACTTCCTGAACATCGACCTCACGGGCACGGGCATCCTCGTCTCCGACATCCTGACGGGCCTCACGAACGTGGACGCCGGGGCCCTCAACCAGTTCGGCTATGCCGACAGCGACTCCGCGGACGACAACAGCGCGAGCGGCGGCTTCAACGGCACCAACTCGGGCGAGCTCGGCGCCTCCGGCACGATCAACGACGCGACTGGCGCCGTGAACTTCTCGGAGGGCGACACGGGCGCTCCCAGCGTCGGCAACATCAACCTCAAGACCATCCTCGAGCAGATCGCGGGCGGCCCGGCGGCTGACCTGGTGAGCCAGGTCGCGGAGCTCAACCTCGACATCGGCGCGCTCTTCGGCCGGGCCTTCATGGACTACGAGTGCAGCACGAACAACGAGGACGTCTTCGTCCTCGAGCGCGACTACCTGATCGCCTACCTGAAGCTCATCCTGAAGTCGGATGTCCTCGGCGGGGTGCTCACGACCCTGACGGACGGCCTCGACAGCACCATCAACATCGACCTGAACGCCCTCAAGGACGCCCTCAAGAGCGTTCCGATCCTCGGCCCGCTCATCACGAACCTCGTGAACATCAGCGGCTCTGCGACGGTGGATGTCAACACGGGTCAGCTGGATGACCAGCCCATCCCTGATGATCCGAATGCCGCGCTCCAGCTCGATCTGGCGGGTACGACGATCACGCTGAACCTCGAGTCGCTCCTCGACGGAGGGATCAACGGGCAGGGTCCGAACACCCGACTCTTCGTCGATGCCCCGCTCGTCGACGGCTCGATCACGAATCTCGTCGACGGCATCGTGGACTCCATCCTCGACCGGATCACCCATATCGCGTCGGTGAACATCGACATCACGCTGAAGACGCTGGTTCTCGAGGTGGCGAGGATCAAGGTCACGGGGAGCCTGGCCGACCTGCTCGACGGTACTGCGCAGGCGACGATCACCGTTGCGGGCGCTGTCCAGGTCGACGCCGCCCTGGTGACCAAGGCGCTGGGCGGGGTCATCTACGACACCCTTGCGGCTCTCTTCAATGGGAGCGGCGTGCTCGCCGGCGTGGTCTCCTCGCTCAACGGCCTTCTCGGTTCGCTGTTCAGCGTCCTGACCGAGGTCCTCGTGATCTACGTGAACGCGCAGAACGCACCGGTGGGCGGCGTCGGCCCGGTGCCGTCGGCGTACTCCGGTCTTCCGGAGGGGCGCTACGACGTTGCCGCGCTGCACCTGGCCGTCCTCGACGTCCTTGACCTGCTGGACCTGTCGCTCGCCCGCGGCTCGGTCGGGGAGAACACGCCCCAGGCCTGAGCAAGATACCGCAGCGCTCAGGACGAAGCCCCGTCGCACGCGACGGGGCTTCGTCGCGTCCGGCGGTCCGACGGCGGCTCGTCCTCGATGTGCTGCACATCGTGGGTCATGGGCGTGGTGCGCGCTTCTCCTCCTTCGTCGCCCGGACACCGCCGAGGTCGGGGTCCCTCGTGGCCACCTCCTCCGGCTTCCGGACGAAGGACATCGAGACCTCCCCGGCACCCTTCGGGACCACCGCGACGACCTCCGCAGGATCCTCCGCCCGGGCCCCCTCGATATGGTCGCGGCCACAGGGGAACGGAATGGCGGGCCGATTCCATGCGCGGTTCTTCCGCGTCCGGGGCAGTGCCCGCCGGGGCCGGAGGCGGCATGGCCATGAATCTCGTGACGGTGCATCCCGGGATTCTCGATGAGGGTCGGGAATCCCGGGATTCCGGATCAGCAGGCGCTGTTCGGCGACGAATCCGGGCTGTACGCGGAACCGACGTTCTTCACCGTGCAGTCCGTGGCGTCGATCCAGCGCCAGCTCACGTACTGCGGCACATTGCTGCTGTTGCCGGAGAGGCCCCCGGTGATCACCCAGAAGGAGAGCGTCTGCCCCGGCTGGATGCACACGGACCGAGAGGCGTTGACGGTCGTGCCCCCGGCATTCTGGCAGGGAAGCGGACTGCATGCGGGGACGGAGCCGGTGCTGCAGGACAGCTGCGCCCCGGCAGAGTAGGTCCTGCCCACGCTGGAGACGCCGTCCGAGGCCCCATCCGTGCCGCTCGAGCTCGTGACGCCCAGCCGGTAGTCCAGGAACTCGACGATGAAGGGATGGGCCGTCGGGTTCGTGATCGTGACAGGCGTCGCGTACGAGTCCTTCGGCATGCATGCCTTGTTCGTGCAGCTGTTCCCGGGGTTCTTGACTCCATGGGCGAAATCGAAGGCCGGGTCCGCGGGGACCGTCGGATCGGTGGAGGACGCGATCGCCGGAGCAGCGATCGCCATCGTCATGGCGGGCGCAGTCCACGCGATTCCCTTCGCGAGGGAGCGACGGGAGATCTTTCGCATGCTGTTCATTCGGGTGATCTTCTCTTCACATTCTGATGTGGATTGTGGGAATGCGCATTTGGCGTCCCGCGGCTGGTGACGAGAAGAGATTAGGAAAGGGTGTTCCTCGGGCCCGGGGCGCGGATCGGGGGACGCCGGGGGTGGGACGGAGGTGCAGGGCGCCCTGATCTCCGCGGCCGGGAGCCTGAGGGCGATGAGAGGACTCTCATCGCGCAGACCTGGCATCCGCCGCCGGATCGGGGAGGATGGAGGCATGGCGGGACGAGGACGATGGATCGTGGTCGGCGGAGCGACGGCGCTCGCCCTCGCCCCGGTGGGGCTGATCCTCGACTCCCTCAGCGGCGAGGACCGCATCCCCGGCAGCGGGGTCGTCGTGCACACGACTGCGCCCGCAGCCGCCCCCGTCGGCGAGACGATCGCCCGGGCGAGCGCTCGGCCCCACGCCGAGGCGCAGGCCCAGGCAGCACAGGACCTGCAGGTCGAGGTGCCCGCCGGAGCAGGATCCTCTGCCCCCGCGGGAGCGGGCGGATCCACCGATGCGCCCCCGCCCAGCTCGCAGGAGCCCGTCACCGAGGCTCCCGCCGCGACCAGACCCCCCGCCGCGCAGTCCCCGGCGCAGTCCCCGGACCGGGTGGCCCCGCCCGGGGCCGTGTCCCCGGCGACCCCGCTTCCCGCGACACCCGAGGACGACGACTCGGACGAGGACGACGTCGACGAGGACGACGCGGCCGACGGCTCCGACCCGGACGACGATCCCGACGACGAGGGCTGACCGCCCGCCCCTCAGCTGCTCAGCCGGTACCCCGCCCCGCGCACGGTCACGATCCGCTCCGCCCCGATCTTCGAGCGCAGGTAGCGCACGTACACGTCGACGACGTTCGAGCCCGGATCGAACTCGTACCCCCACACCTGGGACAGCAGCTGCTCGCGGCTCAGCACCTGGCCCGGATGGCGCATGAAGGCCTCCAGCAGCGCGAACTCCCGCGAGGACAGCTCGAGCGAGCGCCCGTCGACCTCCACGATCCGGGTGCGCAGATCCAGCGCCAGGTCCTCGGTCCTCAGCTGCATGCCATCGGGCTGCACCGGGTCCCGCAGACGCAGCCGCACCCGCGCCAGCAGCTCCTCGAAGCGGAAGGGCTTGGCCATGTAGTCATCGGCCCCGCCCTCGAGCCCGGAGACGGTGTCCGTGACCGAATCCCGCGCCGTGAGGATGATGACGGGCAGGACGGAGCCCTGCCCCCGCAGCGCCTCGAGGACCGCGAAGCCGTCCATGCCGGGCAGGCCGATGTCGAGGATCAGCAGGTCGAAGGTTCCCGTGCCCGCCCGGTGCAGCGCCTCCGGTCCGGTGCGCACCACCGTCGGGGCGTGACCCGCCGCGCGCAGGCCCTTCTCGACGAACGCGGCGATGCGCGGCTCGTCCTCGGCGATCAGGATCGCGGCCATGCGGTCTCCTCCTCAGCGTCCGGAACCACCATAGTGAAGCGGGAGCCGCGTCCGGGAACGCTGTCGAGCTCGATGCTCCCGTCGTGCGCCTCGAGGATCGCGGTGACGATCGCGAGGCCCAGCCCCATCCCCTGCGGATGCTCGACGCCGCCCGCCGGAGAGGTCGCGTGGCGGGCGAAGATGCGGTCCCGTTCGGCGGGGTCGATGCCCGAGCCCTCATCCCGCACCCAGATCCGCAGACTGCCGGCGCGACGCCGCGCACCCAGGGCGATGACCGCCCCGGGCTCCGTGAACCGCAGCGCATTGGAGACGAGCTGGACGAGGGCCTGCTCGATCCGCTGCCGGTCCAGGACCCAGCTGCCCCCGTCGGAGGAGTCCAGCGTCCAGGTCCGCTCGCCGAGTGCCGTCACCCGTTCGAGGACGGAGACGAGCATCTCGTCGACATCGACCTCCGCGGGCCGCACGAAGTCGGGGCGGCGGGACTTGGCCAGCAGCAGCAGGTCGTCGACCAGCCGCTCCATCCGGCCGAGCTCCTCGAGCGTCACCTGCCGGGCATCGCGGACCTCCGCGGGATCCGTGACGTCCATGAGCTCCTGATGCCCCTGGATGATCGTGATCGGGGTGCGCAGCTCGTGGCCCACATCGTCGAGGAAGCGGCGCTGCGAGTCGAAGGACGTCGCCAGCCGGTCGAGCATCGCGTTCATGGTGCGGCCCAGGTCGGAGACCTCGTCGCGGCTGGACAGCTGGTCGGCGGGGATGCGGTCGCCCAGGTCCGCCTCGGAGATCCGCTGCGCGGTCGTGCGCAGCGCCCGCAGCGGCGCGAGCACCCGTCCGACGACGCCGTGGCCCACGAGGCCCAGCAGCAGGAGCGTCGCCGCCGCGACCCCGGCATAGGCGAGATAGGCGCGGTTCAGGGAGTCGAAGGCGGTGGTCATGTCGACCGCGGTCACGTAGTGGCCCAGCTCGGAGGAGCCCTCGAGCTGGACGGGCACGGAGATGTAGGCGAGATCGCGGTGGCTCGGGGTGCTGATCCGGTACACGCCGGGGGACTGCCCGGGGGCGACCGAGGCCGCGGCGGCGATGAGCTCAGCGTCCTGCTCGATCGACCGCTGGTATCCCGGGTCGTCGGAACCGGGGACCCAGCGGACCCGGCCGTCGATGATGCCGAGGACCGCCTCGTCGTCATTGGGATATGTCGTCTTGATCGAGTACTGCAGCAGGTCCGAGAGGGTCGTGATCGACAGGCCGGTGCCCTCCTCGGTGGCCACCCGGGTGCTCGAGCGGAACTCCTCGGCCTCCTGCCGCAGCGCCCCGTACACATCGGCCTGCGTTTGCTGGCGGGCGATCAGGTACGAGGTGCCGCCGGCGACGATCATCCCGAGCGCGGCCACGAGAAGCACCGCCTGCAGGATCCGCAGGCGCACGGAGATCCGGGGACGGCGACGCGCCTCCCCGGACTCCTCGAGCATCTCGTCGATCTCCTCCGCACCTCCGTTCACGTGAGCGCGTCCGGATCGCGGAACGCGTACACGGCCCGGAGCCGATGCCGGGTGATCTCCGCGAAGGCGGGGATCGCCTCCCGCACCGGGGCCGGGGCGCGCGCCCCCTCGAGGACGGCCTCGGTCGCCGCGGCGGGGTCGGCCAGCAGCCCCTGCTCCGAGCGCAGCTCCAGGTGGACGAGCAGGTTCGCGAGGTCGAGGGCCGGGTGGCCGAGCGCCGCGAGATCGAAGTCGAGCAGCCCCGCCCGCTCGCCGTCGAGGATCAGCTGGCCGTCATGCAGGTCGCGATGCACGAGCACGGGGGAGCCGAGGACCGGCAGCTCGGGGCGCTCGCGGGGCGGCGCGAGCCCGGTGAAGCGCTCCGCGAGCGTCTGCCAGCGCCGCACGACGGCGAGCTCATCGGCCCCGTCGTGCTCCGCGAGCGTCCCGGGCAGCACCCGCGGGCCCTGCTGCTGCAGCCGCGCGATCATCGCCCCGGCGGTGCGGCAGCCCGCCAACGCCGCGGAGGAGGAGAGGACCGAGGTCAGCGGCGTCCCGGGGACCGCGCGAGTGGTGAGGCTCCCGGTGGCGGGATCGGCGTCGAGGACCTCGGGCGCGCCGACGCCCAGTTGCGCCGCGAGCAGAGCCTGGCTGCGAACCTCCTCCAGCCGGCCGGGCCGTACGAGCTTGAGGAAGCGGTCACCGGCCTGCACGACCGCGCGCCGCTCGGGCCGATGCGCGACCAGGCGCCGGCCCGGTGCGGCGAGGAGCTCCGCGAGCGGGCGCAGGCGCCGGTCGGCTCCGGCGCGCTGCAGCACGATCCGTCCGGCCCGCTCCGCCCCGGGGGTCGCCTCGGCGATCGCCCGCGCCCGCTCGGGATCGGAGAACCACTGCCCGGCGACGGCGGATCCCGCCGGGTCCCGCAGGTCCAGCAGCAGATGATCGGCCGAGCGCGGCCAGGCCCGGGGAAGGGTCCAGCCCTCCTCCCGCAGCGGGGCGAAGCCCGGAGGGAGGAACGGATGCGCGGGCAGCAGCGGCTCTGCGCTCGTGCCGTGGGTCATCGGAGCTCCTCCAGCAGGGTCTCGGTGCGGTCCAGACGAGCCCGCATGAGGGCAGGCCATCCCGGCAGCGCCCGCCGGAAGGGCTCCGCGGCCCGGACGAAGCAGGCCCGTGCCCGTGCAGCGCTCAGACCGCGGGGGAGCGGTGCCCTCCGCTCATATCCTTCCAGGAGCGCCGCTCGCAGGGGCTCAGGAAGACCGGGCCCGTCCCCGCCGTCGTCGAGCCCGGCGGCATCGGCCTCGGCGAGATCCCGGGCCGGGGATCCCGCACCGCTGCGGTCCCAGTCCAGCAGGGCGATGCCCGGGGCCCGTTCGTTCCCGAGGAGGACCTGGTCGGCGGAGAGGTCCCCGTGGCACCACACGACCCTCCCCTCGTCCGTGCGGGAACGCTCGAGATGCTCGAGCCGTGCGGCCAGTCGGGCCAGGCGCCGGTGCTCGTCCGGGAGCAGGCGCAGCAGCTGGCGGTGCGCCGCGACGATCCCGGTGCGGCCCGTCGCGGCGCGTGCCGGGGCCGGGCGCGCGTGCCAGCGCGCCAGGGCCTCGCCCAGGGCGCGCATCGCCTCCCGCCGCTCCGCGGCATCGACCGCGGCATCGAGGAGAGGCCGGCCGGACAGGTGCTCGGTCGCCATGCAGGATCGCCGCGCATCGAGATCGAGGACGCGCGGGATCCGGAAAGGCGCGTCCTCGGGACCTGGCCAACGGGCCGCGGTGCCGGGGAGCAGACCCTTCCGGTACAGCCGCAGGACGGGGCCGGCGGGGGAGGATCCCGGCTCCGCGACCCGGCCCACCCAGCGGCGCTGCGGCTTGTAGGCGAGGACCTGCGTCGCCTCGCCGGGCAGCCGCCGCAGCCCCGGCAGATCGCGGTCCGCGGCGGGCCGGGCGAGGACCGCGCGACGGCCGGGGTCGTGCCGGAGGACACCGCCCTCCGGCGCCCGGGAGACGAGCTTGTCGACCTTGGCCCTCGCGGGGGGCGCCGCGCAGAGCAGGAATCCGGGACCGAGCGGGGTGAGGACCCCCGCGACGAGGCTCGTGCCGGGCTTCCATCGCAGGTAGCCGATATCCAGGACCGTCTCGGCATCGGCCAGCAGGGCGATCCCCGGCAGGGCGGGGTCGAGGGCCTGCAGGAGGGCGAGGTCCTCCGGCGTCATGCCCGGGCCCCGGGAAGGACCCGCGCCGGGCTCCCGTCGGCGACGACCCTGCCGTCCACGAGGCGGATCACCCGCTCGGCATCGGCCGCGGTCTCCATGTCATGCGTGATCACGAGCGTGGTCCGGCCCTCCGTGAGCCGGCCGAGCGCCTCGACGACCTCCGCCTCCGTCTCCGGGTCCAGGCCCGCGAGCGCCTCGTCGAGCACGATGATCGGGGCGTCGCGGATCGCGGCCCGGGCGATCGCGATGCGCTGCCGCTGCCCGCCCGACAGGCCGACGCCCCGGTCCGAGAGCACCGTCGCGTAGCCCTCGGGCAGGGAGCGGATGAAGCCGTCGGCCCCCGCGACGCGTGCCGCCGCGACGATCTCCGCCTCGCCGACCTCCCGGCCCGCGCCGTAGGCGATGTTCTCCGCGATGCTCGTGGCGAACAGCGGCGACTCCTGCAGCACGATCGCGATCTGAGCCCGCACCGAGTCGAGGGTGAGGTCGCGCAGGTCGTGCCCGTCCAGGAGCACGCGGCCGCTGTCAGGGTCGCGCAGCCGCACCAGCAGCCCGGCCAGGGACGACTTCCCCGCCCCCGATTCGCCGATCACCGCGAGGCGCTGCCCCGCCGGGACCGTCAGGTCGATGCCGCGCAGCACGGGGAGCCCGGGCCGGTATCCGAAGCGGACCCCGTCGAAGCGCACGTGGCCGTGCAGCCGCGGCGCCGGCCGCGCCCAGCTCGAGTCGGTGATCTCCGCGGGCTGGTCCAGCACCTCGAGGATCCGCTCGCCCGAGGCGGCGGCCTTGGAGATCCGGCCCGTGTACTTGGCGATGTCGCGCAGCGGGCGGAACGCCGTCTTCAGGTAGGTGAGGAACACGGTGAGCTCGCCGATGGACAGGTCCCCGGCGAGGACCCGATGCGCACCGGCGACCAGGACGATCGCGCTCGCGGCGCCCACCAGCACGTCCGTCGAGCGCTCGAGACCGGCCGACAGACGCTTGGCCTGCACCCCGTCGCGCAGGGCCGTGCTGTTGCCGGCCGCGAAGCGGCCGCGCAGGCGCTCCTGCAGGCCGTAGCTCTGCACCACCGCCATGGAGCCGAGGCTCTCCGTCGCGAGCGAGGCGAGATCCCCCTCGGCCCGGCGCTGCCGGCGCGAGACGCTCACGATCCGGCGGGTCGAGCGCCGCCCCAGCAGCGCGAACAGGGGGAACACGAGCAGGGCCAGCAGGCCCAGCTGCCAGTCCATCACCAGGACCACGACGACCATGCCCACGAGGGTGATGAGGTTCCCGGCCAGCGGCAGCATCGCCGTGACGACGGCGTCCTGCAGCCGGCCCACGTCCCCCGTCAGGCGCGTCACCAGGTCGCCGGTGCGGCGCGACTGATGGAAGCGCATCGACAGCACGTTCAGGTGGTCGTAGAGCTCGGCCCGCACCTGCGTGAGCACCCGGTTCCCGGCGAGCGCGAACATCACCGTCATCGCGTAGGAGGCCGCGGCCCGGGCCGCGACCACCCCCAGCAGCACCGCCCCGGCGCCCAGCAGCATGCCGATCCCCGGTGGGCGTCCGCCCGCCGCGGAGGCGGCGAGGGCGTCGATCACCAGGGCGAGCGGCCACGGCTCGAGCAGGCGCAGCGCGACCTCCGCGAGCAGGGCGAGCAGGCCCAGCAGGAGCAGGCGCCGCTGGGAGCGCAGGTGCGGGCGGAAGCGCCGCACGATCCTGCCCAGCATCGGCAGCGCCTCCCGCATCGGCGGGGTGCGGCGGCTCATCGGACGCCGCCCGCGGCCGCGGCCACCGTCCGGACCGTGCTCCGCGGACCGCCCAGCTCCATGCCGACGGTCGCGAGCGCGCCCTCGACCACGGACCTCCAGGTGTGGCGCGCGAGCGCCGCCTCCCGTGCGGCCCGCCCCAGGTCGGCGCGCAGCGGCGGGTCCGCCCACAGCGCGAGCAGGGCCTCGGCGAGGGCGCCCGCGTCCCCGGGCGGCACCAGGCGGCCGATGCGCCCGTGATCCAGGAGATCCGGGATCTGCCCGATGGTGCTCGCGACCACGGGCAGCCCCGCCGCGAGGTACTCGAACACCTTCAGCGGCGAGAAGTAGTGGTCCTCCGCCGCCGGGTAGGGGGCGCAGGCGACGTCCATCCGCTGCAGATGCGCGGACACCTCCCCGGCCTCGACGGCCCCGGTGAGCTCGAGGGCGATCCCGGCCTCGGCCGCGGCGCGAGCGACCTCTGCGCGCAGCGGGCCGTCCCCCACCACCAGCAGACGGCACTCCTCGCGGGGCAGGCGGGCCATCGCCTCGAGCAGCACGTCCAGGCCGTGCCAGGGCTTGAGGGTGCCCAGGAAGCCGACGGTGAACGGTCCGGGCTCGCGGGGGAGGAGCGCCGGACGGATCCGGTCGGTGTCCACGCCGTTGGGCAGGACCCGCAGCGGCAGCGCCGGATCCTCCGCGACCTCCCGCACCCAGGCGGCCACCGCCTCGCTCACGCACATGATGCCGCGGGCGCACCGGATCGCGCTGCGGGCGACCTCGTACGCCGCCTCCGGGGCGTGCAGCTCCCGATGCCGGGCCTGCTCCGGGATCAGCGGCGAGTTGACCTCGAGGATGCTGGGCACCCCTGCCGCCTCGGCCCAGGCCGTCGCCGTCCGCCCCCACAGGGCGTAGCGCTCGTAGACCAGGTCCGGGCCGATATCCTGCAGGATCTCCGCGACCTGGGCATCGGCGGCACGGGCGCGGCGCTCGCGCACGGCCGCCTCCCCGGAGCCGATCTCCGGCAGCAGGTGCACCGTGCAGCGGCCGGCCAGCTCGCCGGACAGCGGCCCGGGGCGGGGCGTGATCACGTGCACGTCGTGCCCGGCGTCGACGAGGACCTGCAGCACCGACTGCAGATGCACGGAGGCCCCCTTGCTGCCGAAGACGGGGATCCCGGCGTCCGTGCAGACGACGGCGACGCGGCCCGCGTCCCCTGCCGCCCCTCCGGCCCGGGCCGCGGCGCCGACCGGGGGCGCGGCCTCCGCGGAGACGCTGCGCTCGGGCGCATGCAGCTCGGCGAAGAGCGCGCCCACGGCACCTGCCTGCCGGACCGCGTCGAAGTCCGTCTCGACCCTCTCCCGTGCGGCGCCCGCGAGACGGGTCCGCAGCGGGGCGTCGGCCAGCAGGCGGGCGAGGGCATCGGCGAGTGCCGGGGCATCGTCCTCGGGCACCAGCAGACCGGTCCCGCCGTCCTGGATCGCCTCCGGGATCCCGGTGACCGGGGTGCTCACGCAGGGCGTCCCCAGCGCCATCGCCTCGAGGAGCACGGTCGGCAGGCCGTCGCGGTTGCCGTCCTCGCCCACCCGGCACGGGGCGGCGAAGACGGTCGCGCCGGCCACCAGCTCGCGCACCCGGTCCTGGGGGAGCGGGCCCAGCAGGCGGACGCAGGAGTCCAGGCCCAGCGCGGCGATCCGACCGGACAGCGGCTCCGCGAGGGGGCCCGCGCCCGCGATCTCGAGCTCGACGGGGATCCGGCGCTCGCGCAGCAGGCGGGCGGCCTCGACGAGCACGTCGAAGCCCTTCTTCTCCACGAGCCGCCCCACGGAGACGATCCGGGGCGCGGCGGCGCTCTCGTCGCGATCGGCGCGGACGGGGAAGCGCTCGAGCGCGATCCCGTTGTAGATGCGCCGCACCCGGGCGGCATCGGCGCCGAAGGTCTTCCGCAGATGGGCGAGGTTGAAGTCGCTCACCGTGACGACCGCGCGGGCATCGGCGAGCTTCGCCCGCAGATCCTCCGCCTCGACCTCCTCATGGAAGATGTCCTTCGCATGGGCGGTGAAGGTGTACCCGATCCCGGCGAGCGCGGCGGCCAGGCGCGCGACCGACGTCGCGGTCGAGCCGAAGTGGGCATGCAGGTGCGTGATCCCGCGAGCGCGGACGGCCGCGGCGAGATCGAGGGCCTGCGCCGCCTCCCGAGCCCCGTGGCGGGCGAGCTCCGCGAGCACCGCCGGCGGCACCTCCCCGACCTCGGCGAGGAAGCGGTGCAGCGACTGCCAGGGCTGATCCGCGCGCAGCGTCCCCGGATGCAGGTACTCGACGGGGGCGCGCAGGCGCGCGAGGTCCGGGTGGAAGCGGCCGTCCACGGGCAGGCGCAGCGAGAAGACCTCGAGGTCCATCCCCTGCGCCTCGAGCTCGAGCATCTCGGTGAGGATGAACGTCTCCGAGAAGCGGGGGTACATCTTCAGGACGTAGCCGATCCGCATCGGCGGCCGCTCCGGGCCCGGGGACGCCGGCGGCGTCGGGGACGGGTGCGCGGGCGGGACGTCATGCGGCATGGCGGGCCTCCTCGATCAGGTCGGTCGCGCGTCGAGCGACGCGGGGGAGCCCGTCGAGGTCGATCCTCGCGCGGGCGATGCGGTGGACGGCGGGGGCCTCGGCGCGGACGGCCTCGGCGAGCCAGCCCGAGAGCTGGGCCGGGGACAGGGCATCCGGCTCGAGGACGTCCAGCGCGCCGATGCGGGACAGCGCTCGGGCCCGCAGCAGCTGCTCCTGCCGGGGCACGACCCGGGGCACGACGAGAGCGGGCACGTCCGAGGACAGGATCTCCACCGTGCTGTTGAAGCCCCCCATCGACACGACCGCGGCGGCGCCCTGCAGGAACTCCTCCGCGTTGTCGACGAAGTCGTGCACGATCAGGCGGTCGGAAGCGAGGGCGTGCAGCTGGGCGCGCGCCGGCTCCGGCAGGAACGGGCCGGCCAGGAGGATGCCGTCGTGCCCGTCCGGGAGCGGTGCGGCCGCGAAGGCGAGGGCGAGGGCGGCGGCGTCGGCGCCCCCGCCCAGCTGGCACAGGACGTACGGGCGCGCGTGCGGGCGGTCGGCGTCGGAGGGCCAGGTGCCCAGGTATCCCAGCTGGTGGGTGCGCGCGGCGATCCGCGGGCTGAAGCCGTACTCGCGCACCGGGTCGTAGACCGCGGGGTCCCCGTACACCCACACCTCGTCGTACCGGTTCTCGAGGAGACGGGCGGTCCCGTCCCGGCGCCACTCGCGGGCGACCGCGGCCGGGGAGTCGAGGACCTCGCGCAGGCCCAGCACCAGACGGGTCCGTCCGCCGACCGCGTCGAGGGCGGGGAGCAGCTCGCCCTCGAGCCCCGCGGGCACCTTGTCGACCAGCAGCAGCTGCGGGTCGAAGGCGGTCAGCGCCGCAGTCAGGATCGCCCGGCGCAGAGCGAGGACGTCGGCGAGCTGCCCGCCCTGACGGCGGGGCACGTAGCGGCCGGTCGGATCCTTCGTCACCGTCGGCAGGGTGACGAGGTCCAGGCGCGGCGGCAGCGGAAGACGCGCCGCCTCCGGGTTCCCCGCCAGCAGGAGCAGATCGACGTCCTCGCGGCGCGCGGAGATCGCCGCGGCGATCGCGAGCTGGCGCCGGGTATGGCCCAGCCCCACCGTGTCATGCGCGTACAGCGCGATCCGGGACCTGGTCACGGGGACTCCTCGAGCGTCGGCATGCGGCAGGACCGCCGCGAGGACCACTCTGGTCCGTCCCGATGAGGCCCGGATGAGGCCCAGATGAGGACCCTGTCATGAAGCTGGCGCGCAGGTCCCGAGGGAGGAATCGTCGGGGATGAGCCGGGGGAGCCGGCTCGGGTCGAGGAGAGGAAGCCGGGATGAGGATCAGCGTGATCGGATGCGGATACCTGGGTGCTGTGCATGCCGCCTGTCTGGCGCATGCCGGACATGAGGTGGTCGGGATCGATCGGGACGAGTCCCGGGCGCGGGCCCTCCAGGACGGGGCGCCGCCGTTCTACGAGCCGGGGCTCCAGGAGCTCCTGCGGGAAGGGCTCGACGCGGGACGGCTGTCCTTCACCGACGATCCGCGGGCCGCGCAGGGCGCCGCCGTGCACTTCCTGTGCGTGGGCACCCCGCAGATGCGCGGCGGAGACGCGACCGACCTGGGGGCGCTCCGCGGGGCCGTGGCCTCGCTCCTGCCCAGCCTGCGCCCGGGCCAGGTGGTGGTGGGCAAGTCGACCGTCCCCGTCGGCACCGCCGAGGAGGTCGCCCGCACCCTGCGGGCCGCCTGCCCGGAGGTCGGCTTCATCTGGAACCCCGAGTTCCTGCGCGAGAGCACCGCGGTCGAGGACACCCTGCACCCCGAGCGCATGGTCTACGGGGTCGAGGGGAGCGCGGCGGGCGCGGACGGCTCGGATCCGAGCGGATCGGGGACCGCCGCCGCAGCGATCGCGGCGCTCGACGCCGTGTACGCGCCGCAGCTGCAGGACGGCGTGCCGCGGATGATCACGGATCTCGCCACCGCGCAGCTCGTCAAGGTCGCCGCGAACTCCTTCCTCGCCGTCAAGATCTCCTTCATCAATGCGATGGCCCAGGTCAGCGAGGCTTCGGGGGCGGATGTCGACGATCTCGCCGACGCCCTCGGCATGGACGAGCGGATCGGCCGACGCTTCCTGGACGCCGGGCTCGGCTTCGGCGGCGGCTGCCTGCCCAAGGATCTGCGCGGCTTCCGCGCCCGGGCCCGAGAGCTCGGCGCGGACGGCGTGGTCGACATGCTCACCGCGGCGGAGACCGTCAACGAATCCGCCCGCGAGGACGTCCTCTCCCTCGCGGCGCGGATGCTCGAGGACGGACGGGAGACCACCGGGGCCGGGATCATCGGCGCGCGGATCGCGGTGCTCGGAGCGACGTTCAAGCCGGGCAGCGACGATGTCCGGGAATCCCCGGCGCTCGCGCTCGCCGCCCGTCTCGAGGAGGCCGGGGCGGAGGTGGTGGTCGCGGACCCGCAGGGCGTGCGGCCCGCCCGCGCCGCCCATCCGGGCCTCGCCGTGACCGATGATCTGGACGGCGCGCTCGCCGGGGCGGATGTCCTGGTCCTCGCCACCGCCTGGCCCGAGTACCGGGACCTCGACCCGCAGCACGCGGCGTCCCTCGTCGCGGGGCGGCGGATCGTCGACGCCCGCGGCGCGATGCCGCTCGCGCGCTGGCAGGAGGCCGGCTGGGATGCCCGCAGCCTGGGCCGCCGCATGCCGAGGGCGGACGGCGCCTCGGCGCCCGCCCCCTCCTCCGCCGCGCCTCGGCGCTCCGGTGCCGCTCCCGAGCGCCGCTCCACGCCGACGGCGGTCACCGCGGTCTGAGCGACGGCGCGGCAGACGTCGGGGCTAGCCTGGAGCGGTCAGATCCCCTGCCCACGGCATGCCCGGCGAAGGAGCGACCCGTGCCCGACACCCCGCCGTCCCCCGACGATCCGACCGTCGCCCCGGACCAGGCCACGTCCGCCGTGCCGACCTCGTCCTCGAGCCCGGGCGGTCCCGCGAGGACCGAGGCCCCCGCCGTCGCGCAGGTGGAGATCGCGGCCCAGGTCGCGGCCCTGCGCGCCGGCTTCCGCTCCGGCCGGACGCGGCCCCTCGCAGCGCGACTGGCGGCGCTCGACGCCCTCGCGCGCGGCGTGCGGGAGCATGGCGACGCGCTGCGGGAGGCGCTGCGCGAGGACCTCGGCAAGCATCCCGTCGAGGCGGACGTCACGGAGATCGGACCGGTCCTCGCGGAGATCGCCCACGTCCGTCGGAACCTGCGGCGCTGGCTCGTCCCGCGCCCCGTCCCGCTGGGCGCGCTGCTCGCCCCGGGCAGCGGCCGCCTGCACCGCGACCCGCTGGGGACCGTGCTCGTCATCGCCCCGTGGAACTACCCCGTGAACCTGTCGCTGATGCCGCTGATCGGCGCGATCGCCGGCGGGAACACCGCGATCCTCAAGCCCAGCGAGGTCGCCCCGGCCAGCAGCGCCGCCCTCGCCGCGCTGATCGGCGAGCACCTCGATCCCGCGTGGGTGCAGGTGCGCGAGGGCGGCGTCCCGGAGACCACCGCCCTGCTCGCGGAGCGCTTCGACCTCGTCTTCTACACGGGCGGCGGCCCCGTCGCGAAGATCGTCGCGCATGCCGCGGCCGAGCATCTGACCCCCGTGGTCCTCGAGCTGGGAGGCAAGAGCCCTGTGTTCGTCGACGAGGGCACCGACCTCGCGGCCGCCGCCCGGCGCATCATCTGGGGCAAGCTCACCAACGCCGGCCAGACCTGCGTCGCCCCCGACCATCTGATGGCGACCCGCGCCACCCTCGATGCCCTCGTGCCGCATCTGCGCGATGCGATCCGCGCCCAGCACGGCGCCGATCCCCGCCACAGCCCCGCCTACGGGCGCATCGTGAACCAGCGCCACACCGAGCGCCTGGCCGCGCTCATCGACCCGGCCCACGTCGTCATCGGCGGGCAGGTCGACATTCCCGCCCGCTATGTCGCCCCGACCGTCCTGGACGGTGTCCGACCCGCCGACCCGTGCATGGGCGAGGAGATCTTCGGACCGATCCTCCCGCTGCTGGAGGTCTCCTCGGCCGATGAGGCGATCGCCCGGATCGAGGCGGGGGATGCGCCGCTGACCGCCTACGTCTTCTCGCCCGATGCGCAGGTCCAGGATCGCTTCGTGCGCGGGACCCGCTCCGGGTCTCTCGCGCTGGACGTCACCCTCGCCCACCTGGGCGCCCGCGAGATGCCGTTCGGCGGAGTCGGCGCCTCCGGCAGCGGCGCGTATCACGGGAGGGCGTCGCTGGAGGCGTTCACGCACGCCAAGCCGGTGGTCCGCAAGCCGCTGAGCCCGGACACGCTGCGGCTGATCCAGCCCCCGTACAGCGGCGCCCGCGCCCGCTTGGCGCAGCGCCTCCTGCGCGGCTGAGACGTCTCGGGGCTCATCCTGTCGCGGGCGCATCGGACGGGCTCGCGCCGACCGAGCTCTGACCGGACCGGACAGGGCCGACCGCGAACAGCCAGGGCGTCACCTCCTGGAGCACCGTCGCGATCTCCGTCTGCAGGCTCCCTGCCTGCGGGACGGCTCGAGCGCTGCCGTCGCGACGGTCGATCAGCGCCCCGCCCAGGGCGACGTAGAGGCTGCGCAGAGTGCGCATCGAGGTGCGCGCGGCGGGCAGGACCCGTCCCCGGCGCGACCGATTCCCGCAGGGAGCGCATCCGGCATCATCCGCTCCGGGGCGAGGACAGCGGTCGTGCGGCGGCTCCTGCGCCGTCGAGCAGGCATCGGGGGCACCGGCCATTCCGGTGTCCACATGGTCGGCATTGGGTTTCCAAGCGGTCCGATTGTGGCTACGATGCGGCGAGCGGCGGCCGCCCGGCCCCGCCCCCTCCGATGAAGGAGTCCCCATGGACAAGGATGTTCTGCGCACGTCTCCGGTCAGCCGTCGTACGAGCCTGGCCGCGGCCGGCGGTCTGGGCCTCGCGGCGGTCGGCGCCTTCGCCGCCCCCGCCGGTGCCGACCCCGGCAAGGGAAAGGGCAAGGGGCAGGGCAACGGCAACGGTCACGGCAAGGGACACGGGAAGGGGCACGGGCGCCGTGGTGCCGTCACCCTGCTCGTGACCCGCCACGGCCGCACCATGCTCAACACCCTGGACCGCGTCCAGGGCTACGCCGACTCCCCGCTGACCGAGCCCGGCGTCGCGATCGCCCGCCAGCTGGGCACCGGCCTCGGCCGCGAGGACGTCGAGATCGATGCCGTCCACTGCGCCGACATGGTCCGGCACTTCCAGACGGCGTCCTCGGTGATCGAGACCCACGGCTCCGACCTGACCCCGACCCGCGATGCCCGCCTGCGGGAGATCAACTTCGGCAGCTACGAAGGCGAGAAGAACGGCGTCTACTGGACGAAGATCGCGAACTCCCTCGGCTACGGCAGCCAGGAGGAGCTCATGAGCTCGCCGGACTTCGACATGCCCACGGCCCTCGACGCCGGCGCCGCGCTCAGCGACGGCACGGAGGTCCCCGCGGAGACCTCCGCGGAATGCGCCGACCGCGCCCTCAAGGCCCTGCACGACATCGCCGAGGCCCAGGCCTCGGACGGCGGCGGCACCGTCCTCGTCGTCACCAGCGGGCTCACCATCTACCTGGCGCTGGATGCCCTCGGCGCGGACCTCAGCTCCGTCACCTCCGGCTTCCACAACGCCTCCGTCTCCACCCTCACCTATGAGGACGGGGAATGGAGCATCGGCACCGTCAACGACATGTCCTACGTCGAGGCCGGGGCATAGGAGCCCTCCCTCGCCGCTGCGGCGGTGCGCCCGCCCCGTGCGGGCGCACCGCCGCCCCGATGCGGACCCAGCGTCGGGCGCCGCCGTCTCAGCCCGTGGGAGGGCGGGTATCACCTGTCGCCCCGTTCCCTTCGGGCATAGGCTGGTGCGAGTGACGAACGATCCCGCGGCCACGGCCGACTTCCCCGAGAGACCCGTCCACCGCCGCCGCCTCCTCGCGGTCCTCCTCGTCCCCCTGTTCATGGCCCTGATCGCCGTCAGCGTCATCAACGTGGCCCTCACCGCGATCGGCCACTCCCTGGGCGCGACCAGCGAGGGCCTCCAATGGGTCATCTCCGGGTACGCCCTGTCCTTCGGGATCATGCTCGTGCCCGCCGGGCGCCTCGGAGACGCGACCGGGCGGCGCCGCATCCTCGTCATCGGCGTCGCCGTGTTCACCCTCGGCTCGCTGCTGTCCGGCCTCGCCCCGGACACCCGCGTCCTCAACGCCGCCCGGATCCTGCAGGGCCTCGGCTCCGGGCTGCTGAACCCGCAGACCGTCGCCCTCATCCAGCAGCACTTCCGCGGCCAGGCGCGGGCCAAGGCCTTCGCCCTGCTCGGCACGACCGTCGCGGTCGCCACGGCCATCGGCCCCGTGATCGGCGGACTGCTCATCCAGGTCCTCGGCGAGGACGTCGGCTGGCGCTGGATGTTCTTCATGAACGTGCCCATCGGCATCGTCGCGATCATCGCCGCTCTGCTGTGGATTCCCGACGACAAGGCCCGCGGACGCCGCCCCGACCTCGACCCCGTCGGCACCGTGCTGCTGACGCTCGCGATCCTCGCGCTCATGCTGCCCTTCCTCGAGCGCGGCGTGAACCCGCTGATCTGGCTGTGCATCCCCGCGGGCCTGCTGCTCCTGGCGCTGTGGTGGGGCTGGGAGCACCGCTACAAGCGCAGCGGCCGCCCGCCCATGGTCGATCCGGAGATCTTCTCCAGCGCCGCCTTCCGCAACGGCATCATCATCGTGTCCGTCTACTTCCTGGGCGCCACCAGCATCTGGATCATCATCCCCCTGTTCCTGCAGATGCACCTCGAGCGCACCGCCTTCGAGGCCTCCCTGCTGGGCCTGCCCTCCTCGATCGCGGCCGCCTTCTCCTCCCAGATCGCCGGACGCTACGTCCTCACCCTGGGCCGGCGCATGGTCATCTACGGCTTCCTCGTCGCCTTCACGGGGCTGCTGGTCGTCGCGCTCATGGCCGGCTTCGTGGAGTCCGGCGTCATCCCGTTCTGGGTCCTCGCCGCACCGCTCACGCTCATGGGCGTCAGCCAGGGCATGACCATCTCCCCGAACCAGACCCTCACCCTGAACGCTGTGGACCCCCGCTACGGCGGCGTCGCCGGAGGCGTCCTCCAGCTGGGGCAGCGCCTGGGCGCCGCGATCGGCACCGCCCTCATCCCCGGCATCATCTTCGCGCTCACCGAGTCCGGCACCAGCTGGCTCGAGGCCTTCATCATGGCGCTCGTGCTCATCATGGCCCTGACCCTCGCCGCGCTCCTGGTCAGCGTCCGGGACCGCGCCCGCGAGAAGGCGAGCCCCGGCGCGCGCTGAGGCCGCCGTACGATGTGCCGATGGAGAAGCCGGCGGAGAAGATGACGCGGATCACCGCGGACCGCACGCATCTGTTCCCCGGCGCCCGGCTCGAGACCACGGCCGCCCCGGGCTCCGAGCCTCTCGAGACCGTCATCCTGTTCTCCGACGGCGCCCGCGCCGAGGGGACCCTGCTCGCCACCCCTGCAGGCGCATCGCTGCACGTCGAGCCGTACCGCACCGGTGCGGGGACGCGGATCCCCGCGAAGACCTGGACCCTCGTCCTCGCGGGCGAGGGCATGCTGCGCGTGAGCGGGCCCTCGCGCCGGTGATCCTCGGCCCCGCAGGTCGCGGGAACGGACGGAGCATGCGCGCCGCCGCGGGAGAGGAGTACCGTCGAGCGCGGCGACGGCGCGGCGGCGGGTCCCCGCTGTCACGACGGAGCCTCGGAACATCCGTCGACGAGAGGACCACGCACATGCACGAGCCCCGGGTCACGCCCCAGGAAGCATGGGAGTCGCTGCAGGCCGGCAATGACCGATTCATGCAGGGAACGCTCCTGCACCCGCAGCAGAGCGCCGCCCGACGCCACGAGCTCTCCTCGAGCCAGGCCCCCGATGCGGCGTTCATCGGCTGCTCCGACTCCCGCGTCGCCGCGGAGATCCTCTTCGACTGCGGCCTGGGCGACCTGTTCGTCTTCCGCAACATCGGCCAGATCGCCAACTCCAACACGGTCGCGACCATGGAGTTCGCCGTGGCGGAGCTGGGGGTGGCGATCATCGTCGTGCTCGCCCACGGCTCCTGCGGCGCCGTCGCCGCCGCCATCGACCAGACCACCGAGGCCCCCGGTGAGGTCACCCCGGCGATCAAGCGCGAGCTGGGCCTCATCCAGCCGGCCGTCCAGGCGGAGTGGCACATCGAGCACCGGGACACCCCCTACGTGGATCCCGCGCAGATCGACGCGGATGCCGTGGGCCGCCATCATCTGCGCTCCACGATCCGCGAGCTCACCCGCACCTCGCGTGTGATCAGCGACGCCGTCGCGAGCGGCCGGCTCGGCATCGTGGGCTGCCAGTACCAGCTCGAGGACGGCAGGGTCATGCCCGTCGCGGCGGTGGGCCGGGTCGACATCGGCGTCTGAGCCGCCGCGGCGCACCCGCAGGACAGCGCCCGGCCGCCTCGCGGCTCCCGCCGCGGGAGGCCGGGCGGGGACGCGTCAGGCGCGGGGACCGGCGAGCTCGACGTCCTCGGCCGCAGGCGCGGGATCGGCCTCCTCCGGGGCCCGGCGCACGAAGAGCGCGATGGCCACGGTGACCAGGGCGAGCGCCACGCAGATCGTGAAGGCGAAGGACGTCCCGCGCGAGATCCCCTCCGCCGCGGTGCCGCCGCCGTCGATCGTCCGCAGCGAGATGCGGGACATGATCGAGACCATGAGCGCCGCCCCGGCGGCACCCGCGACCTGCTGGACAGTGCCGACGATCGCGGAGCCGTGCGCGTACAGGGGGCGCGGCAGGGAGCCGAGCGCCGTCGTGAACAGCGGCGTGAAGATGAACGCGAGCCCCAGGGACATGACGACGTGCCCCGCGACGATCATCCACGGCTGCTCGGGAACCCGCGACAGGACCGCGATGCCCGCGGTCACGGCGAGCAGACCCGGCACGATGAGCGGCCGGGGACCCACGCGGTCGAACAGGCGGCCCACGAGCGGGGCCGCCAGGCCCTGGAGCAGGCCGCCGGGTAGCATCATCAGGCCCACGGTCAGGGTGGGCAGGTCCAGCACGCGCTGCAGGAAGATCGGCAGGATGACGATGGTCCCGAACATCGAGCCCATCATCACCACCATGAGCACCACGGCCACCGTGAAGTTGCGCGAGGCGAAGGTCCGCAGGTCCAGCAGCGCCCGCTCCACCTTCTGCAGGCGCAGCTGGCGCAGCACGAAGATCGTCAGCGACACCACCCCGATCACGAGGCAGACGATCGCCGCGAGCGGTACGCCGGAGCCCGCCGATGCCGAGGCGGCGTGCCCGCCGCTGATGCCGGTCAGCCCGTAGACGAGGGTGCCGAAGCCGATGCCGGACAGGACCACCGAGATGATGTCCGCGGGGATCGCGTGCGACTCCTGGACGTTCTCGATGCGGCGCAGGCCCAGGAGCAGGGCCGCGATCGCGATCGGGAGGACGGCGACGAACAGGAAGCGCCACGGGGCGAAGGACAGGATGAGCCCGGAGATCGTCGGGCCGATCGCGGGCGCGACCGCGATGACGATCGAGATGTTGCCCATCGTGCGGCCGCGCCGCGCCGGGGGCACCAGGTTCATCGTGGTCGTCATCAGCAGCGGCATCATGACCGCGGTGCCGGAGGCCTGCACGATGCGGCCCAGCAGCAGCGGCAGGAACGTCGGCGAGACCGCGCAGATCAGGGTGCCGACCGTGAAGGTCGTCATCGCGAGCGCGAACACCTGACGCGTCGAGAACCGGCCCATGAGGAAGCCCGTGATGGGGATGACCACGGCCATCGTGAGCATGAACCCGGTGGTCAGCCACTGGGCGGTGGTCTCGGTGATGCGGAGGTCGTCCATGATGGGCGGCAGCGCGACGGACAGCACCGTCTCGTTGAGGATCACGACGAAGGCGCTGACCAGCAGCAGCGTGATGACGCTGCGATCTCGGGGGGACAGGGACGCGGGGGAGCTCGGGGCGGCCGATGCCGGGGTGGTCTGCACCCTGGAAGTGTAGGGAGCACCGCGCCCGACCTGCCAGGGGATAACCGGCCCGCTGCTGGTGGGATGGTTCACCCGCGCGCCGGGGAATAGTTCCGCCTCGTCGCGGCAGAGCGCGGCTCAGGGACCGTGCTCCCGAGCCCGACGGACGTGCGAACGGGCGTGGAGCAGGGCGTCCTCGAAGCCCTCGAACAGATGCCGCCGGTCCCGCAGCGCGCCGAGCACGCCGACCTGGTCGAACAGCTCGCGGTGCGCGGCGCGGACCCCCTTGATCAGGACCGTCACGCCGCGCCGTTCGAGGCCGCGGACGATCTCGGAGAGGATCTGCGCGCCGGTCGCGTCGACCTGCTCCAGCCGTGACATCCGCAGGATCACGACCGTCACGGGGCCCACGCCCATCACCGTCTCGAAGACCCTCTCCGCGGAGGCGAAGAACAGGGGGCCGTCGAACCGGACCGCGAGGATCTCGTCGTCGCCGGGGACGGCGGGCTCCGCGGTGATCGGCTCGAGGGTGACGCCGGTGGAGCGGGACAGGCTGCGCAGCGCCGCGGTCGCGGCGAGCACGACGCCGATCACGACCGCGACGACCAGGTCGAAGGAGACGGTGATCAGCGCGGTGACGGCGAAGATGAGCGCATCGGCCCGGGTGGAGCGGACGATCGCGCGGACCGTCGCGATCTGCACCATGCGGCAGGCGGTCACGAACAGGACGCCCGCGAGCGCGGCCAGCGGGATCCGCCCCACGGGGCCGGTCGCGGCGAGGACCACGCCCAGCAGCACGAGGGCGTGCACGATCGAGGCGAGGCGGGTGCGGGCCCCGGCGCGCACGTTCACGGAGGTGCGGGCGATCGCGCCGGTCGCGGGCATGCCGCCGAACAGGGCGGCGCCGATCGAGGCGACGCCCTGGCCCACGAGCTCGCGGTCCGGGGCAGGGGAGCCCGTGTCGGAGATGCCGGCCGCCACACGGGCGGACAGCAGCGACTCGATCGCCGCGAGGGCGGCGACGGTCGCCGCGGCGGGGACCAGCACGCCGAGCATCGCCGGATCCAGGAGAGGCAGGGCCGGCGCGGGCAGGGTCGCGGGGATCGCGCCGATCGGCGCGAGCGGGGCGCCCGCGACCACGGAGGCGATCGTGACCAGGACGATCCCGATCAGCGAGCCCGGCAGCGAGGGGTGGAGGCGGGAGCACGCGATCATGCTCGCCGCGACGACGGCGACGGCGCCGAGCGACCACAGGAGGTAGGAGGGGTCGGCGTGCAGGAGCGACTGGGCGGCGGCGACGGCCGCGTTGGTGCTCAGCTCTCCAGGGGCGGCATGTCGAGCGGAGGCGACCATCGGCACCTGCTGCAGGAAGATCGTGCACGCGATCCCGAGGGTGAACCCCTCGATGACGGGCCAGGGGATCAGTGCGACGGTGCGGCCCAGCCGCAGCACGCCGGCGAGGAGGACCAGGGCCCCGGCCAGGATCGTCACGGCGCCGACGGCACCGGCGCCGTAGGTCGCGACGATCGGGGTGAGGACGACGACCATCGCGCCGGTGGGCCCGGAGACCTGGACGTGCGAGCCGCCGAAGACGGCGGCGAGCACGCCGGCCACGATCGCGGTGATCAGCCCCTGCTCGGCGGTCATGCCGGAGCTGACGCCGAAGGCGAGCGCCAGGGGGAGGGCGACGATGCCGACCGTCGCCCCCGCCATGAGGTCGGCCCGCCAGCTGCGCGGGAGCTCGCGGTAGTCGGAGGCGCGGGGCAGCAGCCCGCGGGCGTGGCCGAGGATCGCGTCGAACCGGCCCGGGCCGGTCCGGCGGGTCGCGGTGATCATCCGTCCTCGCCCGGGGAGAGAGGGCGCGGGCTGGCGGGAAGGTCGGGGAGCCGGCGGGCCTGGGCGAGCTGGTCGTGGTCGCTGCTGAGCATGCCCAGCAGGAGGGCGCGGGCGACGGCGAGGAGCTCGGCGGTGCGCCGGTCGGCCAGGCGGTAGTGGACGTGGCTGCCGCGGCGCTCGGATCGTACGAGGCGGTGGCGGCGCAGCACGGACAGGTGCTGGGACAGGTGGGAGGCCTCGAGCCCGGTCTCCTGCTGCAGGGCGGAGACGGTGACCTCCTCCGCGGCGGAGAGCAGCTCGAGGATCCTGATCCGGTAGGGGTGGGCGAGTCCCTTGAACAGGTTGGCCTTGACCTCGTACAGAGGGCGCTGGGCATCAGATAGCGGCATGATGGAATCATCATATCGGAACCGCGGGGATCGCCGGGCGGAGCGGACGCCGGCGACCCGGCCGGAGGACGCGGCTCGAGGGATCCTCGATCTCAGGCCACGTGATGCCGTCCCCGCGGGAGCACGAGCGGCTTCCCGGTCAGCGGATCCGGGATGACCCGGCAGTCGAGGCCGAAGACCTCCTGCACGGTGGCGGCCGTGATGACCTCCCCGGGCTCGCCCTGGGCGAGGACGTCCCCGCCGCACACCGCGATCAGCTCGTCGGCGTACCGCGCGGCGAGGTTCAGATCGTGCAGCACCATCACGATGGTGGTGCCGCGCTCGTGGTTCAGATCCGTCAGCAGATCCAGCACCTCGACCTGATGGGCAACGTCCAGGTACGTGGTCGGCTCGTCCAGCAGCAGGATGTCGGTCTCCTGGGCGAGGGCCATCGCGATCCACACGCGCTGGCGCTGACCCCCGGAGAGCTCATCGACGCTGCGGTCGGCGAGCTCGGAGATGCCGGTCGCGGCGAGAGCATCGGCGACCGCCCGGTAGTCGGCGGCGGACCATCGGCCCAGCATCCGCTGATGCGGGTGACGGCCGCGGCCCACCAGGTCCGCGACGGCGATGCCCTCCGGGGCGACAGGGCTCTGCGGCAGCAGGCCCAGGATGCGGGCGACCTCCTTGCGGGGCCGCTCCTGCAGCGCCTTCCCGTCCAGGACCACCTGCCCTCCGGCGGCGGGGATGAGCCGCGCCATGGCCTTCAGCAGGGTCGACTTCCCGCAGCCGTTCGCGCCGACGATCGCGGTGATCCTGCCGGGTGCGATCTGCAGGTCGAGGTGCTCGACGACGCTCCGCTCGCCGTAGGCGAGGGTCAGCTCGCGGGTGCGCAGCGAGTGGGTCGTGCTCACAGGGAGCCTCCTGAACGGTTGGTCCTGATCAGCAGGAGGATGAGGTACGGGGCGCCGAGCACGCCGGTGACGACGCCGACGGGCAGACGGCCCAGAGGGCTGTACTGGCCCACGAGGTCCGCGCCCACCACGAGCAGCGCCCCCACGAGACCGGCGGGCAGCAGCAGGGAGCCGCCGGGGCCCACGAGACGCGCCGCGATCGGCCCGGACATGAGGGCGACGAAGGCGATCGGTCCCGAGGCCGCGGTCGCGAAGGCGATCAGCAGCACGGCCGCGAGGATCGCGAGCAGCCGCGTGGCCTGCACCCGCACCCCCAGGGACGCCGCGGACTCGTCGCCCAGGCGCAGCACGTCCAGCGGCCCGCCCAGGATCAGCAGCAGCGGGACCAGCACCGCGCACACGACCGCGACCGGTTGGACCCGGTCCCAGGACGCGTTGTTGAGGCTCCCCGTCAGCCACACCATCGCCGCCTGCAGGTCCCAGGAGTCCGCGCGGGACAGCGCGTAGGTGACGACGCTGTCGAGCATCGCCCCCACGCCGATGCCGATGAGGATCAGCCGCGTCCCCGCGAATCCGCCCTGGTGCGACAGCAGCCAGATGCAGATCGCGGTCGCGAGCGCCCCGGCGAGCGCCATCAGCGAGACCGGCAGGCCGTCCATCCCCAGCACGATGATCGCGAGGGAGGCGGCGGCGCTCGCCCCGCTGGACACGCCGATCACATCGGGGGAGGCGAGGGCATTGCGCAGCATCGTCTGGAAGGTGACGCCCGCGATCCCGAAGCCGAGGCCCACCAGAAGCCCGAGCACCGTGCGTGGCAGGCGCAGCTCGCCGACGGTGAAGGAGGCGCCGGGGACGATCCGCCCGCGGATCACGTCCCACACCTCGGCGGGCGCGTAGAAGGTCTCGCCCACCATGAGCGCGGCCGCGGCGAGGACGAGCAGGGCGAGGGCGAGGGCGGCGGTCACCAGCAGCCGGCGGCGTCCGCGTCGACGACGGCCGGCACGGATCCGGGCCGGGTCGCCGAGCGGCCGCTCCGGGGCAGCGGGCCCGCTCGTGCGGGAGGAGCTGGGGGCGAGGATCACAGCTCACGCACCTTCTGGCGGCGGACGATGGCGATGAACAGGGGTGCGCCGAGGACCGCGGTGACGATCCCGACCTCCAGCTCCTGCCCGGGGACGAGGAGCCGGCCCGCGACATCGGCCGCGATGAGCAGACAGGCGCCCGCGAGAGCGGACAGCGGCAGCAGCCAGCGGTGGTCGGCGCCGATCAGCAGGCGGCACATGTGCGGGACGACGAGGCCGACGAAGCCGATCGGCCCGGTCGCGGCGACGGCCGCACCGCACAGGATCACCCCGCCGGCCGCGGCGATCATGCGGGTCCGCGCCACGTTCTCGCCCAGCGCGGAGGCGAGCTCGTCGCCGAGCGCGAGCGAGTTCATGCCCCGCGAGGTCGCCAGGCAGATGACGGCGCCGACCGCGACGAAGGGGACGAACAGCCAGATCTTCGTGGCGGTCGCACCGCCGACCCCGCCGATCTGCCAGAAGCGGAACGTCGTCATCACATCGATCCGCGGCAGCAGCACGGCGCTGACCAGCGAGCTCGTCGCGGCAGTGGTCGCGGCTCCCGCGAGGGCGAGCTTGAGCGGGGTCGCACCGCCGCGGCCCAGCGATCCGACCGTGTACACGAACACGGCCGCGAGCGCGGCGCCGAGGATCGCGAGACCGCTCTGCGGCAGCGGAGCGCCGATGCCCAGGAAGACGAGGCCGATCACGACGGCGAGGGAGGCGCCGCCGGAGATGCCGAGGATCCCCGGGTCCGCGAGCGGGTTCCGGGTCACCGCCTGCATGGCCGTGCCGGAGAGCCCCAGCGCCGCCCCGGCGAGGGCCGCGAGCACGGTGCGGGGCACACGCGTGACGACGGCGGCCTGGGAGATGGTCCCGTCCATCCCGCGCAGCCCCGCGAGGATGTCGTGCGCGGACACGTCGCGCACCCCGAGCGAGACCGACGCCGCCATGAGCACCGCGAGGAGCACGACCATGGCTCCCAGCCACAGCAGCCGCGTCGCCGCGTGCCGCCGGAGGCCGGCGGCGGGCGACGCGGGCGCCGGAGCCAGGGAGGTCGTCACCGCACCGCGCCCGCGAGCGCGTCGAAGTAGTCGCCGATGCCCCACGGGATCGACAGCGGGGTCGGATTCGCGGAGGCCGCGAGCGGGCCCGTGGGCAGGATCGCGACCGCGGCCGCGGCGATCGCCGGGATCTTCGAGAGCAGCGGATCGGCCTGGAGGGTCTGCAGCATCGCCGGGTCGTCGCCGTAGGTCACGAGCACGTCGACGTCCTCGAAGCGCTGCGCCTCCTCGGAGCTGACGGTCACGTAGAACTCGGTCGTCCCGGCCGACTCCTCCTCCACGATGCTCGGCAGGGGCAGGCCGACGCCCTGCAGGAAGCCGGCGCGGGGATCGTGGGTCGTGTAGAAGCCGACCTGGCTCAGGTCCGCGGCGTCGAGGTAGGCGAAGAGGATCTTCTTCCCGTCCAGGGCCGCATGCGCCTCGAGGGCGGCCTGCACCTGGGCGCGGAGGTCCTCGATGAGCGCGAGGCCGGAGCCGGCCAGGCCGATCGCCGCGCTGTTGAGCGTGATCATGTCCTCGAGCGAGGTGCCCCAGGCGACCTCGGGGTAGGCGATCACGGGCGCGATCTTCGTGAGCGTGTCGTAGTCCTCCTGGGTGAGGCCCGAGTACGAGGCGAGGATGACGTCCGGGGCGGCGTCCGCGACCTGCTCGAAGGGAACGCTCGTGGAGTCGTCCAGCAGGATCGGCGCCTGCGCCCCGAGCTCGGCGAGCTTCTGCTCGGTCCAGGGGAGGATCCCGTTGTCGTCGTCATCGCCCCAGGTGGTGAGGCTGATGGCGACGGGGGTGACGCCCAGGGCGAGGGGGACCTCGTGGTTCGCCCAGGCGAGGGAGACGATGCGCTCCGGCTTCGTCGGCACGGTGGTCTCGCCGAAGGCATGGGGGACGGTCACGGGGAAGACGTCATCCTGCGTGGGCAGCGCGGTCGTGCCGCCGCCGTCCGAGGCGTCGCCGGCGGAGCCGCCCGCGGGGGCGTCGTCGGTCGAGGAGGAGCAGGCGGCGAGCGCCGCGGTCAGCGCGAGGGCCGAGAGGCCGAGGGAGCGGCGGGCAATACGCAAGGAAGTCTCCTCATAATTACGAAAGGTAAGGCTTGCCTTATGGTAGCGCCGGCTCGGGATCCTGCGAACCCCGGCGGCCACGTGTGACGCAGCCGTCACCGCGTCGGCGACGGCCCGCGCTTCCGGGTCCACAGCCCTCAGCGCAGAAGCCTCGCGAGCTCCCGCAGCGCGAGGGGCTGCCACCACGCCCAGTCGTGCCCGCCGGGGACGACCTCGAGGGACGCATCGGCGCCGCCCGCCCGCAGCGCCGCGACGAGGCGCTCCGCGTCCTGGGCCATCGTGCCCTCGAAGGTGCCGGCCTGCAGGCGCAGCCGACTGCCCCGCCCCGCCGTGGCCTCCCGCAGCGGCGCCAGGAGCGCGCCCTCGGGATAGCGCCACAGCGAGACCGACTGCGCGATCGCGGCCCCGATCCGCCCCGGGGCGAGGGCGAGGGCGAACAGCGAGGTGAGGCCGCCGAAGCTCGACCCCGTGATCACGGTCCGCGACGCATCGGCGCCGAGGCCCCTCTCCCGCAGCCGCGGCAGCAGGACCTCCGCGATCCACCGCGCATGCCCGCCCGGGACGCCCAGCACCTCGGCGCGCCGGGGCCCTGAGTCGACGAACACCGCCACGAGCGGAGGCAGCGCCCGCTCCCGGACGGCGCGCTCCAGACGAGCCGGGGTCCCCAGACGGTCCGCATGGTCGAACCCGTCCAGCACGATCAGCAGCGGCAGCTCGGCGACCGCCCGGGCCGCGGAGCCGGGACCGCCCGGACCGCCCGCCGCCGCCCGCGCGACCGCCTCCAGGGAGCCGAGACCGGAGCTCTCGCTGATCCAGAGGTGCACCGCCGGCTCCTCCGCCCCGCGCTCGAGGGTGTGCAGCGTGGGGGAGACCCGGCCCGTCACCGGACCGAAGGGGCCGTCATCGGGCAGCGAGACCACAGGGCGCCGCCCGCCCCGGACCGCCCCATGGCTCAGACGCACCGCCGCCCCGGCGGCCTCTCCCGGGCCGGTGCCCCACCGTGCGGCCGGCAGCCTCAGACCTTCCTTCCACCAGGGGGGATCGCCCGGACCGAGGTGCTCGAGGAAGGCGTAGGTGGCACGCCACTGCGCAGGCACGACGAAGGTGCCCTCCCACCAGGAGCTGCCCGCGGCCTGCAGATCGCAGGCGTCGACCGGGTCGACGCGCCACCAGCCGCTGGCCTGCAGGGCCACGGCCCTCGCCTCGGGCGCCCTGTGCCGGAAGCGGACCAGCAGCATGCCCTCCGCGGACGCCGGGCCCAGCACCTGCGGCCCCTCGCGGAGCCGGGCCCCGGCCGGGAGCACCTCCGGAGCGGCCGCGGCCCGCGGGATGCGCAGCGGCGCGCCCCGGTCCGCAGGTCGTGGCAGCGGCTCCCACAGGGCGGCAGGGAAGAGGGGCGGGGAGGCCGCGGGAGCCGGGAGCGCGGAGCCGACGGGTCCAGCAGGATGCGAGTCCATTCACGACTCCTTGTGACGTCGGGCCCCCAGGCAATCACACGGACCGAGTCCTCGCGAGTCCTCCCGTGAACTCCCGCGGCGCGCGGTCGCGGCCCGCCGCCCTGCACGATTCACGCTCCGTCATGATCCGTGAGGAACCGGACGGGAGGCGCATATGTTCCCTGGCATGCCCGTCACCGCACCGCCCACGCCCCCCGGAGCCGCCCCGGCGCCGAGCGCCGCCGCGCCCGCTCGCCGCCGCCCGCAGCCCGCGCTGAGCTACGAGCTGTTCCCGGCGCGGGGCGAGGCGTCCTGGGAGAAGGTCCAGCGCGCCGTCGCCGCCCTCGAGGCGACCCGCCCCGACTACGTGTCCGTCACCTGTGCCTCCGCGCGCGGGAACTTCCCGCGCGTGCTCGAGCTCGTGGACCACATCCTCGCCGAGACCAGCCTGCGTCCCCTCGTGCATCTCACGAGCGTCGGCTCGAGCACCCAGGAGCTGTCCGGCTCGATCCGGGACCTGCTGGAGCGCGGCGTCCGCGGCATCCTCGCCCTGCGCGGCGACATCCCTCCCGGCTACGACACGCGCGAGGACGAGTTCCCCTTCGCCCGCTACCTCGTCGAGCTGATCCGCCGCATCGAACGGGAGGAAACCGCAGCGCTCGCCGCCGGCCGCCTCGCCATCGGCGTCGCCACCTACGCGCAGCGCCATCCCGAGTCGCCCAGCCACCAGCACGACATCGAGGTGCTCGTGACCAAGGAGCGCTCCGGCGCGGACTTCGCCATCACCCAGGCGTTCTTCGACCCCGCCGAGTACTCCGACCTGGTCCGCCGCGCCCGTCGCGCGGGCGTCACGATCCCCATCATCCCCGGCTTCGTGCCCATGACCTCGGTGCGGCGCCTGACCCGCTTCGCCGAGCTCTCCGGCGTGCACGCCCCCGCCGCGCACCTCCACGCCCTCGAGACGGCCACGAGCCCCGAGGAGCGGCGGCGCATCGGCATCGCGGCGAGCACCCGCCTGATCCGCGCCGTCCTGGACGACGGCGCCCCCGGCGTCCACCTGTTCACCTTCAACGAGCACGTCGACGCGCTCGGCGTGCTCGAGCAGGTGGACCTGGGCCGATGGGCGTCCTCGCCCGTCAGCGCCTGAGGACCCGGCTGATCGCGGCCCGCACGATCCGGCCGCCATCGGCCCGGACAACCGGCCGCCCCCGACCAGCACGACCCGCCGAGCCCGCCGCGGCCCGGAAGACCCCGCCAGGGCCGCTCGCGGTCCGCACCACCCCATGAAGGAAGACCTCAGATGACCAGCACCTCTGCTCTGCCCGCCGCGACGATCCTCGGCTATCCGCGGATCGGCCCGGACCGCGAGCTCAAGAAGGCCGAGGAGTCCTACTGGGCCGGCCGCAGCGAGCTGTCCGCCCTCGAGGAGACCGGCCGCGCCCTCCGCGCCGCGACCGCCGACCGCCTCGCCGAGCTGGGCCTCGCCGGCGAGGGCGCGATCCCCGAGTCGTTCTCCTGGTACGACCAGGTCCTCGACGCCGCCGTGGCCGTGGGCGCCCTGCCCTCCCGCTTCGCGGACCTCGTCGAGGCCGACGGGAGCATCTCCCTGGCCTCCAGCTTCGTCCTCGCCCGCGGCGACGAGCACCGTCCCCCGCTCGAGATGACCAAGTGGTTCGACTCCAACTACCACTACCTGGTGCCGGAGATCGGTCCCGACACCGCCTTCCATCTCGCGGGCGACCAGCTGATCCGATGGACGCAGGAGGCCGCCGATGCGGGCCGCAGCGTGCGCCCCGTCGTCGTCGGCCCGATCACCCTGCTGCTGCTCGCGAAGGCCGCGGACGACGCCCCCGAGGGCTTCGACCCGATCACCCGCCTCGCCGAGCTCGTGCCCGTGTACGCGCAGCTGCTCTCCGGCCTGCGGGCCGCCGGCGCCGCCTGGGTGCAGATCGACGAGCCCGCGCTGTCCGCGGACCAGCGCCTGACCGCCGCGCAGCTCGCGGAGCTGATCCCCGGCTCCCTCGGCTTGCTCGCCGCGCAGGGGGATCGCCCGCAGATCCTCGTCACCACCGGCTACGGCGAGCCCGAGGGACTCGTCCCCGCGCTGCTCGCGAGCGGCGTCGAGGCCCTCCATCTCGACCTCGTCAAGGGGCGGATCCCGGCGGTCTCCGAGCTCGTCGGCGCCGGGGCGACCCAGCTCGTGGCGGGCGTCGTGAACGGCCGCAACATCTGGCGTGCCGACCTCGGCACCGCCGCCGCGCGCGTCGCCGAGCTCTCCTCCCGCCTCGAGCAGGCCGGCGGCACGGGCGGTGTCGTCGTCGGCACCTCCACGAGCCTCCAGCACGTCCCGCACGACGTGACCCGCGAGACCGCTCTCGACCCCGCGCTGCGCGACGCCCTCGCCTTCGCCGATCAGAAGGTGCAGGAGGTCGTCGAGCTCGCCGCCGGCGGCGTCGAGCCCGGCTCGGTCGACGGTCCGCGCTCCACCCCGCGCACCTTCGCGGGCGTCCGCGTCGAGGCCGTCCGCGAGCGCGCCGCCCAGGTCACCGCGGCCGATGCCGACCGCGAGGACTACGCCCTGCGCGCCGCCGCCCAGCAGGAGGCGCTGGGCCTCCCCGAGCTGCCGACCACCACCATCGGCTCCTTCCCGCAGGTCGCCGAGGTCCGCAGGGCCCGTGCCGCGCACCGCAAGGGCGTGATCGACGACGCCGCCTATGTGCAGGCGATGAAGGACGAGATCGCCCGCATCATCGCGCTGCAGGAGGAGCTGGGCCTGGATGTCCTGGTCCACGGCGAGCCCGAGCGCAACGACATGGTGCAGTACTTCGCGGAGAACCTCGAGGGCTTCGCGACCACCGAGCACGGCTGGGTCCAGTCCTATGGCTCGCGCTGCACGCGCCCGTCGATCCTCTTCGGCGACGTGCACCGCCCCGCCCCCATCACGGTGGACTGGGCGACCTACGCGCAGTCCCTGACCGAGCGTCCCGTCAAGGGCATGCTGACCGGCCCCGTCACCATCCTGGCCTGGTCCTTCGTCCGCGATGACCAGCCGCTGGGCGAGACCGCCGACCAGGTCGGCCTGGCCCTGCGCGACGAGGTCACGGACCTCGAGGCCGCCGGGATCGGGATCGTGCAGGTCGACGAGCCGGCCCTGCGCGAGCTGCTGCCGCTGCGCGTGCGCGACCACGCCGACTACCTCGACTGGTCCGTGCGCTCCTTCCGCCTGTCCACCGCGGGAGTGCAGGCGGCCACGCAGATCCACACGCACCTGTGCTACTCCGAGTTCAACGTGGTCGTCGACGCGATCGACGCGCTGAACGCGGACGTCACCTCGATCGAGTCGGCCCGCTCGCGCGGCGAGATCCTCGAGGCCATCGACCCCGATGCGTTCCCGCGCGGCATCGGCCCCGGTGTGTGGGACATCCACTCCCCGCGCGTCCCCTCCACCGAGGAGATCGCCGAGCAGCTCACCCGCGCCCGCCGTGTCGTGGGCGGCGAGCGCCTGTGGGTGAACCCGGACTGCGGCCTCAAGACCCGCGGCTACGCCGAGACCGAGGCGAGCCTCAGGAACCTCGTCGCCGCGACCCTCCAGGTCCGCGCGGCCGCGGAGGTCCCCGCCGCGGTCTGATCCCCCCGCCGCGCGGTCCCGCGCCGGTCCGTTCCGCCCTGCGTCCACGCGCCGGGTCGACCGGGCCGGCGCGGGACCGATGCCGGGCCGGGAATCTGCTGTCGTCTCATGACCGGGATCGACGTTCTGCTCCGGGTGATGTCGCTGCGGCGACAGCACATTGCCGGTCCCGGTGATCACGCGACGGTCCGCCGCCGCGTGCGGTGCTCCCGTCGATCCAGCATCGCGCCCAGCATGCGGCTCGTCCGCTCCCAGTCGATCATCACCTGCTCATAGGTGAGCTGCACGTAGACCATGCCCAGGGCCTGGAGGTCGAGCCGCTTGCGGTACGTCCGGTCGTACTCCTCCACCCCGGTGTGGAATTCGAGGCTGTCGCATTCCACCACGAGGCAGTCGCCCACCAGGAGGTCCACACGCCACATCCCGTCCAGGAACTCCACCTGGGCGCGCACCTCGACGCCGCGACGCTCGAAGAAGCGCCGCGTCTTCGTCTCGGTACCGGCGTCGGCGTCGCAGCGCAGCTCGCCCAGGGCGCGGTCGAGCCGCAGCGGCAGCGCGGAGCGGACCTGCTCGACATCGTCCCGGGTGATCAGCCCCCGGCGCAGCCCCGACTCGAGCTCGATCGCGCCGTCCTCGACTCCGCGGCATCGGATGACGTGCTCGAGCGCGTCGGGGACCGGGACGAAGAGCTTCGAGCCGGGTATGCGTCGTGGTGCCGGATCATGCAGCACGACCCCGGAACGGTGGCGGGCGCGGGCCGAGCGGCTTCCCGCGCGGAGCTGGGCGACGTGGATCTTCTCGTCGCGGATCTGCCAGAAGCCGAGGAGGCTCAGCGCGGAGATGCAGGTGAGGAGCTGCCTGCTCTGCAGGGCCCGGATGATGGGCCCCGGTGTCTGCGACGTCCCGTAGATGCCGTGTGCGAGCCGGATGATCTCCCCTGCCGCGAGCTTCCGGTCCAGCTGGCGCGTGCTCATCCCCATGGCGGCGAGCTCCGGCCGCGTGCGCAGATGCAGGTGGGGGAGGGACAGCAGTTCCGGGGCGTCGTGGGGGATCGGGTGCGGGATGAGAAGGTCGTCCATCCGGCCAGGGTGACCTCCCCGGGGGGAGGCAGCGAGGCCGGCCCCGGATATGTGGAGGATCGCGGGGTGAGGAGGACAAGCGTGGTTCAGGGACAGGGACAGCGTCGGCGCCTGGGAACGGACGGGGCCGGGGCAGGGCTGGACCTGGCCGGGATCAGGGAGGGGCGGGAATCTGATGTCGTGTCAGCGACGCCGCTCGGAGCAGAACGCCGTTTTCGGCTCTGAGACGACAGGAGATTCCCGCCCCCGCCCCGTCCGTCACCCCAGCTGCGCGAGGATCGCCTCGTCGACGGCGCGGCGGGCACCGAGGTGCGCGTCCACGTCGTAGCTGAAGCGGTCGTAGGCGAGGGTGCCGTCCTCGTCCACGAGGGCCTTGGCGGCGTCGGCACCGGCGAGCGAGGCGAGCCAGGTGAGGGCGCGGTGGTCGGCCATGCCCTGCGCGAAGACGCGATGGCGGATGGACAGCCACGGCGTGCCGTCGGGGCCGGGGTAGATCGCGAAGGGGTCGCCGCCGGGGAAGTTTCCGCCGGAGCAGGTGTCCTCGAAGGGGTCGATCGCCCGCAGCGAGAACTGCGACCACCAGAAGTTGTAGCCCCAGTGCAGGAACCCGGGCGCGTCGAGGACGAACAGCTGGCGGCCCAGCACGCGGTTGCGCACGGAGGGCTGGGAGATGAAGCGGTTGGCGACGTCGCGGTTCTGCGAGACGCAGTAGTACACCCACGGCTTCTCCCCGGCCTCGAGGAAGGGGCCGGCGTGGTTCGTGGCGACGATCGGCGTGGCGACGAGGCCCCGGGAGAAGAACTCGTAGGAGCTGAGGGCATCGACCACCTCCGCCCCCTCGAGCAGGTCTGCGACCTGCGACTTCGCCGCCTGGTAGGCCTCGAGGTGCTCCTCGCCGGGCTCGTCGCTGATATGCCACATGACCTGGCCGTCCCAGTGCTCGGCGAGGTGGGAGCGCAGGGCGGGGATGAGCTGCTCCAGGAGGGCGCGGTAGGAGGGGTCGGTCGCCTCGACGTGCCAGCCGAAGCGCTCGACGGGTCCCTCGGCCGTGTCCACGACGATCTTCGGCGTGAAGCGGGCGCCCCACTGCGTGAACAGGTGCGCCATCTCGAGGGCGCGGAAGCCGGCCACGCGGCACAGCTCGAGCCAGCGGTCCAGGTTCGCGAGGTCGAAGGCGTAGCTGCCCGGGGCGTCCTCGCGGATGCCGACGAGCTGCACGGTGGGCCGGGTGTGCCCCTCGGCGGTGTCCAGCGGCGGCGTCCACACGGGCGTGAGCACGGAGTTGACGTCCATCGCGCGGGCGGAGGCGAAGCACGCCTCGAGCAGCTCCCAGTGGCGCTCGGAGAAGACCGGCACGTCGTAGTAGGTGGAGAGGCTATCCGCGTGCAGCCAGTGGGTGTTGAGGATCGCGAGCTCCGGCAGCGTGTGCGGGTGGATCTGGATCCGGGCCGTGTGCTGGGCCGATGCTCCCGCGGTGCGCAGGGACACCGACAGCTCGTGGTCCCCGGCGAGCGCCGGATCGTCCACGCGCACGTCGATCCACACGGCCTCCCAGATCCCGGGGGTCACGAGGATCGACTCCACGCCGTCGGAGCCGATGGGCTGGAGCAGGTCGGGGTAGTCGCCGGGCTCGGTCACGAGGTAGTGCTCGTCCACCTCGTCGGCGGCGGCGAAGGAGACGGGTACGCGGCGCACGGCGCTGACCGTCGCGGCGGGGGCGAGGTCGCCGTCGAGGGAGACGACGAGCTCGGTGCCCTCGCCTTCCTCGAGCTTCAGCGCGACCTGCAGGGACAAGGTCTCGCCGAGGAAGCCGGAGGCGTGGAGGCCCGCCGGGGCGGCGGCCGGGCGCGGGGCGGCATCGCCCAGCACCTTCTCGAGGGAATCGGTGAGGTGGGACAGCACGGGCGGGGCTCCTGGTCAGCGGTGACAGCGGCGGTGCGCCGGGCCGATGCGCGGCCCGGACAGCGCCCGCCATCATGCACGAGAACGATCGCAGGTGCCACATGTGCTCACGTTCTGCCATGTGCGCGGCCGGCGGCGGGACTGTGGCACGCTGGGGCGATGACCCCGCCTGCCGCGTCCGCCGCTGATCGCCCCGACCGCGCCGCCCTCCCGGCGCTGCCCGCGGACAGCCACGTGCACAGCGAGTTCTCCTGGGACACGGGCGGTCCGGGATCGGCCGCCGCGGGGACGATGGAGGCGACGTGCGCGCGGGCGGTGCGCATCGGCCTGCCCGGGCTGTTCTTCACCGAGCACCTGGACCTCGAGCCCGCCTGGTTCACCGATCTGGACGACTTCGCCGACCATGAGCGGCATCTGGTGGGGGAGGACGGCATCGTCGCGGTGCCGCGCCTGGACGTGGACGGCTACTTCGCGAGCATCGAGCGCTGCCGGGCGCTGTTCCCGCAGCTGCGGATCGGCACCGGCCTCGAGTTCGGGCAGCCGCATCTGCGCACCGCGGCCGCGCGCGAGCTCCTGGACCTGGACCGCTTCGACCGGGTCATCGGCTCCCTGCACACGCTCCCGCTGGACGTCGCCGAGCAGCCTGGGGCGGGGCCGGAGCATCGGGCGGAGCCGAACACCCTGTTCCGCCGGCTGGATGCGCCGGAGGTCCTGCGCCGCTATCTGGCGGAGGTCCCGGCCCTCGTCGCGGGGCCGGAGCGCTTCGAGGTCGTCACCCACCTCGACTATGCCGTTCGGTACTGGCCGGAGGCGCAGATCGGTCCGTTCGATCCGCGCCTCGTCGAGGCGGAGCTGCGCGATGCCATGGCGGCGATCGCTGCCAGCGGCCGCGCGCTCGAGATGAACACGCGCCGCCTGCAGCCGTGGATGCCGCAGTGGTTCGCGCAGGAGGGCGGACGGGCGGTGAGCTTCGGCAGCGATGCGCACGTCCCCGGCGCTCTGGCCCACGGGTTCCCGGAGGCGGTGCTCATGGTCGCCGCGGCCGGCTTCGAGCCGGGGGAGGAGCCCTGGGACCTGTGGCGCCGATGAGCCGCGTGCGGGCGCCGGGCCGATGAACGCGGCGCCCTGCGATCTCCGTGCCGCGCGGGCGCCGCGTGCGCTCAGGGGGCAGGGGTCTCCGGCGCCCACTTCGCGGTCGGCGCCTGCCAGCTCCGCAGCGCCTCGATGAGCTGCTGCGGGTCCTCGGCCACGACGAGGGAGTCGCGGAAGCGCTCGGAGAGGAATCCTGCGCTCGTCATCGAGTCGATCGCCGCGAGTAGCGGCTGCCAGTAGCCCTCGACGTCGTAGAGCGCGACGGGCTTGGCGTGGATGCCCAGGTGCTGCCAGGTCCACACCTCGAACAGCTCCTCGAGCGTGCCCGCGCCGCCGGGGAGCGCGACGAAGGCGTCGCCCAGCTCTGCCATCCGCAGCTTGCGGGCGTGCATGTCCGGGACGACCTCGAGGCGGGTGAGGCCGCGGTGCCCCATCTCCGCCTCCATGAGGACCTGCGGCATGACGCCCAGGACCTCGCCGCCCGCGGCGAGCGCGGCATCGGCGATCACGCCCATGAGCCCCACGTCGCCTCCGCCGTAGACGAGGCCGAACCGGGCCTCCGCGAGGTCGCCGGCGCAGCGCGCGGCCTCCTGCGCGTACCGGGGCGAGGCGCCCAGCGAGGAGCCGGTGAACACGGTGATCCGCGTGACGGGCTGCGGGGTCGGGGACTGCTGGGACACGGGGCTCCTCCTTCGTCGCGCGACGTTCACGCGGGTTCCCAGTCTGTCACCGTCCAGGGGAGGTGGTCGTCGGCCGGGGCGACGGGTGCCTCATGGCATGCACGGTCCGGGCGAGCGCCTCCTCCCAGGGGGTGGGAACCAGCTGCTCCTGCGTCGTGAGAAGCCCCGGCTCGAGCCGACAGGGTCCGTACCAGATGCCCGCGATGCCGGAGAGCTCGCGCGCGAGGGGGTGGAAAGGGGAGAGCGCGCGCAGGACGAGCCGCGGGATCGTCAGCGGAGGCCGGAACGGTACCTCCAGCAGGTCCGCGGCCGCCCGGGCGAGCTCGCGCTGGCTGCGGGCGGGTGCGGAGGGGGCGTGCAGGATCGCGTCGGCGGGCAGGCGCTCCGGGTACCGGGCCGCATGGAGCATGGCCGCGGCGAGGTCGGGGATGAAGGTGAGGGTGTGCGGGGCGTCCGGATCGCCGAGGATCAGGCCGCGCCGGCCCGCGGCCTGCTGCTCCATGAGCAGAGAGCAGGCGACCGCGGACCCCGTGCCGACCGCGGTGGGGCCGATGAGGTCCGAGGCCACGATGCTCGCCGTGCGGGCGGCATGGCGGCGGCGGGTCTCCAGGAGCTGGACGCGGATCTCGCCCTTGGCGTCCCGCGGGCTCGGGGCGGCGCCCTCGGCGAGCCGCGCGGCCTCGCCCTGGAAGCCGTACATCGACTCGGGGAAGATCACGGGCGCGTCGTGCCGTGCGGCGGCGTCGAGGACCGCGAGCTCGCGCGGCGGCAGCTCGCGGCGCCAGACCCGGGAGTCATAGGGGGCATGGAAGGCGGCATGCACGGCATCGGCGTCCTCGATCGCGCGGCCGAGGGCTGCGGGGTCGAGGACGTCTCCGCGGATGCGCCGCACGCCAGGGGCGGGGGCGGCCTCGCTGCGTCGCAGGACGGTGACGGCGTCCCCGCGGTCGCGGGCCTGGTCGATGATCTCGCGGCCGATCTGGCCTTCGCCGATGACGAGGTGGTGCATGTCATCCTCCATCTGTGAGCACTGCTCTCGATATTCTCGGGGACAGTGAACACTGCTCTCGGACTTCAGTCAAGAGCACTGCTCTCGAATTTGTGCTTGGATGGCCGCATGGCACAGGCAGGCGGCACCGGCAGCAGGGCACAGGCGCGCGAGCGGACCATGGCGCGGATCCTCGACCTGGGCAGGGAGCAGCTCATCGAGCAGGGGCCTGCCGGTCTCAGCGTCCGCGAGATCGCCCGCGGGCTCGGCATGGTCTCGAGCGCCGTCTACCGCTACGTCGCCAGCCGCGACGACCTGCTCACCCTGCTCATCGCCGATGCCTACACCGATCTCGCCGACGCCGTCGACCGCGCCCTCGCGCAGTCCGGTCCCGAGGGCGGGGTCGGCGACGGGGACGGAGCCCCGACGTGCGCGCCGACCGCGCCCCCGCCCCCGGATGGGCTCGACGACGTGGACAGGGCCCCGCCGCGGACCCGGTTCCTCGCGCTCGCCGAGGCGATGCTCGACTGGGCCCTCGCCCACCCCGAGCGCTGGACCCTCCTGTACGGCACCCCGGTGCGCGGCTACGACGCCCCTGCGGCGGCCACCACCCCGCCCGGCACCCGCGTGATGGGCCGCGTCCTCGAGATCGTCGCCGCGGCGGACCCCGCCGCGTTCCCCGGGCATGCCGCGGAGGAGCTGCCGGAACCCGTCCGCGCCTGGCTCGCCGCCGGTGCGGCCGAGGTCGGCGTCGCTGCGGCTCCGGCGACCGTCCTGCAGGCGCTGACGCTCTGGAACGGGCTCGTCGGGACGATCACGGCACAGGTCTTCGGGCAGATGGGACCGGAGGCGGCCGCGCTCGATGGCGCCCTGCCCCGCCTCCAGCTGCGCCTCCTCGCCGACCGTCTCGTCCCGCGCTGAGACCCGGCGCCGCGCCGTGCCCCCGGGCCTCAGCCGCCCAGGCGCATCCAGGCGTCCGTGCGCACGCGCACCCCGAGGGTGATCGCGCGGGCGACGAGGAAGATGAGCGTGCACGCGACCCAGAGCGCGGCCAGACCCATCGGCCCGGACCAGCCCGAGTACCACACCACGGCCGCGAACGGCAGGGTGACCAGGGCGTTGATGATCCCGACCCGGGCCAGGTACGGGGCATCGCCCGCGCCCATGAGCACCCCGTCCAGCACGAAGACGTAGCCGGCGACGGGCTGGGCGATCACCAGCACCCACAGCGCCGCACGCAGCGACTCCTGCACGGCCGGGTCAGGGGTGAAGACGGCGGGGACGACGTAGCTCGCCGCGAGCAGCAGCAGCCCGGTCGCGATGCCGCCGCCGATGCCCCAGATCATCAGACGCCGCGTCACCGCGTGGACGGAGGCGGCGTCGCGCGCGCCCAGGAACCGGCCGGTGAGCGCCTGCCCGGCGATCGCGAGCGCATCCAGAGCGAGCGCGAGCAGGCTGAAGATGGTGCCGGCGATCTGATGGGCGGCCAGCTGCACGTCCCCCAGCCGGGTCGCGACCAGGGTCCCGGCCAGCAGCACGACCCGCAGGGACAGGGTGCGCACGAGCATCGGCACGGAGTCGCGGCCGGCGGAGGCGACCTGGCCGCGGTGCAGGCGCAGGGGGACGCCGTGGCGGCGGGCGCCGCGGACCACGACCGCCACGAGCACCAGGGCCATGCCCCACTGCGCGATCACGGTGCCGAGCGCGCTGCCGGCCACCCCGAGGCCGAGCCCGAAGATGAGCACCCCGTTCAGCGGGATGTTCAGGACCGCTCCGCCGACGGCGACCAGGAGCGGCAGCCGCGCGTCCTGCAGGCCGCGGACCAGACCGGTCGCCGCCTGGACCAGCAGCATGGCGGGCAGGCCGAAGGCGCTCAGGCGGAGGTAGGTGAGCGCCTCGGCGAGGACGGCGGGCGAGGGGCCGAACAGGTCGAGCAGCCATCGGCCCCCGATCAGCAGGGCCAGCACGCTGCCGGCGCCGATCAGCAGGGCCAGCCAGCAGGCGTCGACGCCGCGGGCGATCGCCTCGCGCATCCGACCTGCCCCGACGGCGCGCGCGACCGCGGCCGTCGTCGAGTACGCCAGGAAGATCGACAGCCCCACCACGGTGGTGAGCACGGCCGAGGCGAGGCCGAGGCCGGCGAGGGAGGTGGTGCCGACGCGGGCGACGAATGCGGAGTCGGCGATGAGGAACAGCGGCTCCGCGATCAGCGCGCCGAGGCTCGGCAGCGCGAGGCGCAGGATGTCGCGGTCGACGGCGGCGCGGGCGGCGCGTGACGAGGAGGCGTCGAGGGAGGGCACCCGTCCATTGTGGTCGCCTGCGCGGCGGCTCCGCGGGGCGGGGCGATGCGGCTCACGTCCGCCGGGGTGCGCGGCCCACGGGGGCGGCAGGTCCGGCGCGGATTCAGGCGCCCATGATGCAATGCGCCCTGGCCCACGAGCGCGCGTCGGCCCCGCGCGAGATCCCTGGAGAACCGATGAAGCGCCTGGCCTCCCTGAGCCTGCACAACCGTTCGTTCATCGCTCTCGTCTGCATCGCCGTGTCGATCATCGGCGCCTTCGCGATGACGACGATGCGGCAGGAGCTGGTCCCCTCGGTGGCGCTGCCGCAGATCCAGGTGATGACCACCGCCCCCGGATCCTCCTCGGAGCAGGTCCGCGACCGGATCAGCGCGCCCGTCGAGCAGGCCCTCGGCGGCCTCGAGAACGTCGAGGGGACCTCCTCCACCTCGCAGGCCGGTGTGTCCGTGGTGACGGTCGAGCTGACCTACGGGACCGATGTCGCCCGATCCACGAACCAGGTCGACGCGGCGCTGGGCCGCATCGAGGACCAGCTGCCGGAGGGCTCGGAGCCGCAGGTCGTCTCGGGCGGCACCGGCGATCTGCCCGCCGTCATGCTCGCGATCTCCTCCGACCTCGTGCCCTCCGACCTCGCCGGTCGGCTGGAGGCAAGCGTGGTCCCGGAGCTGGAGCGCGTCGACGGCGTCGCCCGGGTCGCCGTGATCGGCGCGCCCGAGGAGATCGTCCGCATCACCCCGGACGAGGACGCCCTCGCCGAACGCGGCCTGACCACGGACGACATCGCCACCGCCCTCGATGCGACGGGCCTGTCGCTGCCCGGCGGCTCGGTCACCGATGGCGACCGCACCCTCGACGTCGTCCTGGGCGAGCGGATCGACTCGCTCGAATCCCTCGAGGCGATGGTGATCCGGCCGGGAGAGGCAGCCCAGGGCGCCGAGGGACAGGCGGGACCCGACGGCCGCCAGGAGCAGGAGGGGACGGGACAGGACGGCGAGCAGGCCGAGATCACGACCCTCGCCGACATCGCGACCGTCCAGCGCACCCCCGAGGATCCGACCTCGATCTCCCGCACGGACGGGCGCGAGTCGCTGGTCCTCATGATCACCGCGACCGCGGACGGCAACGTCGTGGACATCTCCGAGGGCGTCTCCGCGGCGCTCGAGGAGAAGCTCCCGGGTGTGGGCGGGAACGCGACCAGCGACGTCGTCTTCGACCAGGCCCCCTTCATCCAGGACTCGATCCTCGCCCTCGCCGAGGAGGGCCTGCTGGGCCTGCTCTTCGCGGTCGGCGTGATCCTGCTGTTCCTGCGGCGCGTGCGCCCCACCGTCGTCACCGCCATCTCGATCCCGACCTCGCTGCTGATCGCCTTCATCGGCATGCTCGTCACGGGCTACACCCTGAACATGCTGACGCTCGCGGCGCTGACCATCTCCATCGGCCGCGTCGTCGACGACTCGATCGTCGTCATCGAGAACATCACCCGGCACCTCGCCTACGGGAAGACGCGCATGCGCGCGATCCTCGACGCGGTCGGGGAGGTCGCCGGGGCGATCACCGCCTCGACCCTCGCGACGGTCGTGGTGTTCCTGCCGATCGCGGTGGTCGGCGGCATGGCCGGGGAGCTGTTCCGGCCCTTCGCGCTCACCGTCGGCATCGCCATGATGAGCTCGCTGCTGGTGGCGCTGACCATCGTGCCCGTGCTCGCGTACTGGTTCCTGCGCGCCCCGCGGTCCGCGGCGGACGTCGACCCCGAGGACGCGGAGCAGGTGACCGCGGTGCGGGAGGCCGCCGAGGCCGGGGAGGAGCGGTCCGTCCTGCACCGCCTGTATGCGCCGCTGCTGCGCGCGAGCCTCGACACCGTCGCCGGGCGCGTCGTGACGATCGTGGTAGCCCTCGGCGTCCTGGCCGGGACCGTCCTCCTGCTGCCGATGGTGAAGGTCAGCTTCCTGGGCGACTCGGGGCAGAACATCGCCTCGATCAGCCAGACCCTCCCCGCCGGCACCTCGCTGCAGGAGTCCTCCGACAAGGCTGCGGCGAGCGAGGAGGCGCTCCTGGCGATCGACGGCGTGCAGACCGTCCAGACCACCATCGGCGGCGGCATGTTCGCGGCCGGGTCCGGAGCGCACGAGATCAGCTTCTCCATCACCACGGACCCGGAGGCGGATCAGGAGGTGCTCACCGAGGAGATGGTCGCAGCGATCAGCTCTCTTCCGGAGCCGGGGGAGGTCGAGGCGGCCGAGGTCATGTCGATGACCGGCTCCTCGAGCGTGGACATCCTCATCACGGGGCCGACCGCGAAGGACCGCCGGGCCGCGCACGACGCGATCCTCGCCGAGCTCGACCCGCTGCCCTCGGGCGTCGCCGAGGTCAGCAGCGATCTCGAGGCCGACACCCCGACCGCCGTCGTCACCGTCGACCGGGAGGCCGCCGCGCGGGCGGGGCTCACGGAGGAGGCGGTGGTCGGCATGGTCGCCCAGCAGATGTTCCCCGGCGCGATCGGGACGATCACCCTGGACGACACCGAGCTGGACGTCCTCGTCGAGGGCTCCGAGCCGGTGTCGACCCTCGCGCAGCTCGAGGACCTGGAGCTCGCGGGCGGGATACCGCTCACGGATCTGGCGAGCGTCGAGGAGGTCGCCTCGCGGCCCTCGATCTCCACGCGCGACACCCTGGAGACGCTCACCGTGTCCCTGAGGCCGTCCGGCGAGGACGTGGGCCCCGCGACCGATGCCGCGAACGCCGCGATCGAGGCGGCCGCGCTGCCCGACGGCGCCGAGGCCAGCGTCGGCGGGACGGCCGCGGACATCGACGAGACCTTCGGGCAGCTGGGCATCGCCATGCTCGCGGCGATCCTGCTCGTGTACGTGCTGCTCGTGTGGATCTTCCGGTCCCTCGTCCAGCCGCTGATCCTGCTGGTGTCGATCCCCTTCGCGGCCACCGGCGCGCTGGGCCTGCTGGTGATCACGGGCGTGCCGCTGGGCCTGCCCTCGATGATCGGGCTGCTCATGCTGGTCGGCATCGTCGTCACCAACGCGATCGTGCTCATCGACCTGGTCAACCAGCACCGGCGCCGCGGCCTCGCCCTGCAGGAGGCGCTGCACCGGGGCGCCGCCACGCGCCTGCGGCCGATCCTCATGACGGCGGCCGCGACGATCTTCGCGCTCACCCCGATGGCGCTCGGCATCACCGGCAACGGCGGCTTCATCGCCCAGCCGCTCGCGGTCGTGGTCATCGGCGGGCTCGTGAGCTCCACGCTGCTGACGCTGGTCATCGTGCCGGTCCTGTACCGGCTCGCGGAGGGGCCGGGGGAGCGGCGGCGCCTGCGCCGCGAGGAGGCCGATGCCGAGCGCGCCCGCCTGCGGGAGGAGGCGGAGCGGGCGAGGCAGGAGGCGATCGAGGCGGAGGCCGCGGAGCTCCTGGCCCGCGAGGAGGCGGAGCGGGCCGAGCGCCGCGCCCGCGAGCAGGAGGCCGAGCGCGCCGCGGAGCGGGAGCTGGTGGCCGCCCAGGTGCGCGAGCAGATCCTCCGTGAGCTGGTCGGACCGCCGCGGTCCGGGACGGGGCGCCGCGCGCGCACGGACGCGGACGCCGCCGTCGAGGGCGAGGTGCTGACGGCGGGATCCGGCTCCGAGCTGGTCCGCCACGGCGGGCCCGCCGCTCCCGGGAGCGATCTCGTCGGCTCGGATGACCACGACGAGCGCGACCGACTCCGTGGCGAGCAGCGGGGCTGGCGCGCATGGCTGCGGGGTCGCCGGGGGCGGGGCTGAAAGGATCCGGGCGCTGACCAGCACAGTGTGGAAGGACGTCCCGGTTCGGGGGCGCGGCGCGGTAGGTTCGGCTCGAGCACCATCGCGCAGGCACCGGGCCTCGCAGGCAGGAGCAGCACATGACCATGCATCCCCCGCAGCACCACCCTGGAGGGCAGGGAGAGGCGCCGAACCTGATCAACGGGGCGACCCGCCACGGGATCCTCGGCCCGAAGGGCGTCCGGCACCCTTGGGAGCTGCCGCTGCTGGGGGTCGGGGTGGTCCTGACGCTCGCGGGATACCTGCTGTGGCTCGTCCTCGTCGTCATGACGCTGGTGAACCTGATCCGTGGCGAGGGCCCCACGATCTTCTCGATGGCGGAGGGCACGGGCCTGGTGTCCGTGTACGCGATGCAGATCTTCGTGATCGTCATGTTCGTGCCGATCATCATCTGGTTCAGCCGCGCGATGCTGTACGCGCAGCAGCGGGCGAACTCGGTGCGGATGAGCCCCACCCAGTTCCCCGAGGGCTACCGGATCGTCGCGGAGGCCGCCGCGCAGTTCGGGCTGAGGCGTGTCCCCGACGCGTACGTCGCCGGAGGAAACGGCGTCATCAACGCCTTCGCCTTCGGCCACGGGTTCCGGCGCAGCGTCGTCGTGTACTCCGACATGTTCGAGGTGGGCGGCGAGGTGCGCGATCCGGAGGCGCTGCGCTTCGTGATCGGCCACGAGGTCGGGCATCTCGCCGCCGGTCACGTCAGCTACCTCCGCATCGTCCTGACCAGTCTGCTGCAGTACGTCCCGATCCTCAGCAGCGCCCTGTCGCGCACGCAGGAGTACACGGCGGACAACTTCGGCTACGCGTACTGCCCGTCCGGGGCGCTGGGCGCGATGGGCGTGCTGTCCGGAGGCAAGTATCTGAACGCGGACGTGAACGTCCATGAGCTGGCCGACCGTGCCGCCTGGGAGAAGGGCCTGTGGGTCCACCTGGTGAACTGGCAGTCCAGCCATCCCATCATCACCTGGCGCGCGCATGCGCTGCGCGATCGCAGCCGCGCGGGACATCTGTGGTTCCGCCCGGGGGACGCGCTGTGGGGGATCCTCACCACGCCCGGCGCCTGGTTCCGCGGCCCGCTGCCGGCGGGCTCGGAGTTCTCCGGGGGCTATCCCACCCCGGAGACGGCCCTGGCCATGCTCGATGCGGCCGACGGGGTCCGCCCGGCCGGAGCCGCCGGTCAGTTCGGTCGCTTCAACGGCGCCGACTACTCCTCGCGCGTGCCGATGCGGGTGCTGCAGCTGTCGGCCCCGCTGCTGTCGACGCCGCTGCGGGGCGGCGGTCCGCAGGGACCGGGCGGTGGACCGGTCGGTCCCGCAGGGCCGACGGGCGGGCCCGGTGGGCCGACGGGCGGGCCCGGTGGGCCGACGGGCGGGCCCGGTGGGC
>NZ_JBHLSV010000015.1:0-108755 GCF_042434575.1 Brachybacterium hainanense
CCTGCGCGGGCCGGCCCGCTTCGCGGCCTACGCCGCGGGACAGGCCGCCTGCGTGGGACACGTCGCCGAGCACGACCTGGGCGCCGCCGCCTATGCGATCCGGGCCGTCCGCGCCGCGCACGGCGAGGATCCGGCGGCCGGTCGCGCCGAGCGCGACTGGCAGCGGGAACGGCTGCCCGCGGCGATCCGGGCGCTGGTGCTGGAGGACCAGACCCGGCGCGATGCGATCTGCTGGCACGCCTTCTCGGACTGACCAGGCACTACGCTGGTCCCATGTCGCCCGCACCCCGCCCCGTCACCACGAGGAACGCCCGCTTCCAGCAGTGGCAGGCGATGCTCGCCAACCGCACGAAGCGCCAGCGCCTGGGAGGCTTCCTGGTCCAGGGCGTGCGTCCCATCACGATCGCCCTCGAGCACGGCTGGTACGCCGAGGCGGTCCTCTACGACGCCGAGCGCGAGCTCTCGTCCTGGGCCCGCCAGGTGCTCGAGGACGCCGGCGCACCCCGTTACGCGCTCTCGGCCGAGCTCATGGCGGAGCTGGGGGAGAAGACCGAGGACGTCCCCGAGCTCATCGTCGAGATGCAGATGCCGCGCGACGACCTCTCGCGCATCCGGGTCGGCCGGGACTTCCTGGGCGTCGCCTTCGACCGGCCGTCGAGCCCCGGGAACCTCGGCTCGATCATCCGCTCGGCCGATGCCTTCGGCGCCGCCGGCGTGATCGTGACGGGCCACGCGGCCGATCCCTACGACAGCGCCGCCGTGCGGGCGAGCACCGGGTCGCTGTTCGCCACGCCCACGGTGCGTGTGTCCTCGCCGAGGGACGTGCTGGCCTGGGTGCGTGCCCGCCGCGAGGACGGCGACCCCATCCAGATCCTCGGCACCGACGAGAACGGGCAGGCCGAGGTCTTCGACGCCGACCTCACCGGACCCACCTTGCTGGTCATCGGCAACGAGACCAGCGGCCTCAGCACCACCTGGCGCGAAGCCGTCGACCTCATGGTGAGCATCCCGATGACCGGTTCCGCGAGCTCTCTGAACGCGGCGAACGCGGCCAGCATCGTGCTCTACGAGGCGACCCGGCAGCGGCTGCGGTCATGAGCGTCGAGGGCGTCCGTCTGGAGTGGCGCGGACAGATCGACGACGCCGAGATCGTCGAGCTCACGCAGGCGCACGGCGGTCGCGCCGAACCGGGCTGGTGGGACCGGGTGCGGCCTCATGCGCTGGGCTGGGTCGCCGCTCGCGCCGATGACGGCGAGCTCGTCGGGTTCGTGAACGTCGCCTGGGACGGCGGGGACCATGCGTTCCTCATCGATACCAAGACGCGGCCCGCACGGCAGCGCGGCGGTCTGGGGACCGCCGTCGTCTCGCTCGCTGTCGCCGAGGCGCGCGCCGCGGGCTGCGAGTGGCTCTTCGTGGACTTCTCGGAGGATCTGGCGCCGTTCTACCTCGATGCCTGCGGATTCCGCGCGACACCCGCAGGCCTGATCCATCTCGCGGACCGCTGATGCCGATCTCACCGGGCTGACCCTGCTGGTCATCGGCTACGGGACCAGCGGACTCAGCACCACCAGGCGCGAGGCCGTCGACCTCATGGTGAGCATTCCGATGCCCGGGCCCGCCGAGCTCCCTGGACGCCGCGAGCATCGCCCCGTGCAGGGCGCGACCCAGCAGCAGCCGCGGGCGGTGTGACGACGCCGGGTCGCGGGGGACCGGCGTCCCAGCCCGGCGATGCCTCAGACCGACGAGGCGGCGGAGGCATCGACGCACAGCACGCCCTGGTTGCCCTCCTGGTCGGCGATCACCGTGAGCGACGGGGCGCCGCTCGCGTCGAGAACCGTTCCTCCCGCGGCGACGGCGGCGGCGATCCGGGACTCGGCCGCCTCTGGGGCGACGTAGACCTCGAGGTGGAAGCGCTGCTCGGAGCTCCCGTCGCGGGGAGGATCCCCGAACCAGAGGTGGGGCACGCGGCTCCCGGCGTCGCGGATCTCGTCTCCGGGGGTGCCACGGCCCTGAGAGTCCGGATCCCCGGTCAGCAGGGCCGCCCAGACCGGCGCGATCATCGCCGGATCGGCGGCATCGAGGCCGAGCTCGAGCATGGCGACGGCTGCGGGATCGGCCCTCAGCCCGTGCTCGGCGGCGATCTCGGTGATCCGCCGGGCGAGGTCGATATCCTTCTGCGTCACCCATTCGACGGTGTGCGCCGTCGTGCCGTCGTCATAGATCGCGTCCCGGCTGACGAGCTCGAGATCGACGTGTCCCGCGCCGATCGTGGCCTTCGGGTGGTGGCCCGCGGCGTCTCCGGCCTCGCCGATGCTCACGAGGAATCGTGCGCCGGAGGCGAAGTCGGCGATGCGATATCGCGCATGGAGTCCCTGGGCGAGCTTGCGCCAGTCGGTCAGGTTCGCGGCGGCGATCTCGTCGCCCATCAGCATCGTCATCGTGCCCTCCGGAGTCCGGCGCCCGCGAGCGGTACCCGCGCGCGCGTCGACGGATGGACGGCTGAGGCAGCGGCGGACCGTCACCGCGCCGTAGATCCTCGTAGCGCTACTGTACGGGCGAGGACGCACCTGGGGGCGCTTGCCGCCGCAGGAGCATCGAGAGTCGTTCCGCCGATAATGTACGTTATGTAAAGTCAGGTGGGCGAGGGCGGCATCTTCCTGCGCGGTGCCCGCTCCCGTCCGTTCCGCGGCGGGCGCCGATGATCAGCCGATCGCGGGATCATAGGCGGCGATGACGCCGCGACCCCCGGGCCAACTCGCCACGAGCCGCACCGTGCCGTCCAGGCCCTCGACCGTGCGAGCGATGGTGAACGGCTCGCCGTCCAGCAGCCGCGTGAACTCTGGCGCCGTCGCGCCCTCGTCGATCACGAGATCCAGCCTCACGCTCTGCGGTCGTCGGGCGATCTCCGCACCGCCCTCGTCCACGATCGCGAGCTCCGCCTGCGACTGCTCCGCACACAGGGCGCGGGCGAAGCAGTCCAGCGCGACCTCGTCCGCCAGGCCGTCGTACACGTACCGGGTGCCGAGCACGGAGTGCTCCATCGTCCCCACCAGCGCGTCCTCCGCCCCCTCGAGCGGGGCGTCCCGGTAGGTGAGCGGCAGGTGGTAGAGGTTCTCCCCCACGCGTGCCAGATGGCATTCGACCCCCACCTCGCCCGCCGGATCGTCGAAGCGGTACGCGCCCAGGATCTCGATCTCGCCGCCCTCGCCCCAGGGCCGGGAGCGCAGGAACACCTCCAGCATCTCGGCCTTGGACGGAGTGAGCTGCGCCTGGTGGATGATCGCCATGGCCCCACGGTATCGTCCGAGCCGGACCCGCCGTGCCCGCGCCGCCGGGCGACCCGGTCGGGGTCAGGCAGGCGTCTCCCCCGCTCCCAGGTCCTTGACCAGCAGGATCACCTGGGCGTGGTGGCGGTACGTCCGGCCGTCGGGTCCCCGCTCGTCCCACTCCTCCGGGACGATCTCGCCAGTGCGGACGTAGCCGAGGCGCTCGTACAGCGCGAGCGCCCGCGGATTGTCGTCCTCGACGCCCAGCACGGCGCGGGCTATGCCCCGCTCCCCCGCCGCGCCCTCCAGCGCGGCGATGAGATACGAGCCGAACCCCTCGCCCTGACGCGAGGGATCGGTCGCGAGCTGCCACAGATGTGCTTCACCAGGGCGCTGGCGCGGGTCGGCCCCGCCGATGGCGACGGGGAGATCGTCCTCGAGCACCAGCAGGTAGATGACCTCGCCGCGCCGGGCGCGCTCGAGCTGGCGGGCCACGTCCTCGAGGTGCAGAGAGGATCCCGCCCAGGTGCACCGCGGGAGGTCCGCGACGTCGAGGTCGCGGACGCTCCGCCCGGACGTGACCGGCGTCATCGCCGGGCCGGCGCGGCGGCAGGCATGTCCTTGGCGTAGGTGACGCGCTCGCGGACGGTGCGGAAGCCGACCTTCTCGTACAGCCGGGTGGCGCCGGTGGGGCTGTCTGCGTCGACCTCCAGGGTCGCCTCGTGCAGGGTCCCGTCCTGGGCCGCCCGCGCGATCGTGCTCGCGAGGGCAGCCCGGGCGATCCCGCGCCCGCGGGCGGAGCGCACGGTGCCGACCAGTCCGATGTAGAGGCTGCCGGCCTCGTAGACAGAGGTGAGGACGTAGGCCAGGACCTCGCCGGTCGACGCATCGCGCGCGACCGAGGCGAGGTCGCGGCGAGTCTTCGCCGAGTTCCAGAAGGACGCCCAGCGGGCCTCGTCGATCGGGGCGTAGCCCCAATGGTCCTGGAAGGCCGCCAGGTGCGCGGCGTGCACGTCCGCGGAGTCCTCGTCGCGGGCCGGGCCGATGTGCACGCCGTCGATCTCCGGAGCTGCGAGCTCCTCGCCCGGCAGCTCACGGGCGAGGTCGAGCCAGGTGCGGACCTGCCCGTAGCCCTCTCGCTCGAGCAGAGGCCGGACGGTCGAGGTCGACACGCCGCCGCTCGCCCGCAGATGGTAGGGACGGCCGGGGTGCCGCTGCGCCATGAGCTCGGCGGCGCGCCGCTCGGCGAAGGCCAGCAGGCGGGACCCGAGGCCGGCACGCCGGTGCGCGGCGTGCACGCCGCCGCCGAGGGAGGCCCGGATGAAGCCCTCCTCGTCCGGGCTGGTCCCCAGCATCACCGACGCATACCCGATCAGCTCCCCGTCGAGGCGCACGCCGATCCCGTCCGTCGCCGGGTCGAAGCCGGGGCTCGTGAGCATCTCGCGGGCATCGGTCTCGTCGACCGTCTCCTCGATCCCGTCGACGTGCTCGAGATGGGTGAGCAGCGCCGCGAGCTCGGCGGCGTCCTCGAGGGCGAGCGGGGCGAAGGCGGGGCCGGCTCCTGTGGGCTCGGCGGAAGGGGCGATGGAGGTGGAGGTGCTCGTCATGGCTCCATCCTTCCTCACGCCCGCAGGAACGGGAAAGCGGAATACCGCGCGCGGACCCGACGGTGCGCGACGGCGGGCCAGGGGGCGAGCTCCGTCGTGGCGAGCCGTCGCGCCCCGGGTCTCCCCTCCCGCTTCCAGAGGCCGATGACACGGCCGCGTCGCACGACGGCGGGCTGGAAGACCCCGTTGTTGCCGGGGACCAGCCGCCCGTGATGCTCCGCGTCGATGAGGTCCAGACGATCGGGGTAGCCCAGGACGAGCTCGTCGAATCCGGGCAGGAGGAACGCGTCATCTGCCGGGCCGGGGTCCGCGGCGAGCCGAGAGGCGATCCCCGGCCGGCTGTAGCGCATCTCGCCCCGGGCGTCGAGGCCCGCCTCCTCGAGCTGATCGCGGATGCGGGGCAGCGCCGCGCGCAGTCGGCGCAGCGGGAGCTTGCTGAACCAGCTCGCGTCGCGGACCGTCGCCGGGCCGCGGCTGGCGAGATGACGCAGGAGCAGCTCCGCGACGGCGGCCTCCTCGTCCCCGTCGAACCGGGCCTCCAGCCCGTGCTCCTCCGCGGCGAGCCGTCGCAGGAGGAGGACGCGCTCCTCCCCCGTCGGCTCGTGCGACAGCACCAGGTCGCCGCGCATGACCAGGGAGGTGAGCAGGTGGTAGGCGCCGCCGCCGGCGACCGGGACGCCGGCGTCTCCCCAGAGCGCGATGAGCTCGGCGCGGCCGATCCCCCGGGGGGCATCGGCCGCCTCGAGGGCGAGGCCCCGGCCCCGCGCCGTCAGCTCCGGGGTGATGCCGCGCTCGGCGCACAGGCGCGCCGAGATCCGCAGCGGTGCGGCGGCGCACAGCTGGGTGACCCAGCGGACGTCCTCCGCCGCCATGAGGAAGACCGTGCCGCGCAGGGGGTAGGCGCGCACCAGCCGCCCGGTCCCGACGGCGTTCGCGATGCGGCCGAGCGGATCGTCCCCCGCCAGGCGCAGGGCGAGCGAGGCGATCACCCCGGGCAGGTCCTGGCCCTGCATCGCGAGGAAGGACGCGGCGAGATCGACGGGATCGCGGACCGCGGGGACGGCGAGCCCCTGCGCGAGGAGGCGGGCGCGGATCAGGGCGGGATCGACCATGCCTGGACGCTACCCGGCCCGGCGGACAGGATCTGTCCGCCGGGCGTCGTGGACGGGGCGGCTGCCCTAGGCTGATCGACCGTGCATGATCTCGCGCTGCTCGGCGACCTCTCCCCCTGGCTCCTGCTGTTCCTGTGCACCGCCGCCCTCGTGGCAGGCTGGGTGGACGCGGTCGTCGGCGGCGGCGGGCTGGTGCAGCTCCCCGCGCTGCTGACGGGCATGCCCGCGGACACGGCCACGGGCGCCGTGCTGGGGACGAACAAGGTCGCGAGCGCCGCCGGGACCTCGATCTCCGCGCTCACCTTCGTACGGCGCGTGCGGCCGGTGCTCGCCACCGTGCTCCCGCTCGTGCTCACGGCGGCCGCCGGCAGCGCGATCGGCGCGGGTCTCGCCGGGCTCATCCCGCGCGCGGGCATGGCGCCGATCGTCCTGGTCGCGCTGGTCGTCGTGGGCGTCCACACGCTGCGCCGCCCGGTGATGGGCCTCGAGCACGCACCGCGCTGGAGCGGTCGCGCCCACACGCTGCGGACCGGCGCGATCGGGCTGGGCGTGGGGATCTACGACGGCGTGCTGGGCCCGGGAACCGGCAGCTTCTTCATCATCCTCATGGTGGCGGTGCTGGGATACGGGTTCCTCGAGGCGAGCGTGCATGCGAAGCTCGCGAACCTCACGACCAACCTCGGAGCGCTGCTCGTCTTCGGTCTGCAGGGGCACGTGTGGTGGGCGCTCGGCGCGCTGATGGCCCTCGCGAACGTGGTGGGCGGATATGCGGGGGCGCGGCTCGCGATCCGCTTCGGATCGGGATTCGTCCGGATCGTCTTCCTCGTGGTCCTCGGTGCGCTGATCCTGCGTCTCGCGTGGGACAGCCTTCAGCTGCTGTGGTGAGGTGCCGGTCGCGCCCACGTCCCGGCCCTCGCGACACCCGCCGCGGACCCGCCCCTCAGACCTCGTCCCCGCCGTCCGGGGCTCCGCGCCGAGGATCACCCCCATCGGGCCCCACCCCGCCCTCCGCGGCGGCCGCGCTGATCCCGGCGGCCAGGCGCACATCGCGCCGGGTCACGGCGCGGACGTCATGGCTCACCGTCCTCACCTCGACCGTCGGATAGGTCAGGAGCACATCGGGATGATGAGCGGCGGCCTCGGCGATCTCGCCGATGCGGTCGACCAGCGCGAGGCCGGCCCGGAAGTCGCCCGTGGCGTACCGGGCGCACAGCCCGTCCTCGTCGATGCGCCACTCCCCCGCGCCATAGGCGTCCAGGAGCTCGCGCAGGGCACCGGCCGGGATCGCCTCCTCATCGCTCAGCGCCGCCAGGTCCGCCGGAAGCGTCCTGCCCTCGCCGTCCGGTGTCAGCGCGCCGACGTCGCCCTCGTGCCCGCCGCTGTCGGCGCCGCCGTCCCGGTTCTCGCTCCGACCTCTTCCCGTCGTCTCGTCCATGCTGCCACCCTGGCACAGATGTGGCAGGAACCACAGCCCCGCGGCGGCTCGGAGCGGGGAATAGCGTCGTCGAGCACGGCGTTCCCGCAAATGTCACCACCGTGCCGTCGGCCCTCAGCGGGCGGCCCGACCCCAGGAGGAGCCATGGACCCGACGACGCTGTTCAGCTACGAACGCCATGTGGACTCGCGCTCGCTGAACGCGCGCGTCCTGCTCGTGACCCTCGGCGCCTTCAGCGACGCGGCGGCCGCGCAGGCGACGATCGACGACCACCTGCTCAACACGCTGCCCAGCCGCGTGGTCGGACGCCTGGACATGGACCAGATCTACGACTACGCGGGCCGTCGACCCGAGGTGACCCTCGAGCTCGACCACTTCCAGGACTACGAGACCCCGCAGATCCTCCTGCACGAGGTGACGAGCCCCGACGGGGAGACGTTCTTCCTCCTCACCGGGCCGGAGCCGTCGTTCCAGTGGGAGCGGGTCGCCTCCGCCCTGAAGATCATGGTCGAGCAGCTGGGCATCGAGCGGACGCTCATGCTGCAGAGCTTCCCCGCCCCGGTCCCCCACACCCGGGAGCTGCCCGTGACCCGCTTCGCCGGCGACCCGGACGTCATCTCCGTGCGCCGCCCCATGCCGGGCGTCTTCCGCCTGCGCGCGCCGTTCACGGCGATGCTCACGCTCCGCCTGGCCGAGGCCGGCCACGCCGTCGTGGGCCTCGTCGTCCATGTGCCGCAGTACCTGAGCGACGTCCTCTACCCCGATGCCGCGATCGAGCTGCTGAAGGCCGTCCGCGAGGAGCAGGGACCGGACCTGCCGACCGGCGCGCTCGAGACGCAGGCCGCACCGATCCGGGAGTCGATCGCCGCGCAGGTCGGCGCCTCGCCCCAGCTCCAGGAGCTGGTCCGCGGCTTCGAGCAGCAGTACGACCGGATGATCACCGACGGCCGCAGCCACGTCCCCACCGGGGACGACATCGCCGCCGAGGTCGAGAAGTACCTCGCCGGCCTCGACTCCGAGAGCGGCGGGGATGCTCCGTCCGGCCCCGACGCCTCCGCCGACCCCTCCGGCCCGGACTCCCCCTCCGGCCCGGACGGGCCCGAGGATCCCGGGAAGGACGGTCCGCAGCCGGCCTGAGCACCGCCGCGCAGGACCTCCCGGTCCCGCCCGGACATCCGGCGCCGGAGGCCTCTCCGGGATGCGGACCCTCCCCGCGGCCGGACGGCGGTGACCGCCGCCACCTGATCTGGCATAGGGTTGTCACCCTGACATGGTGTCCCGCTGGGCACCTCCGACGCCGCCGTCCCCAGGAGATCCCGTGCGCACCTCGGTCCAGCTGTACAGCGTGAGAGAAGCCCTCGCGGCGGACCCCCGCGCGACCCTCACGGCCCTGCGGGAGCAGGGCTTCGAGCACGTCGAGCCCTTCGGGCTGCTCGACTGGGCGGAGCGTCTCCGCCCGCTCCTGCCGGAGCTCGGTCTCACCGCTCCGTCCACGCACGCCTCCGTGATCGACGCGGAGGACCCGGCCCGCCTGTTCGGCGTCGCGGCCGAGCTCGGGGTCGGCACCGTGATCGATCCGTACCGGGACCGGGAGCAGTGGACGAGCGTCGAGGGTGTCGAGCGCACCGCGGACCTGCTGAACTCCCTCGCCGATGCTGCGCAGTCCGCCGGCGTCCGGATCGGCTACCACAACCACGAGTTCGAGGTGCAGACCGACCTCGAGGGCCGCACGGGGCTCGAGGTCCTCGCCGCGGCCCTCGACCCGCGGATCGTCCTCGAGGTCGACACCTTCTGGGTCGCCGTCGGCGGCCAGGACCCGGCCCGGCTGCTGCGTGCGCTGGGCCAGCGGGTCCAGCTCGCCCATCTCAAGGACGGACCGCTGAATCGCGAGACGGCCCTGCAGACCCCCATCGGGCAGGGTGAGATGGACGTGCCCGCGATCCTCGAGGCCGCGCCGTGGCTCGAGTACGGGGTCATCGAGTTCGATGACTACACCGGCGACGTGCTGGACGGAATCCGGCAGTCGCGGGAAGCACTGGGACGACTTCAGTCGAACGGAGAATGAGAAGGACGATGAATCAGACCACCACCACCGGCCCCATCGGCGTCGGGATCATCGGAGCGGGTGTCATCAGCGCCCAGTACCTCGAGCACCTGTCGTCCTTCCCGGACGTGCGCCTGCTCGCCATCGGCGACATCGTGCCCGAGGCCGCGGCGGCCCGCGCCGAGGAGTTCGGCGTTCCCGCGCACGGCGGGGTCGACGTCGTGCTGGAGAATCCGGAGATCGAGATCGTCGTCAACCTGACGATCCCGGCCGCCCACTTCGAGGTCTCCAAGCAGATCCTCGACGCGGGCAAGCACGTGTGGAGCGAGAAGCCCCTCACCACGGAGCGCGAGACCGCGCAGGAGCTGCTGGCCTACGCGGCGGAGAAGGGCCTGCGCGTCGGCGGGGCGCCGGACACCGTGCTCGGCGCCGGCATCCAGTCCGGCCTGCGCGCCGTGGCCGCCGGGGAGATCGGCGAGCCGCGCGCAGGGCTGGCGCTCTTCCGCACCCCCGGCCCGGAGTCCTGGCACCCCAGCCCCGAGTTCCTGTTCCAGGTGGGCGCGGGCCCGCTGTTCGACATCGGCCCGTACTACTTCACGAGCCTCGTGCTGGCCCACGGCCCGGTCGCCCGCGTCACCGCGGTCGGCTCCCAGTCGACGCCGCAGCGCACCATCGGCTCCGGTCCCAAGGGCGGCACGGTCTTCGACGTCGAGGTCCCCACCCAGGTCTCCGCGCTGCTGCAGTTCGAGAACGGGTCCAACGCCACCGTGCTGCTGTCCTTCGACGCCGGCACGAACTACCCGCACGTGCTCGAGATCCAGGGCTCGAAGGGCACGATCGCCCTCCCGGACCCGAACGTGTTCGACGGTCCGAGCTCGGTCGCGCTGCGCGAGAGCACCGAGGAGCCGGCCTGGACCGAGCAGGAGGCCACCGGCCCCGTGTTCGGCCGCGGCCTGGGCCTGCTCGAGATGGGTCGTGCGATCCGTGCCGGCGTCCCGCACCGCCTGACCGGCGAGCTCGCCGCCCACGTCCTGGACGTCATGGCGTCCGTGGGCGAGGCCGTGGCGAGCGGCGGTGTCGTCGAGGTCGTCTCGACCGCGACGATCCCCGCCCCGCTGCCCGCCGACTTCGACCCGGCGGCTGCCACCCTCTGATCCTGCGGGATCCTCGGCGCCGGGCCTCCTGAGGGGAGCCCGGCGCCGTCCCGCATCCGCCCCTCCCCGTCCGCCCCCACACGCATCTGCTCACGAAGGAGTCCGCAGCAATGTCCCACCCCCATACCCTGTACACCGGCCAGTGGGCCGACCTCTCCCTCGAGGAGATCGCCGAGCTCGCCGCCGGCTGGGGCTACGACGGCCTCGAGATCGGCGTGAACGACGTGCATCTGGATGCGAGCCGCTGGGACGACGACGCCTACGTCGCCGAGCGCCGCGGGATCCTCGAGAAGCACGGCCTCGGAGTCTGGGCGATCTCCAACCACATGACCGGCCAGGCGATCTGCGACGACCCGATCGACTTCCGGCATCAGGCCATCATCCCGGCCCGCGTCTGGGGCGACGGCGAGGGCGAAGAGGTGCGCCGACGCGCCGCGGAGGACATGAAGAACACCGCGCGGCTCGCACAGAAGCTCGGCGTCGACACCGTCATCGGCTTCACCGGCTCGAGCATCTGGAAGTACGTGGCGATGTTCCCGCCGGTCCCCGAGTCCGTGATCGACGCGGGATATCAGGACTTCGCGGACCGCTGGAACCCGATCCTGGACGTGTTCGAGGACTGCGGGGTCCGCTTCGCCCACGAGGTGCATCCCTCGGAGATCGCCTACGACTACTGGACCACACAGCGGACGCTCGAGGCGATCGGACATCGCGAGTCCTTCGGTCTGAACTGGGACCCCTCGCATTTCATGTGGCAGGAGATCGATCCGGTCTCCTTCATCACGGACTTCGCCGATCGCATCTACCACGTGGACTGCAAGGACATCCGCGTGCGGATCACGGGGCGCAACACGCGGCTCGGCTCGCACCTGCCCTGGGGCGATCCGCGCCGCGGCTGGGACTTCGTCTCCTTCGGCCGCGGCGACGTGCCCTGGGACGCCGCGTTCCGGGCGCTGCGCTCGATCGGCTACGAGGGCCCCCTCTCGATCGAGTGGGAGGACGCCGGGATGGACCGCCTGCACGGCGCCGCCGAGGCGATCGAGGTGCTGCGGCGCTTCGACTACCCGGCCTCGGAGCTGTCCTTCGACGCCGCCTTCTCCGCGGAGGGCTGATCGGGGCGGCGTCCAGGGCGCCTCTCTAGGATGTCCCCATGGACTCCGCCGCCTCCGCCCCCGCCGCCCGCATGCCCTTCGTCCGGCGGGAGCGCGAGGCGCTCGCGGACTCGCTGCTGAGCTTCGGCCCCGATGCTCCCACGATCCTGGACGGCTGGACCGGCACGGAGCTGCTGGACCATCTGATCCACCGGGAGCTGGTCCTGCCCGCCGCCGCGGCCGCACGGTCCCCGCTGGCCCCTCTCCGTCTGCGGGGGCGCGCCTCCCTCGCCGCGCTCGAGGAGATGACCTGGTCCCAGAAGGTCGCCCTGTTCCGCGCCGGCCACGGCCGCTTCTCCCCTCTGCGGCTGGCCGATCCGGTCATGAACACGATCGAGTACCTGGTCCACCACGAGGATCTGCGCCGGGCCCGGCCCGGCTGGGCCCCGCGCGAGCTCGCGACCGCCGATGAGCGGACCGTGTGGACGCAGCTGTCCCTCGGCGCACGGCTGCTGATCCGGGCGAGCGTGGACCTGACCCTCGTGAGCCCGATCGGCGGTCTGCGCGTTCCCGCGCGCTCGGCCGCGGCCGAGAGCCCGGTGCGGGTGCACGGCAGCGTCACCGAGCTGCTGCTGTGGGCCTACGGGCGCGACCGCGTCGCCCGCGTGCGCCTCGACGGGGAATCCGCGGCGCTGCTCGTCCTGCGGGAGGCGAACCGCGGCGTGTGACCAGGACCTGCTCAGCCTGCCCGGTGCTCGAGCAGGAACAGCCGCGGGTGGTGCCCCTTCTGGAAGAAGCGGTGCTCCCGGCGCGGTTGCCAGGACCCCTGGCGGTCCAGCACCGCGTGCATGCGCGCGATCTCGTGGGTGAGCACGCCCAGCCGGGCCCCGGGGGCGGCGAGCTGATGCGCTCGTCGCAGCAGGTCCTCGAGCAGCTGCTCGTTCGTGCTGTGCTCGCCGTGCAGCGTGCCCCAGGGCGGGTTCGTGACGATGCGGGTGAAGTCGCCCTCGAGCGGCTGGGAGAGCACGTCCCCGACGATCCAGTCGATCCGACCGCGGCGTCGCGCGGCGCGCTGGTGCTGCCGCGCGGCATCGATCGCGACGGCGGAGATGTCCACGCCGACGGCCCGCGCCGGCGCCGCCGCGTGGAGCTGCTCGAGGAGCAGGGTTCCGGAGCCGCAGGTCATGTCGAGCAGCGCGTCCTCGGGTCCGATCTCCAGCAGGTCCAGGACGGCTGCGGCGATGGTCGCGTTCACGGCGCCCGGATAGTTCACCGTCCGCCAGGCCCGGGTCGCGAGGGGCCGCGCGGTCGTGCGCAGGAGCAGCTCCCAGCCGCTGCGGTCAGCGCTGCGGCGCACCCGCACCAGCAGGTCGCCGTCGTCCTCGTCGACCGGGAGGGCGGCGAGCTCGGAGATCTGATCGAGGATGCGGCGCATGTCGGGGGTGTCCGCCCCTGCCGCGGCGAGGCGGACGCCGTGGAAGTCGGGGCGCGGCGCGGTCCGACGGATCCGTCCGAGCAGCTCCCCCACCCGCTGCATCACCGAGGTCTCCAGCAGCTCGCGGGGGCGCCGGGCCGGGATGCTCACGGCCGCGTGCACGGCGACGACGCGGCGCAGGGCCCGGGATCCGGCGAGATCCGTGGTCCGCAGGCGCAGTTCCGTCGGAGAGATGATGGACACGTCGCCGAGAGCGGCCGCCTCCCGCTGCGCAGAGGGTCCGCAGCCCTCGAGGGTCTCGAGCACGAGGTCATAGGTCGGCATCGGTCCTCCGCGGCTCGGGACCGCGCCCCGGACGGAGCACGGCAGGCCGGTCCAGGGTAGTCCAGCGCGGACGGAGGACGCGCCCGGGCCCGGAACGTGCGCGGGTACAGGCCCGTATCGGTAGACTGGCCTCCGTGTTCACTGTGAGTGTCTGTTCCCTGAAGGGCGGCGTCGGCAAGACGTCCGTGACTCTTGGGCTCGCCTCGGCTGCCCTCCACCAGGGTGTCAACACTCTGGTGATCGATCTGGACCCTCAGGGGGATACGACCCTGGGCCTGCTGGGCGAGCCGGCCACGAGCACGGATGTCGCAGACGTGCTCTCCGCTCCTCGCACCGAGACCGTGGACCGGGCCATCATCCCGACGCCGTGGTCGCAGGGGGCCTCCTCGCACCTGGACATCATCCCGGGCGGGCATCGGTCCGTCCTCGTGGACACCCCGGCCCCGGGCCCGAAGGACATCCGCCGGCTGCGCGACGCGCTGGACAAGCGCACCCACCAGTGGGACCTCGTCCTCATCGACTGCCCGCCCTCGCTCAACGGCCTGACCCAGATGGCGCTCGCCGCCTCCGACCGCTCCCTCGTCGTGGCGGAGCCCGGCTTCTTCGCGGTCACCGCGGCGGACCGGGCGCTCAAGCTCGCCTACGAGATGCGCGAGGAGAAGCTCGCCCCCCGCCTCCAGCCCCTCGGGCTGGTCGTCAACCGCTATCGTCCCCGCTCGGTCGAGCACCAGTACCGTCTCGCGGAGCTGCGCGAGCTCTTCGGGGACCGAGTCCTCGAACCCGTCATCGAGGAGCGCGTCGGACTGCAGCAGGCCCAGGGCGGCGCCGTGCCGCTGCACCAGTACCAGGGCGCGAGCGGCAAGCGTCTGACGGAGGACTTCGACGCGCTGCTGAAGGTCGTCCTCGACTCCCGTCAGCACAGCTGACCCTCGCCGCGCGGCGTCCGGCCCCGCGCGGTCCCCGTTCATCATGAGGACGAGGCGAGCACCCTTCCCCAGGTGCTCGCCTCGTCCGGTTCGAGGGTCCGTGCGGACTCAGCCCGCCTGACGGGAGCGCCGCCGCGCTGCGAGCTCGTCGTGCAGGGCCACGGCCTGGTCGTCGGCGGGATCGACGCTGGGCAGGCAGGACAGCTCCGTCTCGACCTCGCGCCACACGCGGCCCACGGCGATGCCGAACACTCCCTGTCCGCCCTGGATCAGGTCGAACATGTCCTGGGCGCTCGTGCACTCGTACACCGAGGCGCCATCGCTCATGAGGGTGATCTGGGCGAGGTCGTCGATGCCGCGCTCCCGCAGCGCGCCCACGGCGATGCGGATCTGCTGGAGGGAGACGCCGGTGTCCAGAAGGCGCTTGACGACCTTCAGGACGAGCACGTCGCGGAAGCCGTACAGACGCTGGCTCCCGGATCCGGAGGCGCCGCGGACGCTGGGCTCGACCAGGCCGGTGCGCGCCCAGTAGTCCAGCTGGCGATAGGTGATCCCCGCGGCCTTGCAGGCGGCCGGGCCGCGATAGCCGAGCTCTCCGGGGGTGTCGACGACGTCGTCGAACAGCACGCCCTGCGCGGGCTCCGCGGGCACGGTCGACTGCACGGTGCGGTCCTCACGGGATTCGTGGGTCACGATGGCCTCCAGGTGTCGGCTCTCGACGGGGAAGGATGAGAGCGCACGACCAGATTAGCGCGGACCGGCGACGTCCGGAGGAGGGCTCGCCGGGACGAGGTCACGAACCGGTCTCGGAGCGCGGGCATCCGCCCTCCCGGAGCGGCTTCCCCTCAGCTGCGGCGCAGCCGTGCGCGCAGCAGCGCGCTGTGCAGGGTGATCATCGATTCCCCGAGGTCACGGACCAGATCCTCCACCTCGCCCCGCGAGGCCGGGTCCCCGGGACGCGAGCGGGGCCGGGCCACCGAGTCGATCATGTGCGCCTCGCGCTCCGCGGAGGTGCGCAGCATCACGAGGTGCCGCGGATGCAGCCCCTCGTCGGCGAGGCGACGGGCGGCCTTCACGATCTCCAGCTCGGTGCCGCCGAAGAAGAGCAGACCCGCCTCGATCATCCCGAACTGCTCCAGCTCGTCGAGGAAGTCGTCGTCCACCTGCGCCTCGAGCATGAGCCCGCGGCGGTCCAGGCGGACGGGACGCAGCTGCGCCGAGGGGCCGGGCCGGGAGGCGATCGAGGTGACGTCCGAGCCGTCGGCTCCGTGCTCGAGCAGATGCTCCTTGATCACCTTGAGAGGCCAGAAGCGGTCCCGCTGCGCACGCAGGACGAACAGGAGGGTGTCCACGTCGTCCCGGGAGTACTTGCGGTAGCCGCTCGGGGTGCGCTCGGGGCTGATGAGCCCTTCGGCCTCGAGGTAGTGGAGCTTCGAATGCGACAGCTCGGGGAACTCCTCCTGGAGCTGCGCGAGGACCTGTCCGATGCTCAGCCGTGCTCCGCCCCCGACGCCCGGCCGGCGGTTCGCGGAGGCCGGCACGGCTCAGGCCTTCCCGTGGAAGGGGTGGAACGTGAGGCGGTACTTCCCGATCTGGACCTCCTGGCCCGCCACGAGCCGTGCCTCCTCGACCCGCTCCTTGCTCACATACGTGCCGTTCAGCGAGCCCTGATCACGGACGACGAAACCGTCGCCCGCACGGAGGAAGGCCGCATGCCTGCGGGAGACCGTCACGTCGTCCAGGAAGATCTCGCTGCGGGGGTCGCGGCCCGCGACGGTGCTGTCCGCGTCCAGGAGGAAGCGGGCGCCCAGGTTCGGACCCTTGCGGACGATGAGCAGGGCGCTGCCCTCCGGAAGGGCCTCGATCGCGGCGCGGTCCTGGGGGCTGAGTCCGTACTCGGCGTCCTCGACGGCATCGGGGAAGGAGATGGCGGTGAGCTTCGACGTCTGATCGAGACGATCGCTGTGCTGGCTGTCGCTCATGGTGATCGCATCCTTCCGTGGTGCAGATGGGGGCATCGCCCCGGACCCCGGGTCGCACGCCTGTGCGACCATCATCCCACGTCGAACCATGTGCATGCAGTCGGTCGGCCCGCGCGAGAGCAGGATTTGACGATCACTTGACCGGGCGAGCCGCCTCGGGGCTGCGCGGGTCGGCGATCGCGTCGATCTCCACCCGCTCCGCGTCGCGGATCTCCAGCGCGGCGCCGTCGCCCTCGACGGAGTCGGCGGCGCCGCCGGGGATCAGCAGAGCCGGTCCCATCACGGAGGGATCGCCGATCGCGCGGATCTCGTACGGGGCGGTGAGACGCCGCCCGTCGACGACCAGACGGCCTTCGGCATCGGTCCCCACCCAGCTCCCGGCGGTGAGCCGCACGTCATCGACCTGGATGACCTCGGCACCGGCGTTGCGCAGCTCCTGGACGACGCCCAGCATCGTCGAGGGACGGAGCGTGCCGGCGGGATCCTCGAGGGTGAGCACCGCTCCCCTGCCCTGGGCCGGCACGGTCCCGGCGAGGATCTCGAGGGTGCTCATCCGCTCCTCCGCCGCCTCCTGCGCGGCCGCCTCGTCCTCCGCCCCCGCGCGCAGCGCCTCGAGCGTCGTGTCGAGCTCGTCGTTCTCCGCCTCGAGCGCCTCGACGTGCCGATCCGACTCGTCCAGCAGGCGCACCAGCTCGCCCTGGCTGAGCCCGTCCAGGGAGTCGTCGCTCTGCCGGACCTGGGCGGCGATCGACAGCCCCAGCAGCAGGCACAGCGCGCCGACGATGAGCTGGCTGGCGCGGGCGCGCGGGCGCAGGCTGTTGCGCAGCCGTCGCCACGCGCGCTGCTGCTCCTCGCGCGAGCCGGCGACGCGCGGCCCCTCGCTCATGACCGGAAGAGGCTGCGCCGGATCGCCGCAGCGTTGGAGAAGATCCGGATCCCGAGCACGACCACGACCGCGGTCGAGAGCTGGGCCCCGACCCCGAGCTGATCGCCGAGGAACACGATGCAGGAGGCGATCAGCACGTTGAACAGGAAGGACGTGATGAAGATGTGCGAGTCGAAAGCGGCCTGCAGCGCGGCTCGCAGACCGCCGGCGAGGGAGTCGAGGGCCGCGACCACGGCGATGGGCAGGTACGGCTGCATCCACACCGGCACATCGGGCTGCAGCACGAGCCCGAGCACGATGCCGAGGGCGAGGCCGATGATCGCGATCATCCGTCGTCTCCGTTCGTGAGAGGGGTGGGCGCGTCCAGGGGACGGGCCTCCTCGAGGCCGGTGCGGGCGCGGGAGGGGACGCCGACCTCCTCGCGAGCGGTCCAGCTCGATCCGATGCCGTAGCGCTCGCCCAGCTCGAGCACGAGCAGATCCGCCTCGGACCCGGTGTAGGAGGCCCGCAGCGAGGCCGGGTCCCCGATCGCGGTGATCGTATAGGGAGGCGACAGGGGACGGAAATCGACCAGGACGGCGTCCCCCGCGGTCCGGATCGCGGTCGTGGACGTCACCCGCTGGCCGTTCACGGAGATCGCCTCCGCGCCGGCTTCCCACAGGCCGTTCACGACGATCTGGATGTCCCGGTCCTGGACGCGGTTGACCACGACCTCCTCGGAGCCGGGCTCCGCGGGCAGCGGCGCCGAGTCCTCGAGGACGATCTCGACGCCCGGTCCGGCGAGGGCGGTCGTCCCGGCGACGAGCTCGGCATCGGCCAGCCGCTTCGCACCCACGGCATCCCCGGGCTCCAGCAGCTGCTCCTGCCGACTGCTGATCTCCTGCTCTGTCCGCTCCTGCCGCCCCTCGAGCTCTCCGATCCGGTCGCGCCGCTCCTGGACCCTCTCGACCAGCGCACTGCGCGGTCCGTCCTGTGCCGCCTCCGCGGCGCGCAGCTGCGTCGCCGCGACCGCGACCAGGAGACCCAGCGCGATGGCCAGGAGCAGGGTGCCGGCGCGCATCGGCCGCGAGTCGGGCGGAGCCGCCTCGTCGTGCGGGATGTCGCTCCCGCGCAGCTGCTCGACGTCCAGCGGGTTCGAGGTCAGCGCCCGCAGCAGGGATGCCGGCGAGTAGTCGGTCTCCCCGTGCGGGGAGCTGTGCTCCCCGGGGCCGCGCCCCTCCGGTGTGCTCTGCGCCATGCCGCCACCCTATCGATCGTCCGCAGGGCGCCTCCGAGCGTTCGTGCGCCGAGGGCTCCATGCGCCCCGCCTCGGTCGCGCAGCCGTCGCGACGGGGACGCCGCAGCCTCTGCGTGGACAGGTGCCCGGTCGCGGCGAGAACCGCCTCCCGGCCCGGGCAAGGCCTCCTCCCGGCGCCTGCGGTCGCCGCCGCGGCCGCGTCGATCCCGGAAACGACGAAGCCCTGGTGAGAAACCATCTCTCACCAGGGCACCCGTCGGGCTGACAGGATTTGAACCTGCGACCCCTTGACCCCCAGTCAAGTGCGCTACCAAGCTGCGCCACAGCCCGAAACCCTTCGCGGCGGAAGGGCCGTGATGAATACTAGCCCCACTTCCGCCCCGGATGCGAATCGAGAGGGACGTGACCTGCGGCACCCCGGCCGCGAGACCCTCGATCCCGTCCGCGCCGCGGGGGCCGCGGGCGTGATGCGCGACCCGGGCAGGAGCATCGAAGGGCGCCGCCTCCCCGGGGAGGCGGCGCCCTTGGTCAGGTGGCCGAGCTCAGTGCGCGGCGAGGTAGGCCTCGCGGATCCCCGCCGAGATCCGGCCGCGGTCGGACACCTCGATGCCCTGCCCACGCGCCCACTCACGGATCCTGCTGGCATCGCCCGACGGGGCGGAGGTCCCGGTGCCGCGAGCACGGCGGCCGCCGGTGCGGCGAGCCTTCGCGGTCCATTCGCCGAGCGCCGAACGCAGCTTCTCCGCATTCTCGTCCGAGAGATCGATCTCGTACTCGACACCGTCCAGGCCGAAGCTCACGGTCCCGGTCGCCGTCGTGCCGTCGAGATCGTCGACCAGCTCGACAAAAGTCTTCTTCGCCATGGGGTTCTCCCTGTATTGTCCACATCCGGCGGATGCTTCGGGGTTCTGCGTACGGCGTCAGCGTAGCGGGCACGCCGGGGAATTCGTCAACTCCGACACGAGAATGAGCCGAGATCGCCTGCATTCTCCGCCCATCGGATCCTCCGATCCTGCACGGGTACCCGGGCACGAGAGAAGAGCCGCCTCCGGGGCGTCGGGACGCGACTCGGCGTCGGCGGCCGGAGGAGGAATAGCGTCCGGCCCCGATTCTGCGCAGGGGACGTGCGGTCTCCGTGCGGCCGTTCAGGAATGCAGCGGTATCATGCGGGTCGCAGGACCGGTCAGGACTCCGCATCCTGCCCCTGGTGATATCGCAGCACCGCCATCACCCGCCGGCTCGAACGATCGTCGCCGATCAGGTCGAGCTTGTCGAAGATCGCGCTGCACGCCTTCTCGACGGAGCTCACGGACAGGTGCAGCTGCTCGGCGATCCCTCGGTTCGACATTCCTGCGCTCATCGACTCGAGGACCTCGAGCTCCCGCGGGGTGAGCCGGCCCAGCTGCAGCTGCTGCTCCGGCGTGGCGAGGAGCCCGCGCAGGACCGCGGGGTCGATGACGGTGCCGCCCTCGGCGACCCGGTGCACGGCCTCGAGGAAGGCGTCGATCTCCGTGATCCGGTCCTTGAGCAGGTAGCCGACGCCGGGGATGTCCGCTCCCAGCAGGTCGGTCGCGTACTCGCGCACGACATACTGGGACAGCACGAGGACCCCCACCTCGGGATGCGCGCGCTTGAGGGCGAGCGCCGCGACGAGGCCCTCGTCCGTATGGGTCGGCGGCATGCGCACGTCCACGATGGCGAGATCGGGCAGCGTCCGTCCCACCTCGTCGAGGAGCGCGGTCGCGTCGCCGACCGAGGCCAGCACCTGCAGGCCCTCGTCCTCGAGGAGGCTGCGCAGGCCCTCCCGCAGGAGGACGGCGTCATCGGCGAGGACCACGGTGGTCGCGGCCTCGGGGGCGGTCTCAGTCGTCATAGGGGATCTCCGCGGTGATGAGGGTGGGGCCGCCCGGAGGGCTGCGGACGTCCAGGATGCCGTCGAGCGCGGCCACGCGTCGAGCCAGCCCCTGCAGCCCCCCGCCCTCGGCGTCCGCGCCGCCGCGCCCGTCGTCCTCGATCCGGACCCGGAGGCTGCGCCGCGGCGGCGCGCCGCGGGCGGCGACCGCGAGGTGGATGCGGTCCGCCGCCGCATGCTTGACCACGTTGGTGACGGCTTCGCGCGCCACGAAGTAGGCGGCGGACTCGACGGCGGACGGAGGGCGCGCGGCGAGGTCGACGGAGAGGTCCACGGGGACCGGGGAGCTCCGGGCGACGTCCTCGAGGGCGGAGGCCAGGCCGCGCTCGTCCAGGGCGGTCGGGTGGATGCGCCAGGCGACCTGCCGCACCTCCTCGATCAGGGCCTGGGACTGCCGGTGAGCCTGGGCGAGCAGCTCCGCGGAGCGCTCCGGGTCCTCCGTGCGTCGGGCGCGGGCGATCAGCACGGAGAGGGAGACGACGTTCTGCTGGACCCCGTCGTGCAGATCGCGCTCGATGCGCCGCCGCTCGTCGTCGATCGCCATGACGACGCCGCGACGGGTGGTGACCAGGCGGCTCATGCGGGTCTCGAGGGCGTCGGCGCGGCGCATGCCGGGGATCCAGCGCCGCAGCACCCATGCCTGCGCCCAGACCGAGATCTCGGCCCAGCCGACGCAGGCGATGAAGGTGGCCGGCGCGTACACGATGACGACGAGGAGCGCGGACTGGCTGACGGTCCAGACCGTGAAGTCGAAGCGGACGGTGCCGCCGGTGAGGAGCTGGAGCACGCTGCCGAGCTGGACGACGACGAGCATCTGCAGGAGCTGGAGCATGATCAGTCCGGCGACCGTCGAGGCGAGCCCGTGGGCCACGGCCTGCGGGACGGACGGGGGCTCCGCGACGTCGCCGGGCAGCTCGAAGCGGAAGAAGCGGCGCAGGCGGCGCGCGTCCCAGCCGGCGACGGCCGCGAAGGGCCGCGGGATGCGCACCAGCCGCAGGAGGGCGGTGAGCACGAGCAGGGGTCCGAGGCCGATCCCGAGCACGATGCCCGCGACGGAGCGGACGGCCCGGCGCAGCAGCCGACCCGCTTCCTGCCGGAACGGCGTGGGGAGATCGTCTCGGGCCATGGAGCGGACAGCCTTCCGGAGCGGCGGGCGCCGGGACAGCGGCGCGCGGACGGTGGAAGCCTTCCCGAATCGGGGCCGATCCGCCAGGGGGATTCCCGTAACGGGGACCGCAGATCCCCGTCCGCAGCACGACGGCCGCCTGCGTGTCGGCGGGGCGGACGGCGTTCCTAGGGTGGCAGCAGTCCTGGATCCCTGCCCTCGAAGGAGCTGCGATGGACGCCCTGCTCGCCCTGATGGAGGCGACCGTCGCCTCTCCCTGGCTGTACGCGCTGATCTTCGCCGCCGCTCTCGTGGACGTGCTGCTCCCGGTCGTGCCCGCGGAGACGATGGTGATCGCCGCGGGCGCCTTCGCCGCGGCGGGAACCGTCGATCCCGCGGCGCTGATCGCGGCCTCCGCGGGCGGGGCGCTCTGCGGCGACCTGCTGGCGCATCAGCTGGGCCGCGGAGCGGGAGGGCTCGCGTGTCGCCTGCGGCAGCTGCGGGGCGTGCGGGCCCTGCTGGACTGGGCGGAGCGAGGGCTCGCCGAGCGCGGGGGCGCGGTCATCATCGGCGGGAGGTTCCTCCCGGGCGGACGCACGGCGGTCGGCCTCACGAGCGGGATCGTCCGGTATCCGCGGGCCCGCTTCGCGGCCTTCACGGCCGTCGCCGGTGTGCTGTGGTCGCTGTACAGCGTCGGGATCGGCATGGCGGGCGGCGCGATGTTCGCGCACGACCCGCTGGTCGGGGTGGCGCTGGGCATCGGGATCGCGGTGCTGGTGGGCGGCGCCGCCGAGCTGCTGCGGATGCGACGCATGCGGCAGTCCGCGCGCACCGGCCGACCGCGGACCGGGGCGTCGAGCGTCTCGCCTCAGTCCGCGCCCGCCCAGGGCAGCTGCGTGCCGTGAGGCTTGGGGTCCAGGGGGACGACCACCACGGGCCGATGCTGATGGTGTGCGAGGTGCACGGCGACGGAGCCGCTGAAGAACTCGCGCAGCGAGCCGCGCAGACCGGCCTCGCGGGTGCCGACCACGATCATCACGGCGTCGACCTCCTCGGCGAGCGCCGCGAGCTCGACCGCCGGGTTTCCGGCGAGCGCGCGCACGCTGTAGCTGATGCCGCGGTCGGCGAGGGTCCGCCCGATGCTCTCCTCGAGCAGGGGGTCGAAGGTCTCGGGTCTCTCGTCCATCAGCTCGGGGTCGATGGACGAGGCGATGATCGTCCCGTCCAGGCTCTGGGCCACCGTGTAGCGGGCGATGTCCACGCTCGCGCACACGAGGTCCGCGTCATAGCGGGCGGCGATGTCCGCCGCGGTCTCGACCACGGCGGCGGGCTGCCCGGGGATCACTCCGACGACCACATGAGCGTTCATGCGGGCATCGTCCCACACGCAGGAGACCTGTGTCACATGAGAGGCCGGGTGGGCAGCAGGAATACTTCTGGCGGTCAGAAGTTGTCATGGGGGTACATCCGCTCGCGACCCGGAAGCCGGTGCTCCCCGATGACCCACACCCTGTTCGAGCCCCTCACCCTGCGTGATCTGACCGTCCGCAACCGGATCTGGGTCCCGCCGATGTGCATGTACTCCGCGCGCGCCGAGGACGGCATCGCGACCCCCTTCCATCTCATGCACTACGGCTCCTTCGCCCGGGGCGGGGCCGGGGCGATCATCCTCGAGGCCACAGCCGTCGCCCCGGAGGCGCGGATCTCGCCCCGCGACCTGGGCCTGTGGGACGACGCCCAGCGCGATGCCCTCGTCCCGATCGTGCAGCTCGCACACGAGCACGGAGCGGCCATCGGGATCCAGCTCGCCCATGCGGGCCGGAAGGCGTCGACCTATCCGGGCTTCGACGCCGCCGGCGAGGGGAGCCTCGCACCGCAGGACGGCGCCTGGAGGACGCTCGCCCCCTCCCCCATCCCCTTCCCGGGGCTCGAGACGCCCCAGCAGCTCGACGCCGAGGGCATCGAGGCGGTCGTGGAGGCCTTCGTGAGCGCGGCGCGGCGCGCGGCGCAGGCCGGCTTCGACCTGATCGAGCTGCACGCCGCCCACGGCTACCTGCTGCACGAGTTCCTCTCCCCGCTCAGCAACGCGCGCACCGACGAGTACGGCGGCGATCTCGCGGGGAGGGCACGCCTGCTGCTGCGCATCGTCGACGCCGTCCGTGCCGAGATCCACGAGGGAATGCCGCTGCTGGTGCGGCTGTCGGCGACCGACTGGGTCGAGGGCGGCCTGGACGTCGAGGAGGTCGGGCAGGTGGGTGCCTGGCTGGCGGCGCACGGTGTCGACCTGCTCGACGTCTCCAGCGGCGGGAACATCCACCCGGCGCCGATCCCCGTCGGGCCCGGCTACCAGGTGCCGCTGGCGAGCGCGGTGCGCGCCGCGAGCGGTCTGCCCGTCGCGGCGGTCGGCATGATCGACGAGCCCTTCCAGGCGGAGCAGGTGATCGCCACCGGACTCGCGGACGTGGTGCTGCTGGGCCGCGAGATGCTGCGCGACCAGAACTTCCCCATCCGGGCCGCCCGGGCGCTGCGCTTCGACGGGCACTACATCACGCCCCAGTACGCCCGCGCGCACCGCTGAGCCCTCGCCCTTTCGGGCCCCGATAGAATCCCGGACATGGCTTCCACCCCGCTCACGCCGTCCCCCGCCCCTGCCGAGCACACCGAGTTCGTCCTGACCCTCGTGTGCGCCGACGGCCCCGGGATCGTCCATGGCGTGACGGGGGCCGTGGTCGCCGTCGGCGGGAACATCACCGAGTCCCAGCAGTTCGCCAGCTCGGAGACCGGCCGCTTCTACATGCGACTGCAGGTCGATGCCCCGGCGACCGCGGAGGAGTTCGAGGCTGCTCTCGCACCGGTGGTCGCACGGCACCGGATCGAGCATGTCCTCGATCGCGCCCGGCGCCCGCTGCGCACGCTCATCCTCGCCTCCAAGGCGACCCATGCCGTGAACGACCTGCTCTATCAGCGCTCGAGCGGTCACCTCCCGATCGACGTGCCCCTGATCCTCGCCAACCACGACACGATCGCCCCGCTCGCCGGCTTCTACGGAGTGCCCTTCGAGCACCGTCCGGTCAGCGGCCCGGAGGAGAAGGCCGCCTTCGAGGCGCGGGTCCTCGAGGCGATCGCCGAGCACGACATCGAGCTGGTGGTCCTCGCCCGCTACATGCAGATCCTCTCCCCCGAGCTGTGCGCGGCGCTCGCCGGGCGCTGCATCAACATCCACCACTCGTTCCTGCCCGGGTTCAAGGGCGCCAACCCCTACCGGCAGGCGTATGCGCGCGGGGTGAAGCAGATCGGGGCGACCGCGCACTTCGTGACCACGGACCTCGACGAGGGACCGATCATCGAGCAGAACGTGATCCGGGTGGACCACACCCGTTCGCCCCGGGAGCTCATGGCGATCGGTCAGGACGCCGAATCCCGCACCCTGCGCCAGGCCGTCACCTGGTACGCGCAGTCCCGGGTGCTCCTGGACGGGACGCGCACCGTCGTCTTCCGCTGAGCGCGGCGCTCAGACCAGACCCTGCTCCCAGGCGGCTCGGACCGCGGAGGCCCGGTCGGGGACCTGCAGCTTCTCGTAGACGTGCCCGAGGTGCGTCTTCACCGTCGCCTCGCCGATGCCCAGACGCGTGGCCACGGCACGGTTCGTGCAGCCCTCGGCCACCAGGCGCAGCACCTCCGCCTCGCGGGCGCTGAGCGCGTTGCGCGGCGCCCCGCGGCCCGTCAGCGCGGCGAGAGCGACGGAGCTGAGAACCGGGCGGCCGGCGGCCAGGTCATGGACCGCCCGGACGAGCTCCGCCCCGCGGGCGTCCTTGAGGAGGTATCCGTCCGCGCCGGCGTCGAGCGCGCCGATGATCTCCCGGTCGGTGTCGTACGTCGTCAGCACCAGCACGCGGACGCCGCTCCCCTCCGCGCGCAGCCTCCGGATCGCCTCGACGCCTCCCATCCGCGGCATCCTCAGGTCCATGAGCACCACATCGGGGGCATGCTCCGCGATCCGGGCCAGGGCGTCCTCGCCGTCCTGCGCGGCGCCGACCACCTCGATGCCTGCGTCCGCGCCGAGCATGGCGACCAGACCGTCGCGCACCACCGGATGGTCGTCGACCACGAGGACGCGCACCGGGGGCGTCGAGCACGAGGGGTTGCTCACCGGCCCCGATGCGCTCACCGGGCTCGCGGGGCCCGTCACGGGATCCTCGCGAGGAGGACGCAGCCCGCGCCGGGCGAGGCCTCGATCCGCAGCTCCCCGCCGAGCTCGACGAGCCGTGCCTGCATGTTCTCCAGCCCGTGCCCCCGCGCGGCCCGTCGGGGATCGAAGCCCGCGCCGTCGTCGGCGATCCGCAGGAGAAGTCCGTGGGCCTCGGCCGCGAGGGTGATCTCGACGGTCCGCGCTCCGGCGTGACGGGCGATGTTGGACAGCGCCTCCTGCGTGACGCGGATCAGCGCATGCCCGTGCGGGCAGGGGTCCGGAGCGCGGTCCGCATCGAAGGTCGCGACGATCCGATGGTCCCGGGCCCAGCGCGCCACGAGCTCCCCCAGCACATCGGTGAGATCTCCCGCCGCCAGCTGGCGAGGGGCCAGGGCCTCGACGGCGCGGCGGGCGTCGACGAGGCACTCTCGGGCGGCCTCCTCCGCCGTGGCGATGCGGCGCAGGGCCGTCGCGTCCAGCGAGCGGGCGGGCACCGCCTCGAGCTGCCGGATCACGCCGACCAGCCCCTGGGCGACGGTGTCGTGGATCTCCCGGGCCAGCCGGGTTCGCTCCTCCCCGGCACCGGCCTCCCGTGCGCGGCGCAGCAGCTCCTCCTGCAATGCCGCGTTCTCGCGCATCGCCTGCTCGAGCTCGAGGGCCGCCTGCTCGCGCGCCGCGACCTGCATCTCCCGCTCCTCGGCCAGATACCCCATGCCGAGGCTCAGCAGCACGTTGACCAGCAGCAGCAGACCGAACAGGGCGGGAACCGCCAGCGCCCCCTCTGGCCCGCCCGCCTGCCCCAGAGCACAGGTCAGGGCCGTGCCGACGACCGCGACCAGGACAGCCCTCCCGGTCAGGAAGCGCGGGGCGTCGATGTAGCCGATGAACGCGTAGATGCAGGCGAGCGGATTCAGCGCGACCGCCACGAGGATCAGGAGCTGGTGCAGGGCGAACACGGCGATGAGCCGCCGGTCTCCTGCGCCGCGCCGGCGCAGCAGGCGCGTGAGGACCGGGCGCAGCAGCAGCGTCGCGAGGATGGGCAGGATCGAGTGCAGCACCGTGCTGCGGAAGCCGAGCGCCCCGGAGGCCTGCCAGCCCACCCCGAAGGAGACCGCGGCGAGCACGACGGGGAGCCAGCGTTCCATGAACAGGGCGAATCGGCCCGTCGGCCGGGAGGGCGGCGGCACCGTCGGCCGCACGTCCTCGCGCGGCGCAGGATCATCCGCCGGGACCGAGGACTGCTCCGGCGGCGTCCGCGTGGAGAGGGCGACCATGCCACCAGTCTCCCCGGCGATGCCATGGCGCGCCACCGGTGCGGCATCCCCCGATCGGCGGAGCGCCCCCCGCCCGACAGGAGGAGGTGGGCGCGCCGGGGCGCGCGTAGCCTCGCTGCCATGCGATCTGCATCCTCCACCCCGCCTCCCACCCCACCCGATCCGGTGCTCGACCTCGCGGCGCCCGCCGGCTCGGCGTCGACGTCGCCGCGCCTGCACCACCTCGACGCCCTGCGCGGCGGCGCACTCCTGCTGGGTCTCGTCCTGCACATCGCACTCGGCTTCGTGCCCGGACAGTCCTGGCTGTTCGTCGACGCGGACCCGACGGCCCTCGCACTCCCCACCGTCTTCGTGATCCACCTGTTCCGGATGGCGCTGTTCATGATGCTCGCCGGCTACTTCGGCCGCATGGTCCTGCACCGCCGCGGCGCCGGCGCCTACATGAAGGACCGTCTGGTGCGGATCGGCCTCCCGCTCATCGCCTTCTGGCCGCTCGCCGTCCTCAGCCTCCCCGTGGTGATCGTGGTCGGCTCGGCGCTGCGCGGCACCGAGATCCCCACCGACCCCCGGGCCGCCCAGGAACCGGGGCTGCTGGACATGCTCACCCCGGGGCAGCTCTGGTTCCTCCTGCTCCTGCTCGAGATCGCCCTCCTCGTCGTCGCCGCGCGGGGGCTCCTGGTGCACCTGCTCGGCACCGATCGCGCCGGAGCGATCTCCCGTCGCCTGGGCGGAGCGCTCGCCTCCCCCGCGGGCATCGTGCTCGCCGCCGTCCCGTACGCGCTCGGGATGCTCGCCCAGGGCACCGGGACCGGCGGGATCCAGGAGCCGCTGACGATCGTGCCCGTCGCCGGTGCCAGCATCGCGTACACCGGCGCGTTCCTCACCGGGTGGTTCCTGCACGCCGAGCCCGGATCGATGGCGCGGATCGCCCGCGCCTGGCCCGCGAAGCTCGCGCTCGCGGTCCTCGGCACGGTCCTGGCCTATCTCGCCCCCGTGCAGGCGCCGGCTCTCGCCGCGGTGCTGGTTCCCCTCGCGGCCTGGGCGTGGATCCACGGTCTGATCGGCCTCAGCGCCCGCTTCCTGGACCGGGAGATCCCGGCTGTCCGCTACCTGGCGGACGCCTCCTACTGGATCTATCTGCTCCATCTCCCGGTCGTCGTGGCGATCGGGATGGCCCTGGGCGACGTGCCGTGGCCCGGCCCGCTCAAGATCGCTGTGAACTTCGCCGTCACGACCGCGGCGCTCGTGCTGCTCTACGACCTGATCGTGCGCAGCACCTGGATCGGCCGCTGGTTGAACGGGCATCGACGTCCGCGGGCGATCTTCCGGTCGCGGAGGCGATGAGCCGGAGCGGAGACGATCAGATCTGTGCGGGATGGCCGATCGTCTCCGCACCACCTGCGGCGCCCCTCGTGCCTCGGGCCACCTCCGGCCGGAGCGGAGACGATCAGCCCTTGACGCCGCCGGCGGCGGCGAAGCCGGTGCCCAGGCTGCGCCCCATGATCAGATAGAGCGCCACGACCGGCAGGGAGTAGAAGATCGAGAAGGCGGCCAGCTGTCCGTAGGCCACCTGCCCATACTGCGAGGAGAAGGTGTACAGCGTGACCGCCGCCGGCAGCTGATCCGGACTCAGCAGCAGCATGAAGGGGACGAAGAAGTTCCCCCACATGCCCACGAAGGTGAAGATGGTCGCGACCGCGAGGCCCGAGCGCATCAGCGGCACCACGACCGACCACAGGGTCCGCAGCACGCCCGCGCCCTCCGTCCAGGCCGACTCCTCGATCTCGATCGGCACCGCGTCCATGAACCCCTTGGTCAGGAAGATGGCGTACGGCAGCGAGGACGCACCCAGGAACAGGATCGCCCCGACCATCGAGTCCACCAGGTTGACCTGCACGAAGAGCGAGTAGACGGGGATCATGACGGCGGTGATCGGCAGGCCCGTCGCGAAGATGACCGTCAGCAGGAGGGGCCGCTTCGCGGCGAAGCGGTATCGCGAGAACGGATAGGCGCACAGCACCGCCGCGACCATGGTGACGATGGTCGCCCCGCCGCACAGGATCAGCGAGTTCGCCAGAGGGCGGAAGGTCGTCTCCGCGTTCCAGATCGCCTGGAAGTTGCCGAGGCTCCACTGATCGGGCCAGGCGACGGAGAGGGAGGCGCTCGTGTTGAAGGAGGCGAGCACCACCCACAGCAGCGGGATGAGGAAGACGACACCGATCACGGTGATGACGAGGTTCGAGAGCGCGTCGGCGGCGCGTGCCCGGGAGCCGGTGCCGGAGCGGCGCGGACGCAGGGAGGTTCGGGTGCCGGTGGTCATCGCTTGTCCTCCTCGGGGAGCAGGCGGAGATAGACGAGGGAGGCGACGGCCCCGATGAGCAGGAGGATCAGCGCGACCGCGGTGCCGTAGCCCAGCTGGCCGTAGGAGAAGGCCTGCTCGTACATGTACAGCGGCATCGTCTGGCTCTTCCGGGCCGGGCCTCCCCCGGTCATGATGAAGATCAACCCGAACACCGACAGGGTCTGCAGGGTGATGAGCATCAGGTTGGTCGCGATCGCGGGTCGCAGCAGCGGCAGCGTGATCGACCAGAACCGGCGCACGGGGCCCGCGCCGTCCATCGCCGCGGACTCCTGCACGTCGCCGGGGATCGCTCCCAGCGCCGCGGAGTACACGAGCATCGAGAACGCGGTGCCGCGCCAGATGTTCGCGAAACTCACGGCGACGATCGGGGCGCTGAACAGCAGCGTCTGCGGCGGCAGGCCCACCAGGGAGAGGAGCCCGTTCAGGCTGCCGCCGTCGGCGAAGAACGTGTACAGCAGGTAACCGGCCACGACCTCCGGAAGGATCCAGGCGGCGATCACGATCGACGTCATCAGGAAGGAGATCCCGCGGTGCGCCCGCTCCATGAGCATCGCGAGCAGCATGCCCAGCAGGTTCTGCCCGATGACCGCGGAGATCACGGTGAACACGAGCGTGAGGACGACCGAGTTCCAGAAGTCGCCGTCGGCGAGCGCACGGGTGAAGTTCTCGAGACCCACGAAGGACGTCTCGGAGGCTCCCTCCCCACGGATCGCCTTATCCGTGAAGGCGAGGTACAGCGAGTACAGGATCGGCCCGGCCATGAAGACCAGCAGCAGGATCGCCGCCGGAAGCATGGGCAGAGCGCGCACGAGCGAGATCCGGTCCCCGTTCCCCGCACGAGGACGACGGGGCCGGGCGGTGCCGCTGCGAGCGGTCGGTGCGATGGCGCTCATCGGGCTTCCTCCTGGACGTTCTCGGCGCCGACGATCTCCGCGACCTGGGCGTCATAGGCCGCCGCTGCACGGGCGGGATCCGCGGTACCGGTCATGACCACCTCCATCGCCTCCTGGATCGCGGCGGACACCTCGGGATAGGCGGGCAGGGCGGGTCGATAACGGGCCGTCTCCAGCAGCTCGGTGAAGAAGGAGACCGTCGGGCTGTAGCTGAGGTACCGCTCGTCCGCGGCGACATCGGCGCGCACGGTGATGTGGTTGTCCTCGATCGCCCGCAGCACCGAGTTCTCTCTCTCGCACAGCGCCTGGATGAAGTCGAAGGCCGCCTGCTTGTCGCTCGCGTGCTGCGGGATGGTCCAGCCCCAGCCGCCGGCGAGGGTCACGGATCCCGGATCCTGGCCGTGCTGGGTGGGCATCTTCGCGAGCGCGATGGTCTCGGTCCACTCCGGCCAGGCGGCCGGAGCGCCCTCGGCCCAGTTGCGGGAGATCCAGGAGCCGTCCAACAGGATGCCCAGCCGCCCCTCGGGCAGCAGGGTCGAGTAGATCGACTCGGAGATGTTGGGGTCCAGGTGCTGGGACAGCGTCAGCGTGAGCTCCTCCGCGAAGAGGGTCCGCAGGAAGGCCAGGGAGTCCTCGAAGCCCTGGCTTCCCGTGACCCACGTCCGCGCGTCCTCGTCGTAGAGGGTCGATCCCGTCCCGTACAGCAGCATCTCGAATCCCTGCATCGAGGCCTTCTCGCCCTGGGCCTTCCCGCTGAACACGAACAGCGGGGCCGCCTGCGTGCTCGAGTCGCGGATGGTCCGTGCGGCCTCCAGCACGTCCTCCCAGGACCGCGGCTCCCAGGGGTCAGGCAGGCCCGCCTCCGCGAAGACGCCCCGGTGGTACCACAGGGCCCGTGTGTCGGTCGAGACCGGGATGCCGTAGATGCGTCCGTCCTCGCCGGTGAAGGCATCCTGCGAGGCGGGGGCGATCTCCGTCCAGGGAGCCCAGGCGGAGACCTCCTCGTCGATGCTGCGGAGGTAGCCGGCCCCCACGTCCGACAACAGGATGAAGGAATCCTCGTACACCACGTCCGGGGAGGTCCGCGGGGAGGCCATGAGCAGCTCGTTCTTGGTGAAGTAGTCGTTCTCCGCGGCGACGATGGGCACGAGCTCGATGGTCACCGAGGGGTTCTGCGCCGTGTACGACTCCGACACGCGGCGGAGCATCGTCTCCATCTCGGTCCCGGACCCGAACTGCTGATAGGCCACCCGGATCGTGCCGGGGTCCCGGGCAGGGCCGGAGCAGCCGGCGAGAGCGGCGATCGGCAGCAGGACGGCGGACCCGGCTGCGATCCGGAGGAAGGTACGCCGAGCGGGCGCGGCGGGGATGCGGGGTGGGGCGGACATGGGTGGAGTCCTCCTCGTCGTGGACTCGCCCGGGGCGCGGTCGGAGCTCCCGGACCGAACGGGCCATCCACCCTACAAGCCCGTCGCCCGCAGGGCGGGGACGCGCCCCGCCCGGCGGGCCCTCCCCGGGTCAGCTCCGCGGCAGGAAGCGCTCCAGAGGTCTCCCCTGCGCCCGGGCGGCGTCCGCGTAGCGCATGGTGCGCGGGACCTGGGCGATGTCGAACCACCACTGCGCATGCGGCACGAGGCGGACGTCATGCCACGGAACCTCGAAGCCCTCCTGGTGCCAGCGCGTCAGCGCCACCTCGTCGCCGCGTCCGAGCGCGCTCAGGGTCAGCCGGCGCAGCTCGGGCACGCGATGCACTCCGGGCCGGCAGGAATCGGGCACGCGCACGCTCCCGTCCAGGGGCAGCGGCCAGCTGGTCTCGCCCCAGGCGAGCATGCTGTCCGATCCCTCGCCGAGGACGACGGCCGGGAAGCGCAGCCCGAGCGGGTCCACCGGCGCCCGGTGCGGGCGCGCATCGAGCATCGCCAGGGATTCGTCGACCCAGGCGCCGGGGATCACATCGCGACCGCGCACAGTGACCTCGACCAGCGCGGCGTCGAGGAAGAAGCGCAGCACAGGGGTCGGGTCCGGGACCGTGAGGAGGTCGCGGCGCGTGCCGGCGAGCACCCGCACCTGGGCGGTGTCGCCGGGAGCATCGGACAGCGAGAGGTCCAGGACGGTGCCCGGCAGCGGCGGCGCGAGCGGGCTCATGCGCGGAACCGGGTCTCGGGTTCGCCGGAGAGCGCGATCGCCAGCTGCTCGCGGAAGCGGTCGTTCATGGGCGGGAGGTCCTCCAGCGGAGCGAACCGGGCGGCCGTGTTCTCGCCGTCGGCCGGGTGAGGCTCTCCGCCCGTGTGCGCGAGCAGGAAGCAGAGGTCCAGGTACTGGGCCTGGTCCCCGTTGGCGTAGGTCGTCTGCGGCAGGGTGCGCACGTCGACCAGCCGCACCGGCACGGCATCGATGCCGGCCTCCTCCCGGACCTCCCGCACCGCGGCGCGCGCGGGCTCCTCCCCGGGGTCGATGATCCCCGTCACCGGGGTCCAGGCGCCCGTGTCGCTGCGACGGACCACGAGCAGGCGGGTGCGGGAGGCGTCGAGCACGATCGCCGTCACCCCCGACATCCACAGCGGGGCGTGGCCGATGCTCCGGCGCAGGTCGAGGACGAACTGAGGGGTGGCCATGGCATCAGCCTACGGTCAGCGGCGCCGCTTCTCGCGGATCCGCACGCCGATCTCGACGGGGGATCCTGCGAAGCCGAAGTCCTCGCGCAGGCGGCGCTCGATGAAGCGTCGGTATCCGTGCTCGAGGAAGCCGCTGGCGAAGATCACGAACCGCGGCGGACGGGTGCGGGCCTGCGTCGCGAAGAGGATCCGCGACTGCTTGCCGCCCCGCAGCGGGTGCGGATGCGCCGCCACCAGCTGGCCCAGGAACGCGTTCAGCCGGCCCGTCGGGATGCGGGTGTCCCAGGAGTCCAGCGCCAGGTCCAGGGCCGGCAGCAGCTTGTCGGTGTGCCGACCGGTCCTCGCCGAGAGGTTCACGCGCGGCGCCCAGGCGACGTGCGCGAGATCCTTCTCGATCTCCCACTCGAGCTGTCGGCGACGCTCCTCGTCGATCAGGTCCCACTTGTTGAAGGCGAGCACGAGGGCGCGCCCGGACTCGAGGACCATGTCGATGATCTTCAGGTCCTGGGTGGAGATCGGCTCCGAGGCCTCCAGCAGCACGACCGCGACCTCTGCCCGATCCAGGGCGGAGCGGGTGCGCAGCGAGGCGTAGAAGTCCGCGCCCTGGGTGTTCTGGATGCGGCGGCGGATCCCGGCGGTGTCCACGAAGGTCCAGGGCCGCCCACCCAGCTCGATCTTCTCGTCGACGGGGTCGCGGGTGGTCCCGGCGACGTCGTCGACGACCACCCGGTTCTCGCCCGCGAGGCGGTTCAGCAGGGAGGACTTGCCGACGTTCGGACGACCCACGAGGGCGACGCGGCGGGGCCCGCTGTCCGGCGGGAGGCCGCGCCCCTCCTCGGGGAGGACCGCGAGCACCGCGTCCAGCAGATCGCCGGAGCCGCGCCCGTGCAGGGCCGAGACCGGGTGCGGCTCGCCGAGGCCCAGGTTCCACAGGGCCGCGGCCTCGAGCTCGCCGCGCTCGTCGTCGACCTTGTTCGCCGCCAGGACGATGGGTCGTCGGGAGCGGCGCAGCACCTTCAGCAGCTGCTCGTCGGTCTCCGTGATGCCGACGTTCGCGTCGACCACGAACAGCACCGCATCGGCCAGCTCGACGGCGATCTCCGCCTGCTCGGCGACCCGGTACGCGATGCCCTGCACCCGGTCCTCCCAGCCGCCGGTGTCGACCAGCCAGAAGTCTGTGCCGGCCCACTCGGCCTCGTAGAAGACCCGGTCGCGGGTGACTCCGGGGGTGTCCTCGACCACGGCCTCCCGACGGCCCAGGATGCGGTTGACGAGCGTGGACTTGCCGACGTTCGGGCGGCCCACCACGGCGAGCACGGGCATGGGCGCGGCGTGAGCGCCCCGGGGCAGCTCCTCCGCGTCTCCGTCGAGCAGGGCGAGGTCCTCCTCGTCCAGCTCGTAGTCGCCGAGCCCGGCGCGCCAGGCGGCCTCGACGGCCGCGTCCTCGATCCCGTCGTCCGCGGGCTGCTCCGCGTCGAAGGCCGCGGGGGCCGCGGTCTCGAGGACCGCGGCGAGGCGGGCGGCATCGACGAGGTCGAGGACGGCGTCGACCGCCTGGTCGATCGTGAGGTCGGTGGTGTCGATCTCGGTGACGCCCTCGGGAGCGGTCAGGAACTGGGAGACCGTCGCATCGTCCTGATCCCGGCGCACCACCTGATGGTGCATGCGCTCACGGGTCTCGGCGGAGTCCTCGAGCCCCAGCTGCGCGGCCCGGCGCGCCATCCGGGACTCCTCGCTCGCGGTGAGGAGGACGCGGACCTCGGCATCGGGTGCGACGACCGTGGTGATGTCACGTCCTTCCGCGACGGCGACGCCGTGCTCGCGCGCGCCGGCCAGGAGGATCTCCCGCTGCCTGCGCTGCAGGAGGGGGCGCAGCAGGGTGTTCGTGGACGCCCCGGTCACCTGCGCGCTGATCCGCTCGGTCCGGATCTCGGTGCTGACGTCCTGCCCGCGCACGAGGACGCGGGGGCTGTCGGGATCAGTGCCCAGATCCAGATCGAGCTGCTCCGCGAGGGCCAGGACCGCCGCGTGGTCGGCGAGGTCGATGCCGTCCTCGAGGGCGGCCCAGGTCACCGCGCGGTACATGGCGCCGGTGTCGAGGAGCCCGCCGCCGGTGGCCTGGGCGACCCGGCGGGCGATGGTCGACTTGCCGGATCCTGCCGGGCCGTCGATGGCGACCACGACGCCGCCTGCGGCAGGGGCGGGGCGCGACGATCCGGCGTTCGCGGGCACGGGAGCGGAGACGTTCATCGCCCCAGGATACGGGCGATCACCCGTCGGCGACGGTCCAGCCCCGCTCGCGGAGCGCATGGGTGAGCAGAGACTCATGGGCGCGCTCGATCGAGACATGGGCCAGACCCACCTTCTTGCCCAGCGTGTGCTCGAGCCGGAGGTCCTCGAGGTTCACGCCGATCTGTCCGATCTCGGTGAGCAGACGGGCCAGGTGGCCAGGCCGGTCCGGGACGAGCACCGTGATCGTGGTGAAGGCGTCCGATGCGCCGCCGTGCTTCCCGGGGATGCGGGAGACGCCCCGGTTGCCCTCGGCGATGAGCCCCGCGAGCGCTCGGCGGGAGCCGACTCGGGGATCGGGGTCCCCCTCGAGGGAGGCGAGCGCCTCGAGGACCCCGTCGAGACGTCCGCGGATCGCCTGCAGCACCGGGATGATCGCCGCCGCGTTCGCGCCGAGGATCTCGACCCACAGGCGGGGATCGGAGGCGGCGATCCGGGACGTGTCGCGCAGCCCCTGTCCCGCGAGGCCCAGGGCCGGATCCGTCGCGTCGACGAGGGTGGAGGCCAGCAGCGAGGCCATCACCTGCGGGACGTGCGAGACGCGGGCGACGGCCGCGTCGTGCGCGGCGGCGTCGAGCTCGATCGGCACCGAGCCCAGCTCGACGGCCAGCGCGCGCAGGCTCGCCCGGGCCTCGGGGGTGCTGGTTCCGTGCGGGACGACGACGAAGGGCCGCCCCTGGAACAGGTCTCCACGGGCGGCGATGACGCCGGCGACCTCGCGGCCCGCCATCGGGTGCGCGCCGGCGTACCGGGAGAGGTCGGCGGCGGAGATCTCGCCGGCCCGCACGGCCGCGACGACGCCCGCGAGGACGGTCGTCTTGACGCTCGCGACATCCGTCACGACCGCCCCCGGCCAGCGCCGCAGCGCCTCGACCACCAGGTGCGCGGCCACGTCCGGAGGCGCGGCGACGATGACGAGGGCGGGATCCGGCTCGTCCTCCGCCGGGGTGCGGCCCACCCCCATCTCGACCGCGAGCGCCTCGGTCCCCGGCGAGATGTCGCTGAGGACCACGTCGACGCCGGCGGCGCGCAGCGCCAGGCCGATCGAGCCGCCGATGAGCCCGGTGCCGATGATCCGCACGGGCTGCGGGACGAGCACGCTCACAGACCGACCTCGGCCATGAGGGTGCCGAGCTCGCGGACCGTCAGCTCGCGGCTCTGCCCCGAGCGGAGGTCTCCGAGGATCACGGGCCCGATGCGGGTGCGCATGAGATGCGTGAGCTCGACGCCCTGGGAGGCGAACATGCGGCGCACGATGCGGTTGCGGCCCTCGTGGAGAGTCACCTCGACGACCGCCTCCCGGCCGTTGTGGGCGAGCAGCTTCGCGGCGTCCGCGCGAGCGGGGCCGTCCTCGAGCTCCACGCCCTCGCGCAGCGTCCTCACCAGTCCGCGCGGCGGGCTGCCGGGGGCGGAGAAGCGGCAGACGTAGGTCTTCTCGATCGCGAAGCGGGGATGGGTCAGGCGGTGCGTGAGCTCGCCGTCGTTGGACAGCAGCAGCAGACCCTCGGTCTCGTAGTCGAGACGCCCCACATGGTAGAGCCGCCGGTCGTAGCGCTCGACGAACTCCGTGAGGTCCCGCCGGCCCTCAGGGTCCCCGAGGGTGGTCATGACGCGCCGCGGCTTGTTCAGGACGACGGTGAGCGTCCCCTCGTCCAGCTGCAGGCGGCGGCCGTCGACGTGGATGGCCTGGCGTGCGGGGTCCACCCGCACCCCCTGCTCCGTGACGACCGCGCCGTCCACGGCCACGCGTCCCTGACCGATGAGGGCCTCGCAGGCCCGACGGGAGCCGAGGCCGGCCTTGGCGAGGACCTTCTGCAGACGCTCGCCCGTCTCCTGGTGGACGTCCTCCGGGTCGGGGGCCGCTCCCGCGCGTCCCTCGCTGTCGCGCAGGCGGACCGTGCGGGGCGGGGTGAAGGCGCTGCGGCGTCGACGCTGCGGAGCGGGCATCAGGCCGCGCCGCCGCGCGCGATGAGCTCGCGGGCGAGCTGGCGGTACGCGTCGGCGCCCTTGGTGTTCGAGGCGAAGCTCGTGATCGGCTCCGCGGCGACGGAGGCGTCGGGAAACTTCACGGTGCGGTTGATCGTCGAATGGAACACGGAGTCGGGGAACGCCTCGACCACGCGGGCGCACACCTCCCGGGCATGCAGGGTGCGCTGGTCGAACATGGTGATGAGGATCCCGTCGATCTCCAGGGCCGGGTTGATGCGGTCCTGCACCTTCTCGATGGTCTCCACCAGCAGCGCCACGCCGCGCAGCGCGAAGTACTCCGCCTCGAGCGGGATGATCACGCCATGGCTCGCGGCCAGGGCGTTGATCGTCAACAGGCCCAGCGAGGGCTGGCAGTCGATGATGATGACGTCGTAGTCGTCGAGCACCGGCCGCAGCACCCGCGCGAGCGCCATCTCCCGGGCGACCTCGTTGACGAGCTGGACCTCCGCAGCGGACAGGTCGATGTTCGCCGGGAGCACGTCGAGGTTCTCGGTGTCCGTGCCCTGGATGACCTCGCGCACGTCGTGCCCGCGCTCCATGAGGAGGTTGTAGACGGTCACATCGAGGTCATAGGGGTTGATGCCGGTGCCCGCGGACAGGGCTCCCTGCGGGTCGAGGTCCACCAGCAGCACCCTGCGGCCGATCTCGGCGAGGGCGGCGCCGAGGCTGATGACGCTCGTGGTCTTGCCGACGCCCCCCTTCTGGTTGACCATCGAGATCACCCGCGCGGGTCCGTGCCCGTCGAGCGCCGGCGGCTCGGGGAACTCCGGGAGCGGGCGTCCGGTGGGCCCGAGTCCGAGTTCCAGCGTCTGCGCTGCTCTATCGCTCACGTATGAATCCTGTCGTCTGCGTCGCGGCCCGGGCGCCGGGCCTGGGCGGAGCCGGTCCGTCCCCGTCCCGGACGCACCGGGGGCGGTGCGGGTCCTCGAGGTGCGGAGCCGGCGGTCCCGGGGTCCTGGCCGACAAGTCTAGTCCCCCGCGACGGCGCGGGGATGGGCCGCGGCATGCGCCGCCCGCAGCGTGTCGACGGTGACCTTGGTGTACAGCTGCGTCGTCGTGACGCTCGCGTGGCCCAGCAGCTCCTGCACGCTGCGCACGTCCGCCCCGCCGTGCAGGAGATGGGTCGCGTAGGAGTGCCGCAGGGTATGAGGGCTGACCCGCTCCTGCAGACCGGCGGTCTCCGCCGCCTCCGCGACGATCGCCCAGGCGGCCTGGCGGCTGAGGCGGGTGCCGCGGCTGCCCAGGAACAGCGCCGGGCTCCCGCCGCCGCGGGCCAGGAGCGCAGGCCTCCCCCGGCTGACGTAGGCGTCCACCGCGTCGAGGGCGAAGGTCCCGGCGGGGACCACGCGGTGCTTGTCGCCCTTGCCGTGCAGGACGACGGCGCGGCCGTCGCGGTCGAGGTCGTCCAGGTCGATGCCGACGGCTTCGGAGATCCGGGCCCCCAGGCCGTACAGCAGCTCCAGCAGCGCGCGATCCCGCAGGGCGCGCGGGACCGCGAGGCGGCCGCCGCGCTCACGGCCGGAGGCCTCGATCAGCGCGATGACCTCCTCGATCTCGAGGGGGTGCGGGAGCCGCTGCGGGCGGGAGGGTGCGGGGACGGCGCGGGTGGGATCGGTGCCGGAGAGGTCGTGCTCCTCGGCAAGGAAGGAGTGCAGCCCGCGGACCGCGGCGAGGGCGCGGGCGGCGCTGCTGGCGGCCAGGGGTGCGAAGCCGTCGGCCCCCTCCCGGACCGTCCGCAGGTACTCCGCGATCTGCTCGGGCCCCACCTGCTCGAGCGCGAGGCCCGTCGCCTCGAGACGGGCCAGGTAGCGCGTTAGGTCCCGCCGGTAGGCGGCCACCGAGTTCGCGGACAGTCCGCGCTCGATGCGCAGCTGCGCGAGGTGCTGGTCGAGCGTCCGCTGATGGAGGCGGTTCAGCTCGACGGTCCGGCTGCGAGCTCCCATGGGCGTCTCCCCCGTTCCCCTCCTCGGCCCCAGGGCCGGGCGATCGAGCTCAGAAGCGGACGAAGGGATCGATCGCGAGGGCCACGAACAGCAGGGTCAGATACGTGATCGAGCCGTGGAAGACGACCATCGGCCCCAGCTTCTTCCCGCTCAGACCGCGGTGCACGCGCACGGCGTACCGGACCACGAGCCAGCCGAACCAGGCACCTGTCGCGACGGCCGCGATCCCGTAGACCCAGCCCGTGTGCCCCAGGGGGATGATCGCGAGCGAGCAGGCGATCATGAGCGCCGTGTGCAGGATCATCTGGTGCGCCACGTTCGTGCGGGAGGAGACGACGGGGAGCATCGGCACGCCCGCAGTCTCGTAGTCCTTGGTGAACTTCTCCGCGAGCGGCCAGTAGTGCGGCGGCGTCCAGAAGAAGATGATCCCGAACAGCAGCACCGCGGTCCAGGAGACCCCACCGGTCACGGCGGACCAGCCGATCAGCACGGGCATGCATCCGGCGACCCCGCCCCAGACGATGTTCTGGGAGGTGCGGCGCTTGAGGATCATCGTGTAGAAGACCACGTAGAGCAGGATCGCGACGATCGCGAGCACCGCGGACATCACGTTGACGAGCACGGCCAGCCAGGCCGCGGAGAGCACCGACAGGGCGATGCCGAAGATCACGGCCGCGCGGGGCGAGACCTCGCCCGTGACGATGGGGCGGTTGCGGGTGCGCTTCATGTGCGCGTCGATGTCCCGGTCCAGGTACATGTTCAGCGAGTTGGCGCCGCCAGCGGCGAGATAGCCGCCGACCATCGTCGCCACGATCAGCCACAGGTTCGGAAACCCGCCGGCCGCGAGGAACATCGTCGGGATCGTCGTGATGAGCAGCAGCTCGATGATGCGCGGCTTGGTGAGCGCGACGTACGCCCGCAGGACCGAGGAGACGCTGCGCGACGACGGGGCTCCCCCGGGGGTCCGCCTCCGCGCCGCGGGGCCCGATGCCGACCGCCGGGGCCGGGTGTCCTGGGTGGCGTCCACCGCTCACCGTCCTTCCACGAGGGATCCCCCGACGCGGGACGGGCGCCGGATGGACGTACGCGCACCAGCCTACCGGAGGAGCGCCGTCGCACCCGGCCGCCCTGCCGACAGGTCGCGTGAGCTGCGCCGCCCTGGGTGAGACCCCTCACGCAGGGGGAACACGCACGGCGCCGCAGGTGTTCCACCAGATGACGGCGGCTCGGTGCGAGCCGCCCGCCACCACTAGAGTGGGCGCCGTCGGCGTGCAGGACCGCACGCCCAGGAAGGCCCACCGGGCGCCGCCCCAGGCGACGACCGGTCCACCGACATGAGGGAGTACACGTGACCGTCACCTTCAAGGCCCCCGAGGGCTGGACCGAGACCGACAAGCGCGCCGTGGACACGGCGCGCGTGCTCGCGGCCGATGCCGTGCAGAAGGTCGGCAACGGTCACCCGGGCACCGCGGTGAGCCTCGCTCCTGCGGCATACCTGCTCTACCAGGACATCATGCGCCACGACCCCCAGGACCCGACCTGGCTGGGACGCGACCGGTTCATCCTCTCCGCCGGCCACTCCAGCCTGACCCAGTACATCCAGCTGTACCTGGGGGGCTTCGGCCTCGAGCTGGAGGACATCGAGGCGCTGCGCACCTGGGGCTCCAAGACCCCGGGCCACCCCGAGAACTTCCACACGAAGGGCGTCGAGATCACCACGGGCCCGCTGGGCCAGGGCATCTCCTCCGCGGTCGGCTTCGCCATGGCGCAGCGTCGCGAGCGCGGCCTGCTGGATCCGGAGGCGGCCCCGGGCACGAGCCCCTTCGACCACTTCACCTACGTGATCGCCTCCGACGGCGACCTCGAGGAGGGCGTCTCGAGCGAGGCCAGCTCCCTCGCGGGCACCCAGCAGCTGGGCAGCCTCATCGTCATCTGGGACGACAACGAGATCTCCATCGAGGGCGACACCTCGATCGCCTTCACCGAGGACACGGCGGCCCGCTACGAGGCCTACGGCTGGGACGTGCGCACCGTGGACTGGACGAACGGGGGCACCGAGTACGTCGAGGACGTCGCCGCGCTCAAGCAGGCCATCCTCGAGGGTCAGAAGGTCACCGACAAGCCGACCTTCATCCGCCTGCGAACCGTCATCGGCTGGCCCACCCCGGAGCTCGCCGGCAGCCACAACGTGCACGGCAACGCGCTGGGCGAGGAGGCCGTGGCCGGCCTCAAGAAGGTCCTGGGCTTCGATCCGGAGAAGAGCTTCGAGGTCGAGAGCGACGTCCTCGCCCGCACCCGCGAGCTGTCCTCCCGCGCCGCCGAGGCGAAGGCCGCCTGGGAGACGAGCTACCAGGAATGGCGCGGCGCGAACGCGGACGCCGCGGCGCTGCTGGACCGCCTCGCCGCGCGCGAGCTGCCCGAGGGCTTCGCCGACGCCTTCCCGGTGTTCGAGGCCGACGCCAAGGGCCTCGCCTCCCGCGCCGCCTCCGGCCAGGTGCTGAACGCCCTCGCCCCGGTCATGCCGGAGCTGTGGGGCGGCAGCGCCGACCTCGCCGGCTCCAACAACACGACCATGAAGGGCGAGCCCTCCTTCCTGCCGGAGGAGCTCTCCTCGCACGAGTTCGCGGGCGACAAGTACGGCCGCACGCTGCACTTCGGCATCCGCGAGCACGGCATGGGCGCGATCCTCTCCGGCATCTCGCTGCATGGCCTGACCCGCCCCTATGGCGGCACCTTCTTCCAGTTCGCCGACTACATGCGCGGCGCCGTGCGCCTGGCCTCGCTCATGAACGTGCCCGCCACCTACGTGTGGACGCACGACTCCGTCGGCCTCGGCGAGGACGGCCCGACCCACCAGCCGGTCGAGCACCTCGCCGCGTACCGCGCGATCCCCGGGCTGTCGATCGTCCGCCCCGCGGACGCGAACGAGACCGCCCAGGCCTGGAAGGCGCTGCTCGAGCGGGACAACGGCCCGGTGGGCCTGGTCCTCTCCCGTCAGGCTCTGCCGACCCTGGACCGCTCCGAGTACGCCGGCGCCGAGGGCGTCGCGAAGGGCGGGTACGTCCTCAAGGACGCCTCCGCCGCACCGCAGGTCATCCTCATCGCGACCGGCTCCGAGGTGCAGTACGCCGCCGAGGCGCAGAAGCAGCTCGAGGCCGAGGGGATCCCGGCCCGCCTCGTCTCCATGCCCTCGGTCGAGTGGTTCGACGAGCAGGATGAGAACTACAAGGAGTCCGTGCTGCCGTCCTCGGTGACCGCTCGCGTCTCCGTCGAGGCCGGCATCGCCATGCCGTGGTACCGATTCCTGGGCTCGCACGGCCGTGCGGTGTCCCTCGAGCACTACGGCGCCTCGGCCGATGCGAAGACCCTCTTCCGCGAGTTCGGCTTCACCCCTGATGCCGTGGTCGCGGCGGCGAAGGAGTCCCTGGCCGCGGCCGGAGCCTGATCGCCCGCGGGGCGGGACCCCGGTCCCGCCCCGCTCCTCTTCCACCCGCATCACCACAGTTCGACACAGGGCACATCAGCGCCCGGAAAGAACGCCCCCATGACCCAGAACCCCCGCACCCAGGCCCTGTCCGACGCCGGTGTGTCCATCTGGCTCGATGATCTCTCGCGCGAGCGCATCTCCTCGGGCAGCCTGCAGGAGCTCATCGACACCCGGAACGTGGTCGGCGTGACCACCAACCCCTCCATCTTCCAGGCCGCGATCTCCGGCCGCTCCGACTACGACGCCGACATCGCCCGCCTCGCGGGCGAGGGCGCCGACGTCGAGGGCGTCGTCGAGGTCCTCACCACCGACGACGTGCGCACCGCCGCCGACCTCCTCTCCGACGTCTACGCCTCCAGCAAGGGCTTCGACGGCCGCGTCTCGATCGAGGTCGACCCGCGTCTCGCGCACGAGACCGAGAAGACGATCGAGCAGGCGAAGCGCCTGCATGCGACCGTCGGCCGCGAGAACGTCATGATCAAGATCCCCGCGACCCTCGAGGGGCTCCCGGCGATCACGGCCGTGATCGCCGAGGGCATCAGCGTCAACGTGACGCTCATCTTCTCCGTCGCCCGCTACCAGGAGGTCATCGAGGCCTACCTCGCGGGTCTCGAGCTCGCCGCCCGGGCCGGCAGGGACCTCTCCGCCATCCACTCGGTGGCCTCGTTCTTCGTCTCCCGCGTCGACACCGAGATCGACAAGCGCCTGGAGGCCCTCGGCGGCGACGCCGCGGCGCTCCAGGGCAGGGCCGGAGTCGCCAACGCCGTCGCCGCCTTCGGCGAGTACCTCGAGGCCTTCGGGGGCGAGCGCTTCGCCGCCCTGAAGGCCCAGGGCGCGAACCCCCAGCGTGCGCTGTGGGCGTCCACGGGCGTGAAGAACCCCGACTACTCCGACACCATGTACGTCGACGGCCTCGTCGCCGACCCGAGCGTGAACACGATGCCGGAGAAGACCCTCGAGGCCGTCGCCGACCACTCCGCGCCGGGCGCCGCTCTCGACGCCGCCGCGGCCCAGCAGGCCGAGGCGACCCTCGCCGAGGTCGCCGCCGCGGGCGTCGACCTCGCCGACGTCTTCGCCGTGCTCGAGTCCGAGGGCGTCTCCAAGTTCGAGGTCGCCTGGAACGAGCTGCTCGCCACCGTGCAGTCCTCGATCGAGGCCGCCCGGGCCTGACCGGCCCTCCTCCCGAATCCTGCAGCGTGGGGTCGGCCCCTGGCCGGCCCCACGTCCTGCCGAAAGGAACACCGTGAACGACACCGAGACGCAGGGCAATCCCCTGCGGGACCCGCGTGATCGCCGACTGCCTCTCATCGCGGGCCCCTGCTCGATGGTGATGTTCGGCGTGACCGGCGACCTGGCCCGCAAGAAGCTGCTGCCCGCGATCTACGACCTCACCAACCGCGGCCTGCTGCCGCCCAGCTTCGGCCTGGTCGGCTTCGGCCGCCGCGACTGGAGCGACGAGGACTTCGCGCAGTACGTGCACGACAGCGTCGAGGCCCACGCCCGCACGCCCTTCAGCGAAGCCGTCTTCGAGCAGCTGCGCGGAGGCCTCCGCTTCGTCACGGGCAACTTCGATGACACCGCCGCCTTCGAGGAGCTCACCCGCGTGGTCGGGGAGCTGGACCGCACGCGGGCCACCGGCGGGAACCACGCCTTCTACCTCTCCATCCCCCCGGGCGCCTTCCCGCAGGTGTGCGAGCAGCTGGCGAACTCCGGTCTGAACACCCCGCGCGACGGCTCCTGGCGCCGCGTGGTCATCGAGAAGCCCTTCGGGCACGACCTCGCCTCCGCGCGCGAGCTCAACGACGTGGTGGAGAAGGTCTTCCGCCCCGAGGACGTCTTCCGCATCGACCACTACCTGGGCAAGGAGACGGTCCAGAACATCCTCGCGCTGCGCTTCGCGAACCAGATGTTCGAGCCGATCTGGAACGCCAACTACGTCGACCACGTGCAGATCACGATGGCCGAGGACATCGGCATCGGCTCCCGCGCCGGCTTCTACGACGGCATCGGCACCGCCCGCGACGTCATCCAGAACCACCTCCTGCAGCTGCTCGCCCTGACCGCCATGGAGGAGCCCGTCTCCTTCGACGCGGCCGAGCTGCGCGCGGAGAAGGAGAAGGTCCTCGCCGCGGTGACCCTGCCCGAGGACCTCGGCGCCCACACCGCCCGCGGACAGTACGTCGGCGGCCTGCAGGGTGGCGAGGAGGTGCGCGGCTACCTCGAGGAGGACGGCATCCCCGCCGACTCGAAGACCGAGACCTTCGCCGCGATCCGCCTGGACATCGCGACCCGCCGCTGGGCGGGCGTGCCGTTCTACCTGCGGGCCGGCAAGCGTCTGGGACGCCGCGTGACCGAGATCGCCGTCGTGCTCAAGCGCGCGCCCTTCCTGCCCTTCCGCTCGACGGACGCCGCGGATCTGGGCCAGAACGCGATCGTCATCCGAGTCCAGCCCGATGAGGGCGTGACCATGCGCTTCGGCTCCAAGGTCCCCGGCACCCAGATGGAGGTGCGGGACGTGACGATGGACTTCGCCTACGGCTCCTCCTTCACCGAGGAGTCCCCCGAGGCCTACGAGCGCCTGATCCTGGACATGCTGCTGGGCGACCCGCCGCTGTTCCCGCGCCAGCGGGAGGTCGAGCTGTCCTGGAAGATCCTGGACCCGATCACCGCGTTCTGGGCGGAGCAGCTGCCGCCCACCCCGTACCGCTCGGGGACCTGGGGCCCCGACACCGCACACGAGATGCTCGCCCTCGACGGGCGCGCCTGGAGGCGACCGTGATCACGACCCTCACCGACACCACCGCGTCGGCGATCGACAAGAAGATGACGCAGATGCGGGAGACGTTCGGGGCCAACACCATCGGCCGCGTCCTGACCCTGCTGATCGTCGCGACCGGCGACGACATCGACGAGGCGCTCGAGGCCGCGGTCCGGGCGAGCCATGAGCACCCCAGCCGCGTCATCGTCGTCGACGCCGACTTCGACGCCGAGGCCTCCGGCCTGGATGCGGAGATCCGCGTGGGCCGCGACGCCGGCGCCGGCGAGATCATCGTGCTGCGGGCCCGCGGAACGGTCATGTCGAACCTCGACACGCTGATCATGCCGCTGCTGCTGCCCGACGCCCCGATCGTCACCTGGTGGCCCGAGGGCGCTCCCTCCTCCCCCGTCCATGACGTGCTGGGCTCCATGTCGCAGCGCCGCATCACCGACGCCGCCGCATGCGACGAGCCCACCGCGATGCTCAAGCGGCTGCGGCGCGGCTATGCGAGCGGCGACTCGGATCTCTCCTGGGCCCGGCTGACCAGCTGGCGCGGCCTCATCGCGACCGCCTTCGAGGTCCCGCCGGCGACCCTGCCGGACCGGATCGTGGTCCTCGGCCCGAAGGAGGACCCCTCGGTCGTCCTGCTCGCCTCATGGCTCGAGCTGTCGCTCGGCACCGCGGTCGAGGTCGAGGAGCCGACCGATCCCGCGACCGCCGGCGTCCAGGGCGTCCTCCTGCACCGTCCGGACGATGCCAGCGTCTCCCTGCGCCGAGAAGGGCCCGAGTCGATCGTCATGACGCTCGGCTCCCAGCCCGGACAGCACGTGGCGATGCCGGAGCGCTCCCTCTACGAACTGCTCGCCGAGGAGCTGCGGCGCCTGGACCCCGACGAGGTCTACGGCGACGTGCTCACCCACGCATACTCCGTCGTGCGGAACCTGTCCACGTACGCCAAGGACAAGCCCGCCCCGACCGACGTCGTCTCCGCCGACGCCGATGCGGTCGCCGCCTCCGCGGCGTCCGCGGTCGCCGGTCAGCTGCGCGATGCGATCGACGCCCGCGGCGTCGCGCACCTCGTCCTGACCGGAGGAACGGTCGGTGTGAAGACCGCCCTCGCCCTCCCCGTCGCCCTCGCCGAGGCCGGGGTCGACACGGGCGCCCTGCACCTGTGGTGGGGCGACGAGCGCTTCGTCGAGTCCGGCAGCGCCGACCGCAACGATGTCGCCGTGCAGGGCCTGCTAGACGCCCTGGACCTGCCCGCGCACCGAGTGCACCGCATGCCGGCGACCACCGACGGCATGTCGTTGGACGAGGCGGCCGCCTGGTACGGGCAGCAGCTCGATCTCGCCGGCGGCGACGCCCCGTTCCGCACCCGGGGCCATGCCTTCTTCGACGTGATCCTCCTGGGCATGGGGCCTGACGGCCACATCGCCTCCCTGTTCCCGGAGCATCCGGCACAGCAGGACGTGAGCATGAACGTGATCCCTGTGCGGGACTCCCCCAAGCCGCCCTCCGAGCGGATCTCGCTGACCTGGCCCGTGGTGAACTCGGCGCGCCACGTGGCGCTGCTGGTCGCGGGAGCGGAGAAGGCCGCGGCCGTCGCCCGCGGCCACGGGGAGATCGACCCGACCGGCACGCCGGCCTCCGCCGTGCGCGGTCTCGAGTCGACGACCTGGTACCTCGACGAGGCCGCCGCCGCGGAGCTCACGGGAGCCTGACGCGCAGCACCTGCGTGCCCCGCCGATACGAGAACGGGTCGCCCCCGCAAGGGGGCGACCCGTTCTCGATGAGCAGGGTCAGCGATGCATCACAGGAAGCGCTCGATGACGCCGAGACCCACGGCGCTCGCACCCCAGATGACGCCGAGGGTCACCGTGAGGCGGTTGAGGTTCCGCTCCGCGACGCCGGAGGCGCTCGCCGAGGAGGAGACGCCGCCGCCGAACATGTCCGACAGGCCCCCGCCCTTGCCCTTGTGCAGGAGGATCAGCACGATCACCAGCAGACCGGTGACGGCGAGCAGCACCTGCAGGATGATCCGCAGCAGTGACAGGTCCACGAAGACCCCTTCCGTTTCGGCTCGAACCGGACCAGCTTACGCCACGGCCCGCCTGCGTCGGACGCGGGCGGGCCGTGGGACCGGGCACATGGCCCCGAGGTCCGATCGGGAGGATCAGGCCTTCTCGAAGCCGGCGATCTTCGCGAACTCGTCGGCCTTGAGCGAAGCGCCGCCCACGAGCGCGCCGTCGACATCGGCCTTGCCCATGAGCTCGGCGACGTTCGAGGACTTCACGCTGCCGCCGTACAGGACGCGGACGGCCTCGGCGACCTCCGGGGAGAACAGGCCCCGCAGCGCCTCGCGGATCGCGGCGCAGACCTCCTGCGCGTCATCGGGCGTGGCGACCTCGCCGGTGCCGATGGCCCACACGGGCTCGTAGGCGATGACGATCCTCGCGGCGTCCTCGGCGGAGAGCCCCTCCACGCCACCCTCGAGCTGGGCGAGGGTGTACTCGACATGCTTGCCGGCCTTGCGCTCCTCGAGCGGCTCCCCGACGCACAGGATCGGCACCAGACCGGCCGCGAAGGCGGCCTTGACCTTGGCGTTGGTGATCTGCTCGGTCTCGGCGTGGTACTGGCGCCGCTCCGAATGACCCACCAGGGCGTAGGTCGCGCCGAGCGCCTTCAGCATCTGCCCGGAGATCTCGCCGGTGTAGGCGCCGGACTCGTGCTCGGAGACGTCCTGGCCGCCGTAGGCGATCGGCAGCTTGCCGGCCTCGACCGCGACCTGGACGGTGCGGATGTCGACGAACGGCGGGATCACGGCGACCTCGACGGCGTCGGTGTCCACGGACTTCAGGGCGTCGCCCAGCTCCTCGACCAGGGCGAGGCCCTGCTTCCAGTCGAGGTTCATCTTCCAGTTGCCCGCCATCAGCGGGGTACGGGTGCTCACTTGGTGTCCTCCTCGAGGATAGAGATGCCCGGCAGGGACTTGCCCTCGATCAGCTCGAGGCTCGCACCGCCGCCGGTGGAGATGTGCGAGAACTTCGACTCGTCGAAGCCGAGGATGCGGACCGCGGCGGCGGAGTCGCCGCCGCCGACCACGGTGTATCCCGGAGCGTCGGCGAGGGCCGCGGCCACGCCGCGGGTGCCGCCGGCGAAGGCGTCGAACTCGAACACGCCCATCGGCCCGTTCCAGAACACGGTCTCCGCATCGGCGATCTTCGAGGCGAACAGCTCCGTCGAGGCGGGGCCGATGTCCAGACCCATCTGGTCGGCGGGGATCGCATCGGCCGCGACCACGGTCGCCGGGGCGTCCGCGGCGAAGGCGGGGGCCACCACGGCATCGGTCGGGACGACGAGCTCGACGCCCGCGGACTCGGCCTGGGCGATGTAGCCCTTGACCGTCTCGAGCTGCTCCCCGTCCAGCAGGGAGGTGCCGATCTCGTGACCCTGCGCCTTGAGGAAGGTGAAGGCCATGCCGCCGCCGATGAGGATGCGGTCCGCCTTGGCCAGCAGCGACTCGATGACGCCGAGCTTGTCGGAGACCTTGGAGCCGCCGAGGATCACGACGAAGGGCCGGGCCGGCTCCTCGGTGACCTTGCGCAGCGCCGCGACCTCGGTGCCGACCAGTTCGCCGGCCGCGGCCGGGAGGAGCTGGGCGAGCTCGTAGACGGAGGCCTGCTTGCGGTGCACGACGCCGAAGCCGTCGGAGACGAAGGCATCGCCGAGCTCCGCGAGCTCGCGGGCGAAGGCGAGCCGGTCGGCCTCGTCCTTCGCGGTCTCCCCCGGGTTGAAGCGGAGGTTCTCGAGCACGGCGACCTGGCCGTCCGCGAGACCGGCGACGACCTCACGGGCGCTCTGGCCGACGGTGTCGGTCGCGAAGGCGACGTCCTGGCCCAGCAGCTCTCCGAGCCGGCCCACGACCGGGCGCAGGGAGTAGCGGTCCTCGGGGGCGCCCTTGGGGCGTCCCAGGTGGGAGATGACGACGACCCGCGCGCCGGCCTCGACGAGGCGGGAGAGCGTGGGCAGCGCCGCACGGATGCGGCCGTCGTCGGTGATGGCCGTCCCGTCGAGGGGGACGTTGAGATCCGCGCGCACGATCACGCGCTTCCCGCGCAGATCGCCGAGCGATTCGAGGGTCTTCAGCACAGAGCTTCCTTCCGGTCGGAGGGGGACGAGCGGAGCCCGCCGGTCGCCGACCCTGCGGGGTGGCGTCCGGCGGGCTCCGTGGCTGTCCGTGTCGTCAGATCGACGACGCGCGGATCAGAGGGACTTGCCGACGAGCTGCGAGAGCTCGACCAGGCGGTTGGAGAAGCCCCACTCGTTGTCGTACCAGGCGAAGACCTTGACGAGGTTGCCGTTGACCTTGGTCAGCTGCGCGTCGAAGATCGAGGAGTGCGGGTCGCCCTCGATGTCCTTGGAGACGATCGGGTCCTCGGTGTAGCGCAGGATGCCCTTGAGCGGACCCTCGGCGGCCTCCTTGACGGCGGCGTTGATCTCCTCGGCGGTGACCTCGCGGGTCGCCTCGAAGGTCAGGTCCGTGATCGAGCCGGTGGGGACCGGGACGCGCAGCGAGTAGCCGTCCAGCTTGCCCTTCAGCTCCGGCAGCACGAGCGCAACGGCCTTGGCGGCGCCGGTCGTGGTGGGGACGATGTTCAGGGCGGCGGCGCGGGCACGGCGCGGGTCCTTGTGCGGGCCGTCCTGGAGGACCTGGTCCGAGGTGTAGGCGTGGATCGTCGTCATGAGGCCCTTGACGATGCCGAACTTCTCGTTGAGCACCTTGGCGAGCGGCGCCAGGCTGTTGGTGGTGCACGAGGCGTTGGAGATGATGTTGTGCGCGGCCGGGTCGTAGTCGCCCTCGTTCACGCCGATCACGAAGGTCGCGTCCTCGTTGGTGGCGGGAGCGGAGATGATGACCTTCTTCGCGCCGGCCTCGAGGTGAGCCTTGGCCTTCTCCGCGTTGGTGAAGATGCCGGTGGACTCGATGACGACGTCCGCACCGATCTCGCCCCACGGGATGTTCTTGGGGTCGCGCTCGGCGAACGCCTTGAAGGTGTTCTCGCCGACGGTGATGGACTCCTCGTCGTGGGAGACCTCGTAGGGCAGCACGCCACCGATCGAGTCGTACTTGATGAGGTTCGCGAGAGTCGCGTTGTCGGTGAGATCGTTGACACCGACGATCTCGATGTCCGCCTGCTGCTCGAGCGCGGCGCGCAGGAAGTTGCGCCCGATGCGACCGAATCCGTTAATACCGACCTTGAGGGCCACGGTTCCTCCTAGGATCGCGGCACCAGAGCGATGCCGCGGCGATGGGTGTCGCGCACGCCGTCGTACGCTCGGATCGACCGGACGATGTGCGCCCGACCACGAAGAATCCTACCAACTGCCGGGCGGGTTCCGTCACAGCGCCCGGCCCGGATGAGACATGGGCGGGAGGCCGGGGCGAACATCCTGGTCAGGGGATCGCGACCAGGCCCCTGGACAGATCAGGGCGCGTCGTCCTCGCGGATCCCGTCCTCGGTCCCGGGGACCCCCAGCTCCTCCGCCCGCTTGTCGGCCAGGGCCAGCAGCCGGCGGATGCGACCGGCGACGGCGTCCTTGGTCATCGGCGGATCGGAGTGCCGCCCCAGCTCCTCGAGGCTCGCCTGCCGGTGCTCGAGCCGGAGCCGACCGGCCTGCAGGAGGTGATCGGGCACGTCCTCGCCGAGGATCTCGAGAGCCCGCTCCACCCGCTGCCCGGCCGCGACGGCGGCGCGCGCGCTGCGACGCAGGTTCGCATCGTCGAAGTTCGCGAGGCGATGCGCCGTCGCCCGCACCTCGCGCCGCGTGCGGCGGTCCTCCCAGGTGAGCACCGTCTGATGCGCGCCCATGAGGGTCAGCAGAGCGGAGATCTGGTCGCCGTCGCGCAGCACGACCCGGTCGATTCCCCGTACCTCCCGGGCTTTCGAGGCGACGCCGAGGCGGCGAGCCGCGCCGACCATGGCGAGAGCGACCTCGGGGCCCGGGCAGCTCAGCTCGAGGGCCGAGCTGCGACCCGGCTCGGTGAGGGATCCGCGGGCGAGGAAGGCGCCGCGCCAGGCGGCCTGCGCATCCGGCAGGGCGCCCCCGACGACGGCGGGCGGCATGCCGCGCACCGGACGCCCTCGGGCATCCAGCAGCCCCGTCTGCCTCGCCAGCACGGCCCCGTCCCCGGTCACCCGCAGCACATACCTCGTGCTGCGACGGATCCCGGAGGCGGCGAGCACGGCGATCTCACAGCCATGCCCGTACATGTCCGCGATGCTGGCCCGCAGGCGGCGCGCCGTCGCAGCATGGTCGAGCTCGGCCTCCACCACGATCCTGCCGGCCACCAGATGGAGGCCTCCGGCGAAGCGCAGCATGGCCGAGGCCTCCGCCTTGCGGGCCGAGGGCCGTGTCACCTCGAGGTGCGCGAGCTCCTCCTTGACGTCACCGGTCAGCGCCATCGGCGGCACTCTCCTTCTGGGGGATGTTCTGATCGTCGACATCGCCGTACGCGCCGTCGAAGAGGTCGCGGTACGCGGCCGCGAGGCGGATCGGGTCGTGCTCGGCCACGCCGGTCCGCACGCTCACCTGCCGCAGCAGGATCTGCATGCCGTGGTCGTCCGCGAGCTCGGCGAGCTCGGAGGCGTCCGCGAGCGCCGTCGGATCCGCGAGCAGGGCGTCGAAGCGGATGTCGGGCTCGCGCTCGAACAGCTCCTCGAGGAGGTCGCGGCTCGAGCGGCCCTCGGTCTCCGCCATGCCGGTGCTGAGGTTCATGGTCACGCAGCGACGGGCGCTCGTGGTCCGGATCGCCTCGGCGATCTCCGGGATCATGAGATGCGGGAGGACCGAGGTGTACCAGGAGCCGGGTCCGATGATGATCCAGTCGGCCCCGTGGATGGCGTCGATGACCTCGGCGGGGACCCGTGGCGTCGGGGGCAGCAGCCGCACGTCCTGGACGCGGCCCTCGGCCTTGGCGACCTCGGCCTGTCCGCGGACCAGATGCACGTCCCCGGCGGGGCTCAGCACATCGGCCTCGATGTCGAGGGGCTCGAGGGCCATGGGCAGCACCCGTCCGCGCGCCCCCAGCAGCTCCCCCATCTGATCCAGCCCGGCGATCGGATCCTCGAGGATCTGCCAGAGGGCGACGATCAGGAGGTTCCCGAGGGCGTGCCCGTCGAGGTCGCCCTCGGTCGCGAAGCGGTGCTGGATCACGTCCCGCCAGATCGAGCCCCAGTCGGAGTCCTCGCACAGCGCTGCGAGAGCCATGCGCAGATCGCCGGGCGGGAGGACCGGCAGCTCCGTGCGGATCCGCCCCGAGGAGCCCCCGTTGTCGGCGACGGTGACCACCGCGGTGATGTCCTCGACCAGCAGGCGCAGGCTGCGCAGGTTGGCGGCGAGCCCGTGGCCGCCGCCGAGGGCGACGACCCGCAGCCCGCCGGTGTCCCCCGGGGAACCGGCCCGATGGACCCGCCCCCGGCGCCGGGGCGTCCCCGGCGCCGATGCGGCGTTCATTCCCGCCCCAGATCACGGTGGCGGACGCGGACGGCGTGCCCGCTCTGGCGCAGTCCGTCGGCGATGTGCTCGGCCATGGCGACGGAGCGGTGCTTCCCGCCCGTGCAGCCGATCGCCAAGGTCGTGAAGTGCTTGTTCTCGCCCGTGTACCCGCGCAGGACCGGCGCGATCATCTCGAGGTAGCGGTCGGCGAACTCGCGCGCGTTCGCGTTGTCGAGGACGAACTCGGCGACCTCCGCGTCGGTGCCCCGCTTCTCGCGCAGCCCCTCCACCCAGTACGGATTCGGGATGAAGCGGACGTCGCTGACGTGATCCGCCTCGATCGGGATCCCGTACTTGAATCCGAAGGAGACCACGTTGACGGTGAGCGACTGCTGCTCGAAGGAGCCGAAGGTCGTGCGCATCTTCATCGTCAGCTGGTGCACGTTCAGGGTGCTCGTGTCGATGACGACGTCGGCCAGGCGCCGGTAGGGAGCGAGCATCTCGCGCTCGCGCCGGATCCCCTCGAGCACGCCCTCCTCGCCCTGCAGCGGATGCGGGCGGCGCACGGAGCCGAAGCGCCGCACGAGGACGTCCTCCTTGGCGGTGAGGAACACCAGGCGCGGGCGCAGCTCGGCGCGGCGCAGACGCTGGACGACCTCGGAGAGCTCGGCGAAGAACGGGCCCGAGCGCGGGTCGACGACGACGGCGAAGCGGGTGTCGCGGCCCTCGGCCTGGGCCTGCAGCTCATACAGGGTGGGGATCAGCTGGGGGGCGATGTTGTAGACGACGTACCAGCCGAGGTCCTCGAGCGCGTGGGCCGCGGTCTCCCGGCCCGAGCCGGCGAGGCCCGTGATGATGACGATCTCCCCCGGCTCGCCGACGGCCTCCGTCGGCTGCGTGGCTCCACTGGTCACGTGCTCTCCTTCCGCTGGCCCTCCGCGCGCTGGTCACGGCTCGATGATCTCGCCGGTGGACATGTCCACCGCGGGTCCGGGCTCCTCGGATCGTAGCGCGGCGAGGATCTGCGCGGCCAATGCCGGACCGATCCCCTCGACCTCCTGCAGCTGCTCGGGATCGGCCTCGCGGATCGCGCGCACCGTCACGAAGGCGTCCAGGAGGGCGCGACGGCGCGCAGGGCCCAGCCCCGGGATGCCGTCCAGGGCGCTCTGGTTCTGCGCTCTCCCCCGCTTCGAGCGGTGGTAGGTGATCCCGAAGCGGTGGGCCTCGTCCCGCAGGCGCTGGACGAGGAAGAGGGCCTCGCTCGTGCGCGGAAGGATGAGCGGATGCTCCTCCCCGGGAAGCCAGATCTCCTCGAGGCGCTTGGCGATCCCGGCGAGGGCGACGTCGGTGACCCCCAGGTCGTCGAAGGCGCGCTGGGCGGCCGCGACCTGCGGGGCGCCGCCGTCGACGAGGATCAGCGACGGCGGGTAGGCGAAGCGGCGCGACTCCTCCTCGGTCTTCTCCGGCGGGTGCAGATGCCGCTGGAGGCGGCGGTGGATCACGTCGTACATCGAGGCGGTGTCGTCCCGGGCGGCGTCGCCGCTGACCGAGTAGCGGCGGTACTCGCTCTTGCGGGGCAGGCCGTCCTCGAACACCACCTGGGAGCCGACGACGTTGGTGCCCTGGGTGTGGGAGATGTCGAAGCATTCGATCCGCAGCGGCGGCTCCGCGAGCTCGAGGGCCTCCCCCAGGTCCTCGAGAGCCTTGGAGCGCGCGGTGAGATCGCCGATGCGACGCAGCCGCCCCAGCCGCAGCGCCTCCTGCGCGTTCGCGGTGACCGTCTCCAGCAGCTCCTTCTTCTCGCCACGGCGCGGGACGCGCAGATCCGTGCTCCGGCCGAGCAGGGCGCGGACCTGCTCCTCGTTCGCCGGGAGCTGGGAGACGAGGACCTCGCGAGGCACCTCGCCGTCGGTGTAGAGCTGGGTGAGCCCGCGCTCCATGAGGTCCGCGGGGGTGGAGTCGTCCAGGATCTCCGCGGTCCAGCCGCGCTGCCCGCGGATCCTGCCGCCACGCACATGGAAGACCTGGATCGAGGCCTCGAGCTCGTCGTGCACGATGGAGACGAGGTCCGCGTCGGTGGCGTCGGACAGGACGACGGAGTTCTTCTCCATCACGGCGGTCAGCGCCTGCAGGTCGTCCCGCAGGGACGCGGCGGTCTCGTAGTCCATGGCCGCGGCGGCCTCGCGCATGCGCTGCTCGATGCGACGCGTATAGGTCGCGGTGTTGCCCGCCATGAAGTCCGCGAACTGCTCCGCCAGCAGCCGATGCTCCTCCTCCGAGATCTCGCCGGTGCAGGGCGCGGAGCACTTGCCGATGAAGCCGAGCAGGCAGGGCCGTCCGCTGCGCTCGGCGCGGCGGAACACGCCCGCGGTGCAGCTGCGCACCGGGAAGACGCGCAGCATCAGGTCGACGGTCTCGCGGATCGCCCAGACCTGGGCGTAGGGACCGAAGGTGCGGTCCCCTTTGAGCTTGGGCTTGCGGGTGACGTGCACGCGCGGGAACCGCTCCGACATGGTGATCGCGAGGAAGGGGTACGACTTGTCGTCGCGGAACTTCACGTTGAACCGCGGGTCGTACTCCTTGATCCAGGTGTATTCGAGGGTGAGGGCCTCGACCTCGGTCCCGACGACGGTCCATTCCACGCTCGTGGCGGTCGTGACCATGCGACGGGTCCGCTCGTGCAGCGCGGTCAGGTCCTGGAAGTAGTTCGACAGCCGCTGGCGCAGGTTCTTGGCCTTGCCGACGTAGATGACCCGCCCGTCGCCGTCGCGGAAGCGGTAGACCCCCGGGGAGGTGGGGATCGTGCCGGGTGCCGGACGGTAGGTCGCGGGGTCTGCCATCTCAGCGGCCCTTCGCGGCCCGCCCCGCGGGCTCCAGCATGGGGGCGAGGAACCGTCCCGTGTACGACTCGGCGACCCGGGCGACCTTCTCCGGGGTGCCGGTGGCCACGACCTGTCCGCCGCCGGCACCGCCCTCGGGCCCCAGGTCGATGACCCAGTCCGCGCTCTTGATGACGTCGAGGTTGTGCTCGATCACGATCACGGTGTTGCCCTTGTCGACGAGTCCGTCGAGCACGCCGAGGAGCTTGCGGACGTCCTCGAAGTGCAGACCCGTGGTCGGCTCGTCGAGCACGTAGACGCTGCGGCCGTTGTGGCGCTTGTGCAGCTCGGACGCGAGCTTGACGCGCTGCGCCTCGCCGCCCGACAGGGTGGTCGCGCTCTGGCCCAGGCGCACGTAGCCCAGGCCCACGTCGACCAGGGTCTGGAGCTGGCGCCGGATCGCCGGGACGGCCTCGAAGAACTCGACCGCCTCGGAGATCGGCATGTGCAGGACCTCGGCGACGTTCTTGCCCTTGAAGCGCACCTCGAGGGTCTCGCGGTTGTAGCGGTTGCCGTGGCAGACCTCGCACTGGACGTACACGTCCGGCAGGAAGTTCATCTCGATCTTGATGGTGCCGTCGCCGGAGCAGGCCTCGCAGCGTCCGCCCTTGACGTTGAAGGAGAAACGTCCCGCCTGGTAGCCGCGGATCTTCGCCTCGGAGGTCTGGGCGAACAGGGTGCGGACCCGGTCCCAGACGCCCGTGTAGGTCGCGGGGTTGGAGCGCGGGGTGCGCCCGATGGGCGACTGGTCCACGTGCACGACCTTGTCGAGGTGCTCGAGTCCCGTGACCCGCTTGTGCCGCCCCGGGACGAGGCGGGCCCGGTTGAGCTCCTTGGCCAGGACCGCGTAGAGGATGTCGTTGACGAGCGTCGACTTCCCGGAGCCGGAGACGCCGGTGACCGCGGTGAACGTCCCCAGGGGGAAGGTGACGTCCATGCCGCGGAGGTTGTTCTCCCGCGGACCGACGACGGTCAGCTGCCGTCCCTTGTCGACGGGCCGGCGCGCCGCGGGCACGGGGATGGACAGGTGTCCGCTGAGATACTGCCCGGTGAGGCTGTCCGGATTGGTCTTCAGGTCCTCGACGGAGCCGGAGTGGACGACGTGCCCGCCGTACTCGCCGGCGAGCGGACCGATGTCCACGACCCAGTCGGCGGCGTTGAGCGTGTCCTCGTCGTGCTCGACGACGATGAGGGTGTTGCCGAGGTCGCGCAGCCGGGTGAGAGTGGCGATGAGGCGCTCGTTGTCGCGCTGGTGCAGGCCGATCGACGGCTCGTCCAGGACGTAGAGCACGCCGACCAGTCCGGAGCCGATCTGGGTGGCCAGGCGGATCCGCTGCGCCTCGCCGCCGGAGAGCGTGCCTGCCGCACGGGCGAGGGAGAGATAGTCCAGTCCCACGTCGAGCAGGAAGCCCAGGCGCGAGCGCACCTCCCGGAGGATCTCCTCGGCGATCTCCGCGTCGCGCTCGCTCTGCTTCAGGTTCAGCACGAACTCCTGGGCCTCGCGGATCGACAGCTCGCACAGCTGCGCGATCGAGAGGCCGCCCACGGTGACGGCGAGGATCTCCGGGCGCAGGCGCGCTCCATGGCAGGCGGCGCAGGGCACCTCCCGCATGAACTGCTCGTACTTCTCCTTCGCCCAGTCGGATTCGGTGTCCGTGTGCCGCCGGTTCAGGAAGTGCATGACCCCCTCGAAACCGGTCGAGTAGGTCCGCTCGCGGCCGAAGCGGTTGCGGTAGCGCACGTGCACCTCGAAGTCGCTGCCGTGCAGGAGGGCGTCCTTGGCGCGCTGGGGCAGCGCCCGCCACGGGACGTCCATCCGGAACGTGAGCTTCTCGGCGAGCCCGGCCATCATCTCCTGATGATGGTCGCTCGAGCCCATGGTCCAGGGCGCGATCGCGCCCTCGGCGAGGGAGAGGTCCTCGTCGGGGACCACGAGCTCCGGGTCGACCTCGAGCTTCTGGCCGAGCCCGGTGCACTCCGGGCAGGCTCCGTAGGGGGCGTTGAAGGAGAAGGACCGCGGCTCGATGTCGTCGATGGTGAGCTCGTGGCCGTTCGGGCAGGCGCGCGCCTCCGAGAAGCGGCGCATGCGGGAGGGATCGTCGTCGTCGCGATCGACGAAGTCGACCACCAGGAGCCCTTCGGCCAGGCGCAGCGCGGTCTCGACGGAGTCGGTGAGGCGACGGCGCGCGTCCGGCTTCGCGGCCAGACGGTCCACGACCACGGAGATCGAGTGCTTGAGCTTGCGGTCCAGCTCGATGTCCTCATCCAGCCGACGCAGGCGCCCGTCGATCCTGGCGCGGGCGTAGCCCTGCGCGCGCAGGGAGGACAGCAGGTCCACGTGCTCGCCCTTGCGCCCGCGCAGCACCGGGGCCAGCAGCTGGAAGCGGGTGCCGGGCTCGAGCTCGAGGAGGATGTCGACGATCTGCTCGGCGCTCGTGGCGGTCACGACCTCACCGCAGGTCGGGCAGTGCTGCACGCCGGTGCGGGAGAACAGCAGGCGCAGGTAGTCGTAGATCTCCGTGATCGTCCCGACGGTCGAACGCGGATTGCGGTTGGTGGACTTCTGGTCGATCGAGACCGCCGGGGAGAGCCCCTCGATGTGGTCGACCGAGGGCTTGTCCATCTGACCGAGGAACTGGCGCGCGTAGGAGGACAGCGACTCGACGTAGCGGCGCTGGCCCTCCGCGAAGATCGTGTCGAAGGCGAGGGAGCTCTTCCCAGAGCCCGAGAGCCCGGAGAAGACCACCAGGCGATCCCGGGGGATCTCGATGTCGACGTTCTTGAGGTTGTGCTCCCGAGCACCACGGACTACCAGCGAATCACTCACCGGTCCATCGTAGTGGCGGAGAGGGACGCCCGACCGCTTCCTCTCGACAGAGCAGGACAGATCCTGTCCTCGAACTTCCGTACGAACCCGCTCCCGGCTCCCTCCCCTATGCTCGGCGCATGAGCACCCCGGACCCCTACACCCCGCACGTCGAGGTCGGCGGCCCCGCCGCCCTGCGCATCATGCCGACCATGATCATCCGCAAGGCCGCCGTGGGCCCGATGGACAACAACGCCTATCTGCTCACATGCCGCGTCTCCGGCGCCCAGCTGCTCATCGACGCCGCAGCCGATGCACCCCGGCTCCTGCAGCTGGTGCGCGAGGGCTCTCCCGTCTCCCGCCTGGACACCATCGTGACCACGCACCAGCACCAGGACCACTGGGGAGCGCTGGCTCCGGTCGAATCGGCCACGGGCGCGGTGACCGCCGCCGGCGCGGCGGACGTCCCCGGCATCGCCGTGCCGACCGCGGAGCCGCTGCGCCACGGGGACACCCTGCGGGTCGGGGTGCACGATCTCGAGGTGATCGGCCTGCGCGGCCATACGCCGGGCTCGATCGCCCTGCTGTGGCGCGGTGGCGGCGACGGCGACCACCTGTTCACCGGCGACTCCCTGTTCCCCGGCGGCGTCGGCGCGACGCAGAGCGATCCGCGGCGCTTCGAGCAGCTGCTGTCCGATGTGCGCGAACGCATCTTCGACGTGCTCGGCGACGCGACCTGGGTGTATCCCGGTCACGGCGACGACACGACCCTCGGTGCGGAGCGGCCGCATCTGGACGAGTGGGCCGAGCGCGGCTGGTAGCGGGAGGCGCCGACGTCAGGAGCGACGGGACTCGAGGGCCAGGCGGAGCCATCGGGAGGTCGGATCCTGGCCGGGCAGATCGCTGAGATCGGTCGCGGCCCACCGAGCGTCCCGCAGCTCGAGCGAGGTCCTCGCGCGAGGGCTCCCCGCCGTCCCCGCGAAGATCGTGATCGTGTCGCGCTTCCCCTCCGCCCGGCTGCGGACCGTCGCGAGCTCGTCGAGCGGACCGGCGATGTCGAGGCCGAGCTCCTCGCGGACCTCCCGCCGGGCCGCGGCCTCGGCCGCCTCCCGGCCCGGCCGGAAACGGCCCCCGGGCAGCGCCCACCGGTCCTGATCGGTGTAGGAGTGCCGCACGGCCAGGAACCGTCCCGGATCCTCCGGATGGAGCAGGAGGACCTTCACGCCGAAGGTACGAGGCCGCCGCAGCCTCCACCAGATCCGGCGGAGACGGTGCCCGGCGGTCATGAGCGTGCTGAGCATGACCTGCTCTCCTCTCGTGGGAGACGCCCCTCCGGGCCCCCGCGGGAGGGCCGGGCGGCGCCCCGATGCTCAGCTCGACCGCTGCACGCGGCGCAGCTCCTTCTTCAGCTCGGTGACCTCGTCGCGCAGACGGGCGGCGACCTCGAACTGGAGGGTCTCCGCGGCCTGATGCATCTGGGCGGTGATCTCGTCGATCATCCCGCTCAGCGCTCCGACCGGATCATCGCCCAGGTCCACGCTGCGCGCGGTCACGGCATCGGTCGCCTGCGCCCGCGCCCGATCGCGGGCCACCCGCTCCTTGCCGGAGCGGTAGTCCGTGGACATGAGGGTCTCGGTGTCGATGTCCTCGCGCGCGAGCATGTCGGTGACATCCGCGATCTTCTTGCGCAGCGGGGTCGGGTCGATCCCGTTCTCCTCGTTGTACGCGATCTGCTTCTCCCGGCGGCGGTTGGTCTCGTCGATCGCCTGCTGCATCGAGTCCGTGATCCGGTCCGCGTACATGTGCACCTCGCCGGACACGTTGCGGGCGGCGCGACCGATGGTCTGGATGAGCGAGGTGCGCGAGCGCAGGAAGCCCTCCTTGTCGGCGTCGAGGATCGCCACCAGCGAGACCTCCGGCAGGTCCAGGCCCTCTCGCAGCAGGTTGATGCCGACCAGCACGTCGAACTCGCCCATGCGCAGCTGGCGCAGCAGTTCGACCCGACGCAGGGTGTCGACGTCGGAATGGAGGTACTGCACGCGCACACCGTTCTCGAGGAGGAAGTCGGTGAGGTCCTCGGCCATGCGCTTGGTCAGGGTCGTCACCAGCACGCGCTCATCGGCCTGGACCCGCTTCTCGATCTCTGCGCGCAGGTCGTCGATCTGCCCCTTGACGGGCTTGACGATCACCCGCGGATCGACGAGACCGGTCGGGCGGATGATCTGCTCGACCACCCCGCGCGACTTCTGCAGCTCGTACTCGGCGGGGGTCGCGGAGAGGTAGACCGTCTGCCCGGTGCGGCGCACGAACTCGTCGAAGGTCAGGGGGCGGTTGTCGAGCGCGCTCGGCAGGCGGAAGCCGAAGTCGACCAGGGTGCGCTTGCGGGAGCGGTCCCCCTCGTACATCGCCCCGATCTGCGGGATCGTCACATGGGACTCGTCGATGACGAGGAGGAAGTCCTCGGGGAAGTAGTCCATGAGGGTGTTCGGGGGGGTGCCGGGTCCGCGCCCGTCGAGATGGCGCGAGTAGTTCTCGACCCCGTTGGTGCTGCCCATCTGCCGCAGCATCTCGAGGTCGTGGGTGGTGCGCATGCGCAGGCGCTGCGCCTCGAGCAGCTTGTTCTGGGACTCGAGCTCCTCGAGCCGCTCGGCGAGCTCGACCTCGATCGAGTCGATCGCCCGGGAGAGCCGCTCGGGGCCCGCCACGTAGTGGGAGGCCGGGAAGACGTGGATCTGCTGCTCCTCGCGCACGACCTCCCCGGTCAGCGGATGCAGGGTGTAGAGCGCGTCGATCTCGTCGCCGAAGAACTCGATCCGGATCGCGAGCTCCTCGTACATCGGGATGATCTCGACGGTGTCCCCGCGCACGCGGAAGGTGCCGCGCTCGAAGGAGACGTCGTTGCGGTCGTACTGCATGTCCACGAAGCGGTGCAGCAGCTGGTCCAGGTCCAGCTGATCGCCGACGGCGAGGCGGACCATGCGATCCACGTACTCCTGCGGGGTTCCCAGACCGTAGATGCAGGAGACGGAGGAGACCACGACGGTGTCGCGGCGGGTGAGCAGCGAGTTGGTGGCGCTGTGGCGCAGCCGCTCGACCTCCGCGTTGATGCTCGAGTCCTTCTCGATGTACGTGTCCGACTGCGGGACGTACGCCTCCGGCTGGTAGTAGTCGTAGTACGAGACGAAGTACTCGACCGCGTTGTTCGGCAGCAGCTCCCGGAACTCGCTCGCGAGCTGCGCGGCGAGGGTCTTGTTGTGCGCCATCACCAGGGTGGGGCGCTGCAGCTTCTCGATGAGCCAGGCGGTCGTGGCGCTCTTGCCCGTGCCGGTCGCGCCGAGCAGCACGACGTCCTGCTCCCCGGCCTCGATGCGCCGGGCGAGCTCGGCGATGGCCTGGGGCTGGTCGCCCGAGGGCTGGTACGGGGAGATGACCTCGAAGGGGTTGAGGGCGCGGACGAGATCGGTGACGGGACGCATGGGACGAGCCTACGACCCTTCGCGGACAGGTCCTGTCCGCGGATCGCCGGTGGCGGCGGGATCCAGGGCCCGGAGGATCTGCGCCGCCGTCCCGGGACGGGCCCCGGCGTGCCCGGTCCCGGCCCAGAGGTGGAGCCGGCCCGCATCGTCCCCGGCGGCGGCCCGCAGCGGAGCGGTCATGCGGTGCACGTGCGGGTAGCCGACGACCTGCTGGGCTGCGAGCTCCCGCGTCGTGCGCGTCACGAGCGCCCGGGCGGGCCGACCCGTGAAGACGCGCGTCACGACCGTCGGGGAGTCCCCGCCCAGCGCCCGCGCATGCACCGGCCGCGTCCCGGCCTCGACGGCCGGCAGCAGCAGCGTCCCCACCTGCACCGCATCGGCCCCCGCCGCCAGCAGCGCCCGCACGTCCTCGCGCGAGGAGATCCCGCCTGCGGCGACCACGGCGGGGCGGCGCTCGCCGCCCTCTCCCTGCGCGGCCGAGAGAACGCCCAGCACCTCCGCGAGGAGAACGGGCAGCGGACGCCCGGACGGCTCCTCGTCCTGACGGAAGGTGCTGCGATGCCCGCCCGCCTCGGGCCCCTGGACCACGAGGATCTCCGGGGCCAGCGGCAGCACGCAGCGGACCTCCTCCGGCGTGGTCACGGTGATCCCCAGCTCGATTCCGGCAGCATGGATGCGATCGGCCCGCTCCGGGCTCGGCGGGCCGAAGGTCGTGCTGATCAGGTCGATGCCGCGCCCGGGCACGGCGAGCACCGCCTCGAGCGTCTCCTCGAGCTCACGATCCTCCTGGACGGGATCGATGTCCGGCGGGACCGGGGTCGCACGACCTGCTTCCGCCGCCCAGGGGGCGAGCGCCGCGGCGTAGCGTGCGAGGTCCGCCGGGTCCGGGCGGACCTCCTCCGGCATGAAGAGGTTCAGGCCCAGTGGTCCGTCAGTGAGCAGGCGCGCCTCCCGGATCTGCGCGAGGACCTGCCGGGCCGTCCGGTACCCGCCGGCGAGGCTCCCCAGACCGCCGGCGCCCGTGACCGCCGCGGCGAGCTCCGGGGTGCTCGGACCGCCGGCCATCGGCGCCCCGAGCACCGGGACCACGAGGGCATCGACGAGGGCGCTGCGGGTGCGCCGCGTCCTCGCCCCGTCGGCGTTCGGCGATGCCGAGGGCGTCATGGGAGCAGCTCCGCCCGCAGACGCCCCAGGAGCGCGAGCGCGCGACCTCGCAGCACCTGTGCGCTTGCGTTGTTCACCAGCAGGGCATCCGCGCGGAGGATGCGCTCACGGTCCGTGACCTGGGCCTCCATCACCGATTCGGTGTACGAGGGCGGTCTCCCGCGGTGCCTCTCGACGCGCTCGATCCGCTGCCCCCGGGGGGCGAGGACCGCGACCACCCGGTCATAGCGGCCGTCGTCGTGCCCCTTCTCCAGCAGCAGGGGGCTGTCATGGACCAGCAGGCGCTCCCCCGCCCGCACGGCCTGTCCCTCCTCGTCCGCGACCGCGCGGTCGACCCGGTCGAGCACGATGCGCTCCAGGTCCGCACGTGCCGCAGGATCGGCGAAGACCAGGCGTGCGAGCCTCGCCCGGTCCGCCGTGCCGCCGGGGAGGCGGAACTCCTCGCCGAAGCGGGCGATGGCCTCCTCGAGGCCCTCCCCCGGCTGGTCGAGCACGGCGCGGGAATGGGCGTCGAGATCGATCACCCGGACCCCCTCCCCGCGCCAGATCCCCGCGACGGTGGACTTGCCCGCTCCGATCCCGCCGGTGAGGCCGATGCGCACGAAGGTGGGTCCCGTCACGGAGCGTTCCATGCCTGCCAGTCTAGGCATGCGCTCGCCTATCGTGGCCTGCTGTGACCCCTGTGCAACTGCTCGCCTCCCACGAACTGCTGCGCGCCCTGGACCTCGTGGGCGTGGTGGTCATGGGCATCACCGGCGGCTCGATCGCCCGCGGGCTGCGTTTCGATCCCGTCGGCTTCGCGGCGATCGGCATCGTCTCCGGCCTCGGGGGCGGGATCCTGCGCGACGTGATCCTGGACCAGGGAGTCCCGGCCGCCTTCGACGGCCCGTGGTACCTCGTCTGTGCGCTCGCCGGCGCCGGCTTCTCGTTCTTCGTCGGCGCGGACGGCACGGCCTGGCGCCGGCTCATGGTGGGGCTGGATGCGACCGCGCTGGGGCTCTGGGCTGCGACGGGCACGCTGAAGTCCCTCGCCGCCGGTCTCGATGTGCTCGCCGCGCTCCTGCTGGGCATCGTCTCGGCCGTGGGCGGCGGCGCGATCCGCGACCTGCTCGTGGGCCGGATCCCGATCATCTTCGGGGGCGGTCCCCTGTACGCGACCAGCGCCCTGGTCACGGCGACCGGTGCGGCGCTGGTCCAGGAATTCCATCTGCCCGGCCCGCTGGTGCTGGTCGCCGTCCTGCTCGGCATGGGCCTGGCGATCCTCTCGCAGTGGCGCAGCTGGATCCTGCCGGGCCACCAGGACTGGCAGGTGACGCTCTCGGCGGGCCAGATGCGGTCCCTCGTGCGCCGGGTGCGCCGCAGCGAGCGCCGTCGCGTCGCCCGCGAGACCGGGGCGATCCCCGCGCTTCCGCCCGATGCCACCGGCCCCCGTCTGGTGGCCGACGACCTGGGATCGGCCCCCTCGGCGAGCAGTCCCTGACCCGGGTGCGCTCATCGCCGGGAGGCACGCCCTCGGTCCACAGCAGCCCGCCGTGCACAGGGACCTGTCGACAGCGGCAGAGCCGGCCTCACGCCGCCGCGCATCGGCGCAGGGCATCGGCGTGGCTCAGCGGGCATCCGCCCCCCGATGCCGCACCGGGCCCGGGCCGCTGGCCCCGCCCAGCAGATCGAGGGCCGCGCGGAGCTCCCGGACCGGCAGCTGACCGGGGGCCGAGGCCTCGCGGAGGGCGCCGAAGGTGGCGCAGGATCCGAAGATCCCCCCGCCCAGCCGGGTGATCGCGCCCAGCTCCCCCATGCTCATGGTGATCAGCGGTCCTCGCAGGAGGCTCCGCGCCTCGGCGGTCGCGGCCATCAGCGCAAGGACATCCTGCACATCGCGCGGCATCACCGCGAGCTTGGGCACGTCGGCGCCGAGCCGGGCCATCCGGACCAGCCGGGCCGTCATCTCGGCCTGGGGAGGGGTCCCGTCAAAGTCGTGGTGGGAGCCGACCACGGGGATACCGGCCTCATGCGCCCGGTGGACGATCCCGGCGGAGACCGCCTCGTCCGCGAGCATCTCGACGTCCAGCGCATCGGCGGCACGGGCGGCGATCACCGCCCCGAGGAGCTCGGCGTACTCCTGCGCGCCCAGATCCGCGGCGCCGTTCTCCCGCCGGGTGCGGACCGTCAGCAGCAGCGGGCAGGACCCCAGCTGGACTCGCAGCTCCGCGGCGAGCAGGAGGAGCTCGGCAGCCTCGGCGCCCCCGGCGAGCAGATGATCAGCGCGCCATTCCGCGAGGTCCGCTCCGCTGCCGGGGACGGCACCGGCCTGCTCCCGCAGCGAGTCGGGATCGGCACCGGTCAGGGGCACGATCACCCGGGGCCGGCCGGGCCCGAGCGCGACCGGCCCGATCCGCACCGGATGGATCGCAGGCCGGGCGTCGGAGCCCGGCTCCCTGCGGGGCGTGCTCATTCCGCGGTGATCGCGGCGTAGGCGGCCAGCAGCAGCGCCGGATCGGGCCCCTCCAGGCGGGAGACCTGCCCGACCCGGTCCAGCACCACGAACCGCAGCACCCCCGACCGCGTCTTCTTGTCCCGGCGCATGGCGTCCTCGAGCTTCGGCCACTGCCGGTCGCGGTAGGTCGTGGGCAGTCCCAGGGAGGTGAGGACCCGACGATGGCGGTCGACCTCCTCCTCGGACAGCTTCCCGGCCAGGTGCGAGAGCTCGGCGGCGAACATCATGCCCACCGCGACCGCCGCGCCGTGGCGCCACTGAAAGCGCTCGTTGCGCTCGATCGCATGGGCGAGGGTGTGCCCGTAGTTGAGGATCTCGCGGTCGCCCTGCTCGGTGAGGTCCGCGGAGACGATCCGCGCCTTCACCCGGATCTTCCGCTCGACGACCTCGCGGAACGCGGCGGAGGACACGTCCAGCACGGCCGCCGGATCCTCCTCGATGATCTCGAGGATCCGCGGGTCGGCGATGAACCCGCCCTTGACGACCTCGGCGAGCCCGGCGGCCACGTCATGGGCGCCGAGGCCGGCGAGGACGTCGAGGTCCTCGATCACCGCGATCGGAGGGTGGAAGGCGCCCACGAGGTTCTTCCCCTCGGACGTGTTGATCCCCGTCTTCCCTCCGACCGCGGCATCGACCATCGCGGCGACCGTCGTCGGCACCTGCAGGACGTCGACGCCGCGCAGCCACGAGGCGGCGACGAAGCCCGCGAGATCGGTGGCCGCACCACCGCCGAGGCCGATGACCAGGTCGCGTCGGCCGATCTCCGCTTGCCCGCACACGCCCCACAGGAAGCCGGCGACCTGCGCGGTCTTGGCCTCCTCGCCGTCGGGGACCTCGGCGAGGAAGGCGCTGCGGCCGGTGTCTGCGATCGCCTCCCGCAGCTGCTCGGCGACGTCCCGCAGCGTGGGCTGGTGGATGATGACGACCCGCCCCGCCCGCTCCGGGATCCGGGCGGGGACGTCTGCCAGGATGCAGCGGCCCACCAGCACGTCGTAGCCGCCGGTGGGGGTGCTGACAGGGATGACGGTGGTGCTCATGGGCGGTCCTTCCCGCTCGTCGGGGTGTCGATGTCGGAGGAGAGCAGCCGGGCGATGCGGCGGGCCAGGCCCGGGACCGACTCCGTGCTCGCGTCGATCTGCCAGCGGGCCAGTGCGCGGTAGGTCGACGAGCGCTGGGCGGTGAGCCGCGTCCAGCGCTCGAGGGGATCCTCGCCGTCGAGCATCGGCCGCCCTTCTCCGGATCCGATGCGCCGTGCCGCCGTGGCCCGGTCGATCTCCAGCAGCACCACGGGTGCCGTCCTCAGCAGCGGCTGCACGCCCGTGGTCATGGGCGCTCCCCCGCCGAGGCTCAGCACGCCGCTGCCGTGCGCGAGCGCCTCGCGCAGCGTCTGCTCCTCCAGACGCCGGAAGGCGACCTCCCCTCCGTCCGCGAAGATCTCGGGGATGCTGCGCCCGGCGGCGGTGACGACGAGGTCGTCGAGATCATGGAAGGGCACGCCGAGGAGCTCCGCGAGATGGCGGCCGATGGTGCTCTTCCCCGCCGCCATCGGCCCGATCAGCACGGCGAGAGGCCCGGAGCGGGCTGCGCTCACGAGGCGCGGTCCTCCCCGCGACGGCGCTGCAGGAGAGTCGTCGCCTCCAGATGCGCACGGATCTCCTCGATGCTGTCCCCGCCGGTCTTCTCCAGGAGGGCGTCAGCCAGGGTCAGTGCGACCACGGCCTCCGCGATCACCGCCGCCGGAGCGACCGCACACACGTCCGATCGCTGATGGTTCGCGGTGGCCTGCTCGTTCGTGAGGATATCGACCGTGCGCAGCGCGCGGGGCACCGTCGAGATCGGCTTGAGGGCACCGCGCACGCGGATCACCTGACCGTTGGAGATGCCGCCCTCGAGCCCGCCGGCACGGTTGCTGACCCGCGTCGTGCTCGCCGGGCCCTCCCCCGCGAGGATCTCGTCCTGAGCGGCGGATCCGCGACGCGACGCGGTCGTGAAGCCGTCCCCGATCTCGACGCCCTTCATGGCCTGGATCGACATGATCGCCTGGGCGAGCCTCCCGTCCAGGCGCCGGTCCCACTGGGTGTGGGAGCCGAGGCCGATGGGCACGCCATAGGCGAGGACCTCGACGACGCCGCCGAGGGTGTCGCCATCCTTCTTGCAGGCGTCGATCTCCGCGACCATGCGCGCCGAGGTCTCCGCATGGAAGCAGCGCACCGGATCCGCGTCCAGGACCTCGCCGTCCTCGGGCGCCGGGAGCGGCGCGTCCTCCGGGACGCGCACGGGTCCCACCGCCAGGGTGTGCGAGACGAGCCGGATGCCCGCAGCCTGCTCGAGGAGGGCCGCGGCGACCTTCCCGGCCGCCACACGAGCCGCGGTCTCCCGGGCGCTGGCCCGCTCCAGGATGGGACGGACCTCGTCGAAGCCGTACTTCAGCAGACCGGCGAGATCGGCGTGACCCGGACGAGGGCGCGTGAGCGGCTTGTTGCGGGCGATCTCCCGCTCGTCACCGGTCCCCGCGTCCACCAGCAGGTCCTCCCGCGCGACCGGGTCCGCGGACATGACCTTCTCCCACTTGGGCCACTCGCTGTTGGCGATCTCGATCGCGATCGGCGAGCCCATCGTGCGGCCGTGACGCAGGCCGCCGAGCACGCGCACCACGTCCTTCTCGAACTTCTGGCGGGTGCCCCGGCCATGGCCCAGACGACGCCGCGCGAGGACATCGCGGATGTCGTCGGAGGTCAGCTCGATCCCGGCGGGGACGCCGTCGAGCATTGCGATCAGAGACTGGCCGTGGGACTCCCCACCGGTGATCCATCGGAGCATGGGGACGATCATCTCATGACCGTGCGCCCCGCCGTCGTGCCGCCCATCTCCGGCCGGAGCGGAGACGATCAGTCCTGTCCATACCGACCGATCGCCACCGCACCGACCTGCGGCGCCCCTCGTACCTCGGGCCGCCTCCGGCCGGAGCGGAGACGATCAGTCCTCGCCCAGCTCCTCGTAGGAGGCGGGGGTGAGCTGCTCGATGAGGGGGACCACATCCGCGATGCCGTCGAGCACCATGGTCGGACGGTACGGGAAGCGGACGATCTCCTCGCGCGCCGTCGAACCGGACAGGACGAGGATCGAGCGCATACCCGCCTCGAGCCCGGACTTCACGTCCGTGTCCATGCGGTCGCCGATCATCACCGAGGTCTCCGAATGGGCGCTGATCCGGTTCAGGGCCGTGCGCATCATGAGCGGATTCGGCTTGCCGACGTAGTAGGGCTCGATCCCGGTCGCGGCCGTGATCATCGCCGCCACCGAGCCGGTCGCCGGCAGCGGCCCCTCCGTGCTGGGCCCGGTCACGTCCGGGTTGGTGGCGATGAACTTCGCCCCCTGCCCGACCAGCCGGATCGCCCGGGTGATCGCCTCGAAGGAGTAGGTGCGCGTCTCCCCCAGCACGACGAACTCGACGTCCGTGTCCGAGAGGATGAACCCCGCATCGTGCATCGCGCTGGTGAGCCCGGCCTCGCCGATCACGTACGCCGCCGCTCCCGGCGACTGCTCGGAGAGGAACTGGGCGGTGGCGAGGGCGCTCGTCCAGATGCTCTCCTCGGCGAGGTCGATCCCGGCGCGCGACAGCCGAGCCCGCAGGTCCCGCGGCGTGAAGATCGAGTTGTTGGTCAGCACGAGGAAGCGGCGGTCGCAGCGCTGCAGCTCGGCGATGAACTCCGCCGCCCCCGGCAGCGCCTGCTGCTCATGCACCAGCACTCCGTCCATGTCGGTGAGCCAGGTGCTGACGGAGCGGTCGTCGAAAGAGATCGTCATGAGGACAGTGTGCCCGAGGTTCCTGCGCCGCGACCAGCCGCCGCCCCAGCAGGCATGCGGACGGGGCACCGCCTGATGGCGATGCCCCGTCCGCGAGGTCGGCTGGCGTCCCGCCCGGGGCGGGACGCCGGCCGGATCAGTTGCCGGTCAGCTTGGCGCGCAGAGCGGCCAGGGCCTCGTCGGAGGCGAGGGTGCCCTCGTCCGAGGAGCTCGACTGGTAGGAGGCCTGCGCCGGAGCGGCGGGCGACTCGGTCTGGCCGCCGGTCGAGGCGGACTCCTCGTCGGCCTTGAGCGCCTCGGCGACCTGGGCCTTGTGCGCGGTCCAGCGCTCGTAGGCGGCCGCGTACTGGCCCTCCCACTCCTCGCGCTGCGCGTCGTAGCCCTCGAGCCACTCGTTGGTCTCCGGGTCGAAGCCCTCGGGGTACTTGTACTCGCCGTTGGCGTCGTACTCCGCAGCCATGCCGTAGAGGGCCGGGTCGAAGGTGGTGTCGTCGCCCTCGGGGTCGACGCCCTCGTTGGCCTGCTTGAGCGAGAGCGAGATGCGGCGACGCTCGAGATCGATGTCGATGACCTTGACGAAGACGTCCTGGTCGACGGTGACGACCTGCTCGGGCAGATCCACGTGGCGCACGGCCAGCTCGGAGATGTGCACGAGGCCCTCGATGCCGTCCTCGACACGCACGAAGGCGCCGAAGGGGACGAGCTTGGTGACCTTGCCGGGCACGACCTCGCCGATGGCGTGGGTGCGCGCGAACAGCTGCCACGGGTCCTCCTGGGTCGCCTTCAGCGACAGGGAGACGCGCTCGCGGTCCATGTCGACGTCCAGGACCTCGACCTTGACCTTGGTGCCGACCTCGACGACCTCGGACGGGTGGTCGATGTGCTTCCAGGACAGCTCGGAGACGTGCACGAGGCCGTCCACGCCGCCCAGGTCGACGAAGGCGCCGAAGTTGACGATCGAGGACACGACGCCCTCGCGGACCTGGCCCTTCTGCAGGGTCTGCAGGAAGTCGGAGCGGACCGCGGACTGGGTCTCCTCCAGGTAGGCGCGACGCGAGAGGACCACGTTGTTGCGGTTCTTGTCGAGCTCGATGATCTTGGCCTCGATCTCCTGGCCGACGTACGGCTGCAGGTCGCGGACGCGGCGCATCTCGACGAGGGAGGCGGGGAGGAAGCCGCGCAGGCCGATGTCGACGATGAGGCCGCCCTTGACGACCTCGATGACGTGACCGGTGACGACGCCCTCGTCCTCCTTGATCTGCTCGATCGTGCCCCAGGCGCGCTCGTACTGGGCGCGCTTCTTGGACAGGATCAGGCGACCCTCCTTGTCCTCCTTCTGGAGGACCAGGGCCTCGACCTCGTCGCCGACCTCGACGACCTCGGAGGGGTCGACGTCATGCTTGATGGAGAGCTCGCGGGACGGGATGACGCCCTCGGTCTTGTAGCCGATGTCGAGCAGGACCTCGTCGCGGTCGACCTTCACCACGGTGCCCTCGACGATGTCGCCATCGTTGAAGTACTTGATGGTCGAATCGATGGCGGCCATGAGATCTTCGGCCGTGCCGATGTCGTTGATGGCGATCTGAGGGGTGGTGGTGTCGGTCATGTAGGTCGGAACTCCGTAGGAACAGGAATGAGTAGGTGCAAGGACGTGCATCCGGCGCGGTCTGCGCACAGACCCGACAAGCATAGCAGGCCGCGGCCCGGGGCACGAGGGAATTCGCGGTCGGCCCGCGGGGCGCCTCAGTGGGCGGCGTCGAGCCAGGTCCGGCCCACGCCGACCCCGACCTCGAGGGGAACGGACAGCTCGTAGGCGCCGTCCATGCCCTCGACCACGATGCCCCGCACCTGCTCGAGCTCGCCCGGGGCGACCTCGATGACGAGCTCGTCATGGACCTGCAGGAGCATCCTCGAGGACAGCCCGGCCTCGCGCATGTCCTTCTCGACGGCGAGCATCGCGAGCTTGATGATGTCGGCGGCGCTTCCCTGGATCGGGGAGTTCAGGGCCACCCGCTCGGCGTTCTCCCGACGCTGGCGGTTGTCGCTCGTGAGGTCCGGGAGATAGCGGCGCCGCCCGAGGATCGTCTCGGTGTATCCGGTCTCGCGGGCCCGCTCGACGCTGCTGCGGAGGTAGTCGCGCACTCCGCCGAAGCGCTCGAAGTAGCCGTCGCGCAGCGCGGTGGCCTCCGCCTGGCTGATGCGGAGCTGTCGCGAGAGGCCGAAGGCGGAGAGCCCGTAGGCGAGGCCGTAGCTGACGGCCTTCGTCTTGGACCGCATGGCGGAGTCGACGTCGTCGGGCGCGACGTCGAAGACCCGCGAGGCCACGAAGCGGTGCAGGTCCTCCCCGGAGCGGAAGGCCTCGATGAGCCCCTCGTCCTCCGAGAGATGCGCCATGATCCGCATCTCGATCTGGGAGTAGTCCGCGGTCAGGAGGGACTCGAAGCCCTCGCCGGCGGCGAAGACCTCGCGGATCCGGCGGCCCTCGGCGGTGCGCACCGGGATGTTCTGGAGGTTCGGATCCGTCGAGGCGAGACGGCCCGTCGCAGCGGCCGTCTGCTGGAAGGTGGTGTGCACCCGCGAGGAGGCGTCCACCGCGGCGTCGAGTCCCACGAGATATCCGGTCAGCTTGCTCATCTCGCGGAACCGCAGCAGCCAGGAGAGGAACTCGTGGCCCGGTGATTCGACGGGCAGGCTCAACTGGAGGTCCACGAGCGACTCGGCGTCGGTCGTGTAGCCCGAGGCGATCTTCCGGGTCTTGGGCAGTGCGAGGGTCTCGAACAGGACGACCTGGAGCTGCTTCGGGGAGGAGAGGTTGACCTCCTCCCCCACGAGCGCACCGGCCTCGCGCCGCGCCTGGGCGACGAAGCCGTCGAACTCCTCGCGCAGCTGCGCGAGGGTCCCCTGATCGATCGCGATCCCGCGCTCGTGAAGGGTCTCCAGCGTGGCCTGCAGCGGCACCTCGAGGGTGTCGAGCAGGCGACGAGCCCAGGGCGCGTCCCCGAGCTGTGCGGACAGCTCCGCGGCGACCGGCAGCAGCATCGCCGCGGCGGCGGCGACGCGGGCGCGGGCCCGCTCGACATGCTCGGCGCGGACCTCGGGGGCCTCCTTCGCGAGGCTCGCGGCGGTGGGCTTGCGCGGCCGCGGCTCCGCCACGTGGCCCAGCAGCGTGCTGCCGAGGCTCTCGGCATCGTAGCTGCGGGATCCGGGGCGCAGGACGAAGGCCTCGAGGGAGAGGTCGTGCGCCTGCTCCCCCAGCGCGTATCCCTGCGCCTGCATCCACTCCCGCGCCGAGGGGAGGTCGGCGACATGGATCCGCTCGGCCGCGGTGAGGACCTCCCCGAGCGCGGCCGAGGCCTCCTCGTCGAGCTGCTCGAGCACGAGGGCTCCGCGGCGACCCGCCGCCGCCAGGCCCAGCAGGGCGCCGGCGCGGACGTCATCGGCCGTCTCGAGGGCGAGCTCGAAGGGCGCCGCGGCGAGCAGGGCGCGCAGGTCCTCCCCCGTGTCCAGGGGGAGATCGGGCTCGGCCTCCGCGGCGGGCTCGGCCTCCGCGCCGCCGTCGGCCAGGAGGATCTCGGGGAGATCGCGCCGCGTGGTGTCGCCGAAGGCGAGCTCGTCGAAGACGGCGAGGGCCTTCTCCCGGTCGCCGCGCCCCAGGGCGAAGCCGGAGGCGTCGGCGGGCAGATCCAGGTCCAGGACGGCCGCGTTCATGAGCCGGTTGCGCCGCACGGCCTCGATGTTCTCGCGCAGGGCTGCGCCGGCCTTGCCGCCGATCTCCTCGGCGTGGTCGAGCACGCCGTCGAGGTCGCCGTAGGCGGTGATCCACTTCGCCGCGGTCTTCGGTCCCACGCCGGGCACGCCCGGGAGGTTGTCCGCGCTCTCGCCGACCAGCGCCGCGAGGTCGGAGTAGCGCTCCGGCGGCACCTGGTACTTCTCCAGCACCGCCGCCGCGTCCATGCGCCGCATCTCGGTCACTCCCTTGACGGGCTGCAGCAGCGTGACGCCCTCGCCCACCAGCTGGATCGCATCGCGGTCGCTCGTGACGACGAGCGCCTCCCCGCCCTCGGCGCGCGCCCGCGTCGCGAGGGTCGCGATGATGTCGTCCGCCTCGTAGTCCGGGACGGTGAGCCAGGTGATGCCGAGCGCGTCGAGCACCTGCTGGATCAGGCCGATCTGCCCGTGGAACTGCGGAGGCGTCACCTCGCGGCCGCCCTTGTACTGGTCGTAGATGCGATCGCGGAACGTCCCCCCCGGCAGGTCGAAGGCGACCACCACGTGGCTGGGACGCTCCGATGCGACCACGGTGAAGATCATCCGGGTGAAGCCGTAGACGGCGTTGGTCGACTGCCCGCGCCCGTCGGTGAAGCGGTCCGCGGGCAGGGCGAAGAAGGCGCGAAACGCCATCGCATGTCCGTCGATCAGCAGGATCCTCTGGCCGTTCAGGTCGTTCGCGCTCATGGGGGAAGTCTCCCATGACCCGCCGACATCCCGGGAGGCCCCCGGCGAGCTCACGTGTGGCACCCTGTCCCCATGCCCTCACATGCCAGGCCCGGCCCCGCCCCCGACTCCGACGTCCTCGAGGCCATGCGCCGGGCCGTCCGGGGCACCCTGATCGAGCGCACGGAGATGGAGATCCTGTCCCTGGACGCGGAGGGCGGGGTCATGACGATGCCCGTGGAGGGCAACACGCAGCCCGCCGGCCTGCTGCACGGCGGGGCGACCATCGCGCTCGCGGAATCGGTCGCATCGATGGCCGCCATCCTGCAGGCCCGTGCGGTGCACGGCGAGGGGGCGCAGGCGGTGGGGACCTCGGTCTCCGCGGTCCATCACCGCTCCGCGCGCTCCGGCGTCGTCACCGCCGCCTGCCGGGCGCTGCACCGGGGACGGCAGGTCGCGAGCTACCTGGTCGAGATCTCCGACGAGTCCGGCGCGCTGCTCTCGACGGTCACGGTGAGCACCATGCTGCTCGCGCCGCGACCCTCCTGAGCCGGTCCCAGCCCGGACCGCCGCCTGCCCGCCGGGGCTCAGCCCGGCCGGGTGAAGCGGGTCGTCGAGTCGCCGATCACCCGGGCCCCGGTCTCGTCCCAGGTGATCCGGCGCAGCTCCCCGCTGCGGAGATCTCCGACCGAATCCAGCTCGAGCTGCCCGGACATGCCGCTGTAGGCGACATCGGACCCCTCGGACAGGAGCTGCCGGCAGTCGTAGTACGCCTCGCAGGCGGAGCTCCCCGTCAGGACCGCGGGCACCTCGGCGGCGATCTCCGACCCCACGATGCTCAGGGCGCGCTGCGCGGCGAGGCAGGCGATCACCACGGCGTCATAGGCCTGCTGCCCGAAGGCGAAGCCCTCGCTGACGAGGGTCGTGTCCAGGTTCAGCATGATGTCGGCGAAGTCTCCGGTGCTGAGCAGGGCGCCGGGCACCGTACCCTCCGCATCGGACAGGGACTCCGCCGGCAGCGAGGCCCGGGAGTAGTCGACCGAGGCCGCAGGGCCCATCCGGGTGCGGATGCTCACCTGCGATCGCCCGGAGGCGTCCTTGGTCCCCTCGTGGACGGCGCTCGCGAGAGGTCCGCATTCGGGACCGCCCTGCAGGATCAGAAGCGCCGGGGGCGCTGCGAGGACCCGTGCGGCGATGTCCGCGACCGCGAGCGGCTCCCCCGGCGGGTAGAGGACGGGCTCGAGGAGCGTGCCGCCGGCGGGGTTGAGCTGCAGCTCCAGCTCCGCCCGGAGGCTGCGACCGGCCGTCGTGTCCGGGGCGACGTAGAAGACGGTCCCGGGGGTCGTGCCCTTGGGCGGGCTCGTGAGAGCGGCCTCGACGTGCGCGGCGGCGATCGCCTCGTCGGGGGGCACCAGGCGGAACAGGAGCCCGCTCGCCTCCGCCTGCTCGCGCACGGCCTTCGAGGACGACCACGGGCACAGCACCGCCATCCCCCGCGCGACGATCGTCGGCAGCGCCGCGATGAGCTGCGCGTCCTCGAGGGAGGAGACCAGGACCTGGACGCCCTGCGCGGCGAGGGCCTCGATCTGCTCGGCGGGGTCGTCGCCGGGCTCCTCCAGCACGATGCGCTCGACGAGCTCGACGTCCTGCCCGAACAGACCCCCGTCGACCGTGTTGATGCGCTCGACCGCCTCGCCCACCGCGAGCCGGATCTGGGTCTCGACCTGGCCGGGCTCCCCGAAGCCGGACCCGATGCTCCCGATCACGAGCGGACTCGTCGGCGCCGTGCGGTCCGAGGCCGTGGGCGGCGGCGTGGTGCTCCGGCCCCGACGACCGATCGGAGTGCAGGCCGCGAGGGCGCCCGCACCGAGCGCCGAGACGCCCAGGGACGCGAGGGCGCGACGACGGGTCAGGCTCACCGCCGGTCCTCCCTCCGCCGTCCCCGCAGGGTCGGCTCAGTCCTTGCCGGCACCCAGCTGGTCGACGACGGCGTCCGCGACCTCGCGCATCGTCAGGCGGCGATCCATCGAGGTCTTCTGGATCCAGCGGAAGGCCTCCGGCTCCGACAGCCCCATGTTCGACTGCAGCAGCCCCTTGGCCCGGTCCACCCGCTTGCGGGTCTCGAACCGCTCGCCGAGGTCCGCGATATCGGCCTCGAGCTGCACGATCTGCGCGTAGCGGGACATGGCGATCTCGATCGCGGGCAGCAGGTCCGCCGGGGTGAAGGGCTTGACGACGTAGGCCATCGCGCCCGCGTCCCGGGCGCGCTCGACGAGCTCGGCCTGCGAGAAGGCGGTGAGCATGACGACGGGGGCCAGGTTCTCCTCGCCGATCTTCTCCGCCGCGGTGACGCCGTCGGTCTGCGGCATCTTCACGTCCATGACGACGATGTCCGGGCGCAGCTCCCGCGTCTTCTCGATCGCGGAGGCGCCGTCGCCCACCGCGGCGACGACGTCGAAGCCGGCCTCCGTGAGGGTCTCGACGATATCCATCCGGATGAGGCTCTCGTCCTCCGCGACGACGGCGCGACGGCGAGGAGCGTCATCCCCCGCGCTCCGGGGGTCGATGGTGGGCTCGTTCAGTGATTCGTCGTTCATGTCACCCTGTCCGTCTCGCATGGCTCCCTGCCCCGGGTCGCGGCAGGAGTGCGGGATGCACGGGTCGCCGCCGGGCGGGAGCAGATGTCTTCCGCGCTCATCCTAGTGCAGGCATGCTCGCGAACGACCTGGTCGGCATGATCACGTGAGCATCCTCCCGCGGGCGCCCCGGCCGCGCAGCCGATAGGCTGGTGCCGTGCCGGAGCGCCGAGCCTCCGCTGCACGCCCCTGTGGTGGAATGGCAGACACGTCGACCTCAAAAGTCGATGCCGAGAGGCGTCCGGGTTCGAGTCCCGGGAGGGGCACCCGTCATCGCACGGCCGTCTCGCGGACCACGGGACGTGGCATGCGTCTCGCCACCGGCTCGGCGCCCTGCCTGCGCGGGCCGCGGCGGCGCCCGTCTGTCCCCGCCCCGCGGTAGATATGCGGGATGCACTGCTCCGACGCCCCGCGACCGGGGCCGCGTCTCTCCGATGCCGCCGGTCCTGCCGCCTCCTCCCGTCCCGCCGCTCTCCCCGGAGCCGCCCGATGATGGGCGGCCATCACGCCGTCACCGGGACGGCCGCCTGGATGGCCGTGGTGGGCAGCGCCGAGGTGGCCGGGCGTCCTCTCGGGCTCGGGCTCGCGGACCTCTCCCCCGCTGAGGTGCTCGCCGGCGCGGTCGTCGCGACCGGTGCGGCGCTGTTGCCAGACATCGACCACCCCGGAGCGACCCTCGCGCGCTCCGGCGGCCTCCTCTCGCGCCTGCTGAGCCGGTCGGTCGGTGCGGCCGCCGGGCATCGAGGCGCGACGCACACCCCGCTGGCCGTGCTCGTGGTGACGGCGATCGCGGCCGGAGTCTCCGCGGCGGACGCGTCTCTGCGCGTGCCCGTACTCGGGCAGATCCAGCTGGGCGCAGCGCTGCTGGTCGCGGGGATGACCGTCCTCGGGGTGAGCGCGCTGCGCGTCGTCGACGGACATGTCCTGCCCTGGGCGATCGGCCTCGCGGCGGGGGCCGGGATCGGCGTGCTCGCGCCGGAGACCACGCTCTGGCTGCCGCTCGCGGTGGGGATCGGCTGCCTCTCACATCTGCTCGGGGACCTGCTGACGACTCGCGGCATCCCCTTCCCGCTGTGGCCGCTCGTGCTGCGGCCCGGACGGGCCGCCGGCGTGCTGTGGCATCGCAGCGGGAACGTAGCGCTCCCCGTCCTGGGCGATGCCGGCAGCGTCCGCGAATGGGCGCTATGCGCGATCCTGGGCGCCTACGCGGCGCTCGCCTTGCTCGGGGCAGCCTGGCCGGTGCTGCGCGCGCTCCCGATCAGCTGATCCGGCGCCCCGGAGACGCCTGGGCCCCTCCGTCGCGGTGGCGAGTTCCGTCGGATGCGAACGGGCCGCAACGAGGCAGGCTCCATGTCTGAGGAGGTGACCGTCGGTAGAGGGCGCAGTCTGAACAGCAGGATGCCGAGATGCCGGTTCAGCGCCGCCTGCTTTTGCGGGTACCGGAGGGCCTGCTCGACCGACAGCTGAGGTTCGACGGTGGCCTCGAGCCATAGTCCGGCTGCACTGAACATATTGAGAAGATCTGACATCGTGTACGGCTTCTTCATGAGCGTCACGCCCTCGTCCCATGCCGCGTGACGGTACGGGAACGCCTCCGTTGAGAAGTACTCCTCCCCAACGTAGTTCCGTTCTGCTCCGCGCGTCTGCTCCGCGCGCTCGACGGCGTACCGCACGGGCTGCGTCCGGGTAACGATGATGACGCCGTCCGGCGTAAGCATCTGCTTCGCGGAGCGCAACGCCGCAGCCCCGTCGGGGGCATAGCCGATCGACTGCAGGAAGAGAATCCGGTCGAATGATCTGCCGGAGAGCTCGGGCATTGCAGCCAGATCGGAGAGGTCCGCCTGAAGGAGCTCCACTCCCGGACAAGGGGGCGGGAGATGAGCGCTGATGTCGACGCCGATCGCGGCCGACGCACCCTCCTCGGCCAGCTGAGAGATCTTCGCCCCGTTCCCACACCCTGCGTCCAGGACCGCGAGTCCCGTGACATCGCCGATGAGTTCGCGCTGCGCAGGCCACTCGACGAGGCGGTCGAAAGAGTCCTCCCGGGCTCGCGCTCGCTCATCACCGGATGAGAGCGAAATCCAAGGAGAGCTGGCATCGCCTGACGATGCGCACCTGGAACCATCCAAAGGCCCACGCTACCCGGGCTTGGCACAAGCGTCGGGGCACCATCCACGCATGGCGTACTCCGGAGGTTCGCCCAGGCAGGTGAAGCTGCGCCGCGGTCGCCGATCCAGCCTCGAGCGTCCGGACATCCCGACATTCGGGCCTCAGCGGCTCGGCGGTGAGGGCCCTCCTCCGCCGCAACAGGAATGGGCGCCGCAGACCCCGAGGGGCTCTCCGCGACCGCGGAGAGCCCCCGTCGGGGTGGATCTCAGATGTCCTGCGGGCCCTGCGCGATGCGGTCGGCCTCGATGCGGGCGGACTCGGTGCCGTCGAGGTCGCCGATGCGGTGCACACGCAGCGTATTGGTCGAGCCGTGGACGCCGGGGGGCGAGCCGGCGGCGATGATCACGAGATCGCCGGGCTGCAGACCCTTCTGCTCGCGCAGCAGCTCGTCGACGACGCGGACCATCTCGTCGGTGTCGCGCTGCATCGGCACGAGCTGCGCCTCGATGCCCCAGGACAGGGACAGCTGGTGGCGCACGTGCTCGTACGGGGTCAGCGCGAGCAGGGGGATGGTGGGACGGATGCGGGCCAGGCGCCGGGCGGTGTCGCCGGACTCCGTGAAGGTCACCAGATACTGCGCGGAGAGCTGGTCGCCGATCTCGGCGGCCGCGCGCGTGATCGCGCCGCCGCGGGTATGGGGGATCGTGCCCAGCGGCATGATCCGGTCGGCGCCGTTCTCCTCCGTGTTGGTGATGATGCGGGCCATCGTGCGGACCGCCTCGAAGGGGTACGCGCCCACGCTCGTCTCGCCCGAGAGCATGACCGCGTCCGCGCCGTCGAGGATCGCGTTGGCGCAGTCGGAGGCCTCGGCGCGGGTGGGCCGGGGCGCCTCGATCATCGACTCGAGCACCTGGGTCGCGACGATGACGGGCTTGGCGTTGCGGCGGGCCAGCTCGATCGCGCGCTTCTGGACCAGCGGGACCTGCTCGAGGGGAAGCTCGACGCCGAGGTCCCCGCGGGCGACCATGATCCCGTCGAAGGCGCCGACGATCTGGCGCAGCGCCCGGACGGCCTGAGGCTTCTCGATCTTCGCGATGACCGGGACGCGGCGCTCCTCCTCATGCATGATGCGCAGCACGTCGTCCATGTCGTGCGCATCGCGCACGAAGGACAGCGCGATCAGGTCCGCGCCCAGCCGCAGGCCCCAGCGCAGGTCGTCGATGTCCTTCTCGCTCATGGCGGGGACGGACACGGCGACGCCCGGCAGGTTGATGCCCTTGGAGTCGGAGACCGGCCCGGGGACCTCGACCACGGTGCGGACATCGGTGTCGGTGACCTCGGTGACGCGCACGGACACCTTGCCGTCGTCGATCAGCAGGACATCGCCGGGCCGGCAGTCGCCCGGCAGGCCCTTGAACGTCGTGGAGACGCGCTCCCGGGTGCCGGGGATGTCCTCGGTCGTGATGACGAAGCTGTCGCCGACCTCGAGCTCGTGCTTGCCGTCGGAGAACTTCCCGAGCCGGATCTTGGGGCCCTGCAGGTCCACCAGCACGGCGACGTTGCGGCCCAGGTCCTCGGCCGCGCGCCGGATGTTCGCGTAGACCTTCTCGTGGTCGTCGTGGGTGCCATGGCTCAGGTTCATCCGGGCCACGTTCATCCCGGACTCGATGAGAGTCCGGATCTGCTCGTAGGTGTTCGTCGCAGGCCCGAGAGTGCAGACGATCTTCGCTTTACGCATGACAACCCATCTGTAGTAGTCGCTTGAGCGGGCGCGCCCTCCGACCGGCGCGTACGGAGGCGCGCCGGGTCGAAGGGTCGCAGCACCGAGATCCGCTCACAGTGTAATCGGCAACTCACCCGGCTGCACCGGAGCGGGCAGCGGCGAGGCGCCCATGAGGTATGCGTCGACCGCCGCCGCGCAGGAGCGGCCCTCCGCGATCGCCCACACGATCAGGCTCTGACCTCGGGCGCAGTCGCCGGCCGTGAAGATCCCCGGCGCCGAGGTCGACCAGTCCCGGTCGTGCCGGATCGCACCGCGCGCGTCGACCTCGAGTCCGAGGTCCGAGACGAGACCGGCGGTCTGCGGGCCTGCGAAGCCCATCGCGATGAGGACCAGCTGCGCAGGCAGCACCTGCTCGGTTCCGGGCGTCGGCACGCGGCGGCCGTCCTCGAAGCGGGTGCGCGCGACGCGGATGCCCGCGACGCGGCCTTCCTCATCGGTCTCGAAGCCGGTGGTCGAGGCGAGATAGGAGCGCTCGCCCCCCTCCTCGTGCGACCCGGAGACCTCCAGCAGCACGGGGTGCGTGGGCCAGGGGTGGCGCCGGGCGTCCCGCTCCTCGGGCGGCTGCACACCGATCGCAAGCGTCGTCACGGAGCGGGCGCCCTGCCGCAGGGCCGTGCCCAGGCAGTCCGCGCCGGTGTCGCCGCCGCCGATGATGATGACGTCCTTGCCCTCCGCGTCGATCGGCGCCTCGAGGACGTCGCCCTCGACGGCGCGGTTCGCCTCGGTCAGGTACTCCATCGCCACGTGGATGCCCTCCGCCTCGCGGCCGGCCACGGGCAGGTCCCGCGGGACCGAGGCCCCGATCGCCAGCACGACAGCGTCGAAGCGGGAGCGCAGGCTCTCAATGCTCACCGCTCCCTCCCCCGTGCCGCCCACGTCGACGCCGGTGCGGAAGCGGGTGCCCTCGGCCTCCATCTGCGCGAGCCGACGCTCGACGAACCGCTTCTCGAGCTTGAACTCCGGGATGCCGTAGCGCAGCAGGCCGCCGATGCGGTCCGACTTCTCGAACACGACCACGGTGTGGCCCGCGCGGGTCAGCTGCTGGGCGGCGGCGAGGCCCGCGGGGCCCGAGCCGATCACGGCGACCGAGCGGCCCGTCTGGCGCGTCGGCTCGATCGGGGTGATCCAGCCCTGGTCGAAGGCCTTCTCGACGATCGACACCTCCACGTTCTTGATCGTCACCGGCGGCTGGTTGATCCCCAGCACGCAGCTGGACTCGCACGGGGCCGGGCAGGCGCGGCCGGTGAACTCCGGGAAGTTGTTGGTCGCGTGGAGACGCTCGCTCGCCTCGTGCCAGTCCTCCCGGTAGACCAGCTCGTTCCATTCGGGGATCAAGTTGCCCAGCGGGCAGCCCTGGTGGCAGAAGGGGATGCCGCAGTCCATGCAGCGTCCCGCCTGCCGGGAGACGAAGCCCAGCTGCCCCTTTTCGCGCACCTCGTAGACCTCGCGCCAGTCCATGAGGCGCAGCGGGACGGGGCGACGCTCGGGGAGCTCGCGGGAGCGGTTCTTCAGAAATCCGCGCGGATCAGCCACGGGAGCCCTCCAGGATCATGTTCCACACCTCGTGGGAATCGGGGTCGATGCCTGCGGCGAGGGCATCGGATCGCAGCGCCGTCACCCGCAGGAACTCACGGGGGACGATCGCGTTCAGCCGCGCGAGCAGAGCGTCCTCGTCGGTCAGCAGATCGGCGGCGCGGTCGGAGCCGGTGCGGCGGGCGTGCTCGCGCACCGCCTCCAGGACGAAGTCCCGGTGCTCGGCGCGCACCGGGCCGATCTCGAAGCCCGGCAGGTCCTCCGGATTGATGCGGGCGGGGTCGAGGTCGAGAACGAACAGGGTGCCGCCGCTCATGCCGGCCCCGAGGTTGCGTCCCGTCGGCCCCAGCACGATGATCGCACCGCCGGTCATGTACTCGGCACCGTGGTCGCCGATGCCCTCGACGACCAGTGTCGCCCCGGAGTTGCGGACCCCGAACCTCTCCCCCGCGGCGCCGCCCAGCAGGAGGCGTCCGCTGGTCGCGCCATAGGCGCAGGTGTTGCCGGCGATGACCGCGGAGGCCCGCGAGGCGGGCGTTCCCGTGCCGTGGCCGATGGCGATGATCCCGCCGGAGAGGCCCTTGCCGACGTAGTCGTTGGCGTCGCCGGTCAGCTCCATGGTGATGCCGGCCGGGAGGAAGGCGCCCAGGGACTGGCCTCCGGTGCCGCGCAGCTGCAACCGGATGGTGTCCTCGGGCAGCCCCTCGCCGCGGTGGCGGCGGGTGACCTCGTGCCCGAGCAGCGTGCCGGCGGTGCGCTGGGTGTTGCGCAGCTCCCCCGCGATGAGCACGGGCTCGCCGTCCTCGAGGGCCGGGGCGGCTGCGGCGATCCAGTCGACGTCCGCGGCATGCTCGAGCGCATGGTCCTGGCCCCGGCGGCGGCGCGGGAAGTCGCCCTCGTGGACGACGGGCGCGGCGAGGATCGGGGTGAGGTCCAGGCCCTCCTGCTTGAAGTGCCGGTGCGCCGCCTCCGCGTCCAGGAGGTCGATGCGGCCCACGGCCTCGTCGATCGAGCGCAGGCCGAGGGCCGCGAGATGCTCGCGCACCTGCTCGGCGATGAACTCGAAGAAGGTGATGACGAACTCGGGCGTGCCGGTGAAGCGCTCCCGCAGCTCCGGGTTCTGCGTGGCCACGCCCACCGGGCACGTGTCGAGGTGGCACACGCGCATCATGATGCAGCCCGAGACGACGAGCGGAGCCGTCGCGAAGCCGAACTCCTCGGCTCCCAGCAGCGCCGCGATGACGACGTCGCGACCGGTCTTCATCTGGCCGTCGACCTGCACCGTGATGCGGTCCCGCAGTCCGTTCAGCAGCAGCGTCTGCTGGGTCTCGGCGAGGCCCAGCTCCCAGGGGGTGCCGGCGTGCTTGAGGGAGTTCAGGGGGCTCGCACCGGTGCCGCCGTCGTGTCCCGAGACGAGCACCACGTCGGCGTGCGCCTTGGACACCCCGGCGGCCACGGTGCCGACCCCGAAACGGGAGACGAGCTTGACGTGGATGCGGGCCGCGGGGTTCGCGGACTTCGCGTCGTGGATCAGCTGGGCGAGGTCCTCGATCGAGTAGATGTCGTGGTGGGGCGGCGGCGAGATGAGGCCGATGCCCGGCGTCGAGTGCCGGGTCCGCGCGATCCACGGGTACACCTTCTGCGGCGGCAGCTGACCTCCCTCGCCGGGCTTGGCGCCCTGTGCCATCTTGATCTGGATGTCGCGGGCGAAGGTGAGGTACTCGCTGGTGACGCCGAAGCGGCCGGAGGCGATCTGCTTGATGGCGCTGCGCCGCTCCGGATCGTGGAGGCGCTCGGGGTCCTCGCCGCCCTCTCCGGAGTTGGACATGCCGCCGAGACGGTTCATCGCGATCGCGAGCGTCTCGTGCGCCTCCTGGGAGATGGAGCCGTAGCTCATCGCCCCCGTCATGAAGCGGCGCACGATGTCGGCGACGGGTTCGACCTCCTCGAGCGGCACGGGCACGGCCTGCTCGGTGCGCAGGCGCAGCAGGCCCCGCAGGGTCATGAGCCGCGCCGACTGGTCGTCGACCTGGTCGGTGTAGGTGCGGAACTCCTCGTAGCGCCGGGTGCGCGTCGAGTGCTGGAGACGGAACACGGACTCGGGGGTGAACAGGTGCGGCTCGCCCTCGCGGCGCCACTGGTACTCGCCTCCCACGGGCAGGCGACGATGCGCGGGCGCCATCCCCTCGACGGGGTAGGCCAGCGCGTGCCGAGCCGCGACCTCCTGGGCGATCGTGTCCAGGCCGATGCCCTCGATCCGGGAGGTCGTGCCGGGGAAGTACGCGTCCACGAGGGCGGTGGACAGCCCCACCGCCTCGAACATCTGGCTGCCCCGGTAGGAGGCGACCGTGGAGATGCCCATCTTCGACATGATCTTCAGGACGCCCTTGCCGAGTCCGTGGATCAGGTGATGGACGGCCTCGTCGACGCTCACCCCGCCGACGACGTCGCGGGCGACGAGGTCCTCGGCGCTCTCCATCGCGAGATACGGGTTCACGGCGCTCGCCCCGTAGCCGATGAGCAGGGCGACGTGGTGGACCTCGCGGACGTCCCCGGCCTCGACCAGGAGGGCGGCCCGGGTGCGCAGACCCGCGCGCACCAGGTGGTGGTGGATCGTGCTGGTGAGCAGGAGGCTGGGGATCGGGGCGAGGGCCGCGTTGGAATCCCGGTCCGAGAGCACGAGGAAGGTGGCGCCGTCCTCGACCGCTCGGGCCGCCTCCTCGCACAGCTCCGCGAGCCGGGAGGCGAGGGACTCGGCGCCGCCGGCGACGGGGTAGAGCCCGCGCAGGCGCACCGCGTGGAAGTCGGCGGTCGCCGGGTTCGCCGCGATGCTGAGGATCTTGGCGAGCTCGTCGTTGTCGATGACGGGGAAGTCGAGCGCGAGCTGCCGGGCATGCTGCGGGGTCGCGTCCAGCAGGTTGCGGGACTCGCCGACGCTGACGCCGAGGCTGGTCACGACCGCCTCGCGGATCGAGTCCAGGGGCGGGTTGGTGACCTGCGCGAAGGCCTGGGTGAAGTAGTCGAACAGCAGACGGGGACGGTCGGAGAGCACGGCGATGGGCGTGTCGGTGCCCATCGCCCCGAGCGGCTCGGCACCCTTGGCGGCCATCGGCGCGATGAGGATCCGCAGCTCCTCCTCCGTGTACCCGAAGGTCTGCTGTCGGCGCACGACGGAGGCACGGGAGTGGGAGACGTGCTCGCGCTCGGGCAGATCCGCGAGGCGCACCTGCTGCTCCGCGACCCAGGCGCGCCAGGGATGCTGGCCCACGACCTCCGCGACGACCTCCTCGGAGTCGATGATGCGGCCCTGCGCGGTGTCGACGAGGAAGATCTCCCCCGGGGCGACGCGCCCCTTGGCGGCGATCCGCTCGGGCTCCATCGGCAGCAGACCGGCCTCCGAGCCGAGGACCACGAGCCCGTCCTCGCCGACCCAGTAGCGCAGGGGACGCAGACCGTTGCGGTCGAGCTTGGCGCCGGCCTGCGTGCCATCGGTGAACACGAGGGCAGCGGGTCCGTCCCACGGCTCCTGCAGGGCGGCGTGGAACTCGTAGAAGCCGCGCAGCTCGGGGTCCATGGTGGTGTCGTTCTCCCACGGCTCCGGGACGAGCATCATGAGCGCGTGCGGGAGCGAGCGGCCCGAGAGGTGGAGCAGCTCGAGGATCTCGTCGAGGCTCGCGGAGTCGGAGGCACCGGTCGAGCTCACCGGCAGCAGGCGCGCGAAGTCCTCGCCGAAGGCCGTGGTCGCCATCCGGCCCTCCGCCGCGCGCAGACGGTTGCGGTTCCCGCCGACGGTGTTGATCTCGCCGTTGTGGGCGAGGGCGCGGAAGGGATGCGCGAGCGGCCAGGAGGGGAAGGTGTTCGTGGAGAAGCGCGAGTGGACGATCGCGAGCATGCTCTCGCAGCGGGGATCGCGCAGATCGGGGAAGAAGGCGCCCAGCTGGCCGGTGGTCAGCTGCCCCTTGTAGACGAGGGTGCGCGTGGACAGCGACGGGAAGTAGGTCTGCAGCTCATGCTCGCTGCGGCGGCGCACGGCGAAGACAGCGCGCTCGAGATCGAGGCCGCTGCGCTCTCCGGCGGCGTCCACGAGGAAGGGCTGGGCGAAGAACGGCTGGGTCGCCCGGGCGGAGGGGCCCACGAGCCCGTCGACCACGGGGACGTCGCGCCAGCCGAGGACCTGCAGACCCTCCTCCTGCGCGATCTCGACGAAGCGGCGCTGCTCGGCGGCGCGGACCGCGGCGTGCTGCGGGAGGAAGCCGATGCCGGTCGCATAGGCGCCGAGCTCAGGCAGGGGAGCCGGAGCGATCGCGCGCTGGAGCGCATCGGGCATCTGCAGGAGGATGCCGGCCCCGTCGCCGGTGCTCTCCTCCGCGCCCACGGCCCCGCGGTGGTCCAGGTTCTCGAGCGCGGTGAGCGCGCCCGCGACGATGTCGTGACCGGGCTTCCGGCGCAACGTGGCGACCAGGGCGACGCCGCAGGCGTCGTGCTCGTCCTCTGGACGGTAGAGACCGGTCGCGCTCGGACGGCTGGAGAAACGGGAGGACAACGGATGCATCGCAACACCCCTTCCGATGGTGGGAACGGCGGTGTCCTCGAAAGGAGCACCATCGCGAACACCGGGTGCCGCATTCTATGCACGCCACGGACCAGCCCGCGGCACGACATCCAGATTCCGAGACTAGGAATCTTGCCTTTCAGACTCGTTGCCGTGCCCCTCGTCGTCGCTGCTCGTCCCGGGCTGCGGAAGCGCGAAGGAACCGTCCGCCGCGCGGACCTCCCCGCCGCGCGCAGAGCGGCGATGCGTCAGCAGGATGATCATGAGGACGGACACCACGAGCGTCGCGAGCGCCACGACGGTGTGGATGCGCAGCTCGCCCAGCATGAAGACGGGCTCGGTCCGCATCGCATCGATCCAGGCGCGACCGGTCGAGTAGATCGCGGCGTAGGACCAGAACACGCGTCCGCCGCCCAGGGAGAAGCGCTTCTCGAGGGCGAGCAGCAGCACCACGCCGACGAGGTTCCAGAGCATCTCGTACAGGAACGTCGGGTGATAGCTGCCGGGGACGCAGCCGCCGATGCTCTGCCCGCCCGTCACGCAGGTCACGTCCCAGGCCCACGGCAGATCGGTCGGGCCGCCGTAGAGCTCCTGGTTGAACCAGTTGCCCACGCGTCCCAGCGCCTGGGCGACCATGAGAGTCGGCGCGAAGGTGTCCGCGACCGCGACGAAGGACACGCCCTTGCGCTGTGCCATGATCCACATGGCCAGGGCGCCGCCCGCGACGGCTCCCCAGATGGCGAGGCCGCCCTCCCAGATACGGAGCACCGACAAGGGATCGCCGCCCGGCCCGAAGTACGGCTCGGGCGAGGACAGCACGTGCCAGAGACGAGCGCCGACGATGCCGGCGATCACGGCGGCGAAGGCGATGTCGAAGAGGTCGTCCGCGCTGCCGCCCCGCTTCTCCCAGCGCTTCGTCCCCCACCACAGCGCGACGGCGATCCCGGCGAGGATGCACAGCGCGTAGAAGTGGATCGTCAGCGGGCCCAGAGACAGCGAGGAGATCGGCGAGCTCGGGATGCCGGCGAGGGTCATGCCCCGGCCCCCTCCTGGGCGACCCGCGCCTGCCGGGGACGTGCCCGGTCGATCCCGGCGCGCAGGTCGTCGGCGACCGCGGCGAGCGGCGCGAGATCCCCCGGCTCCGCCTCGAGGAGGGCTCGCACGAACGCGGAGCCGACGATCACGCCGTCCGCGTACGCGCCCACCTCGGCGGCCTGGTCCCCGGTCGAGACCCCGAGGCCCACGCACACGTTCTGCGCCCCGGCCTCCCGGGTCCGGGCCACGAGACCCTCGGTCGCGGTCGAGACGCTCGTCCGGGTTCCGGTCACGCCCATCGTGCTCGCGGCGTAGACGAAGCCCCGCGTGTGCCCCACCACGTACTCGAGCCGCTCTCGCGGCGAGCTCGGGGCCACCAGGAAGATCCGGTCCACGCCATGGCGCTCGCTCGCGGCGATCCACTCCCCCGCCTCGTCGGGCGTGAGATCGGGCGTGATCAGACCGGCTCCTCCGGCCGCGGCGAGGTCCCGGGCGAAGGCGTCCACGCCATAGGCGAGGATCGGGTTCCAGTACGACATGACGACGATCGCGGCGCCGCGACCGGACAGCTCGGAGACGGCCTGCAGCACGTGCCGGGTACGGGTCCCGCCCTCGAGCGCGCGGGTCGCCGCCTCCTGGATCACGGGGCCGTCCATGACGGGATCGGAGAAGGGCAGCCCCAGCTCGATCATGTCGACGCCGTGCTCGATCAGCGTGCGGGCCGCGGCGATGGACCCGGCGAGGTCGGGGAAGCCGACCGGGAGGTAGCCGATGAGCGCGGGGCGTCCCTCCTCCCGGGTGCGGGAGAGGACGGCGGCGGCGCGCAGCCGCCCCGGCTCCGCGGGGTTCTGCCGGTCTGCGGGGGTGATGGGCTGGCTCATGCCGTCTCCTCGGAGGTCGTCTCAGGGGTCGCCGCGCCGCGCGGGGACGCGGCCGCGGCGAGGGCCTCGCGGGCGCGGGCCTTGAGCGCCTCGAGGTCGCCGCGGGCGGGGGCTCCGCCCGCCTCGCCCAGCAGGCCGAACCAGCTCGAGGCGGTGTGCACGTCCTTGTCCCCGCGCCCGGAGAGGCAGACGAGGATCACCGCCTCGGGGCCGAGCTCGCGGCCCAGCTGGAGCGCACCGGCGAGGGCATGCGCCGACTCGAGGGCGGGCATGATCCCCTCCGTCAGGGACAGCAGCGCGAAGGCCTCCATCGCCGCCTCGTCGTCGACGGCGCGATACTCTGCCCGGCCGATGTCCGCGAGCCATGCGTGCTCAGGTCCGACGCTCGGGTAGTCCAGCCCCGCGCTCACCGAGTGCGAGGGGATGGTCTGGCCGTCCTCGTCCTGCATGACCATCGACCGGGCGCCGTGCAGAACGCCGGGTCGGCCCCCGCCGATCGTCGCGCTGTGGCGTCCGGTCGCGACGCCGTCGCCCCCGGCCTCGCACCCGATCAGGCGGACCTCCGCATCGTCGAGGAAGGCATGGAACAGGCCCATCGCGTTGGAGCCGCCGCCCACGCAGGCGACCGCCGCGTCCGGCAGCCGTCCGGCGACGTCGAGCACCTGCGCTCGCGCCTCCTCGCCGATGATCCGGTGGAAGTTGCGGACCATGACCGGGAAGGGATGGGGGCCGGCGACGGTGCCCAGCAGGTAGTGGGTGGTGGCCACGTTCGTGACCCAGTCGCGGAAGGCCTCGTTGATCGCGTCCTTGAGGGTGCGCGAGCCGTGGGTGACGGGGACGACCTCCGCTCCCAGCAGGCGCATGCGGGCGACGTTCAGGGCCTGCCGCTCGGTGTCCTCCTCGCCCATGTAGATCGTGCAGTCCAGGCCGAACAGGGCCGCGGCCGTCGCTGTGGCGACGCCGTGCTGGCCGGCGCCGGTCTCCGCGATCACCCGGGTCTTGCCCATGCGCTTCGTGAGCAGCGCCTGGCCCAGGACGTTGTTGATCTTGTGGCTGCCCGTATGGTTCAGGTCCTCACGCTTGAGGAGGATGCGCGCGCCGCCTGCGAGCTGTGAGAAACGGGGTGCCTCGCTCAGCAGGGAGGGGCGTCCCGTGTACTCGAGGGCGAGGCGACGCAGCTCGGCGGTGAAGTCCGGATCCACGAGCGCCTTCTCGTAGACCTCGTTCAGCTCGTCGAGGGCCGGGATCAGCGCCTCGGGCAGGAAGCGCCCGCCGAAGTCGCCGAAGTACGGCCCGGTCTCAGCGCGCAGCTCCCGGGCGCGCGAGGGCGCGGCCGCGGCGGTGGGCGGGGTCTGGGGCAGGTCCGAGGAGGTGCTCACGCGTCGGATCCCTTCGTGGTGGTGGACGGGGCGAGGGGCCCGCGGGGGCGACGGGGGACGGTGCGGAAGGAGCGGGCGGCGCCGGCGGGATCGGCCCCGGTGACCAGGGCCTCCCCCACGAGCACGGCGTCCGCTCCGGCCTCGGCGTAGGCGACCACGTCCTCGCGGCCCGCGACCGCGGACTCCCCGATCGCGAGCGGGCCCGCCGGGATCTGACCGAGGAGCGTCGCAGCGCGCTCGAGGTCGACGTCGAGGGTCTTCAGGTCCCGGGCGTTGACGCCGATGATCCCGGCCCCCAGGTCCAGCGCCCGCTCGAGCTCCTGCGGGGTGTGCGTCTCGACGAGCGCCTGCATGCCGAGCTCGCCGATGAGCTCGTACAGGGAGCGCAGCGCGTCGTCGTCGAGGGCGGCCACGATCAGCAGGACCAGGTCCGCGCCGTGGGCGCGCGCCTCGTGCACCTGATAGGGATCCACGACGAAGTCCTTGCGCAGCACCGGGATCTCGACGCGACGGCGCACGGCGTCGAGGTCGGCGAGGCTGCCCCGGAAGCGCCGACCTTCGGTGAGCACGCTGACCGCGCCGGCTCCCGCGGCGGCGTAGACGGCGGCGAGCTCGGCGGGATCGGTGATCTCGGCGAGCTCGCCCTTGGAGGGGCTCGCCCGCTTGACCTCGGCGATCAGGCCCATGGTCGCACCGTCCCCGGCGATCGCGGCGCGGGCGTCGAGGGCGGGGGCGACCTGGGCGGCGAGCCGCTTCAGGGCGGCGTCGGAGACGCGGGAGCGGCGCTCGGCCATGTCCTCGCGCACGCCGGCGATGATGTCGTCGAGGACGGTTCCGGTGCTGGTCACGGATGCTCTCCTGCAGGGACGGTATGCGGATGGACGGCCGGACGGGCCGGCCGGGGCGCGGGGCCTAGGCCCCGATCAGGGAGGTCGGGGCGAGGAAGGGGAACCAGGGGAGGTTCCGGGCGATGGTGTAGACGGCGACGAGCGCGACGACGCCGATCACGAGGGCCCGGGAGGGCTCGATCGCCTGCGCCTCCCGGCCGCGGATCCGTCGCAGGGTCCAGCGCGCGAAGACGACGACGAGCAGCGGGATCGCGAGGACGAGCAGGGCGTTGTTCTGCAGGGCGAGGAGCAGGTCCCCGTCCAGCAGCGCATGCACGGCCCGGGTGGCGCCGCAGCCGGGGCAGTCCAGCCCGGTCAGCGCATGCAGCGGGCACAGCGGCACATCCTGCCGGAAGGGATCGAACACGCCCTGCAGAAGGACCGCGCCGCTCCCGGCGGCCGCGAGGATCGCGGCCGGCAGGAGGGCGCGGCGCAGGACGGGGGCGGCGCGGCCGGGCCGTGCCGCAGAGGTCATGGACGGGCGCCCGAACGCGACTTCTGGCCGAGGCCCGCCATGCGCAGGACGATGCTCAGCACGATGGTGAGCGCGATCACCGCCGCGCCGACGGCCATCATCATCGAGGACGAGAACACCAGCCCGAGCGCGACGACGATCGACCCGATCACCGTGCCGACGGTCATGACCCAGGCGGCCGTGGTCTTGCCCTCGTTGTGCGGCGGGGCAGGCGGGACGGAGTAGGTCTGAGGCATGGGTTCCTTCTTCGAATCATGACGCACGCTGGGCGAGGACGCCCCTATTGTGCCACGGAGCGCGGCCCCTCATCGGCTCCGTCCCCGCCCCGGTCCGGTGCAGAGCGGGATGTGCTCCCGGGCTCGTCCCCCAGCTCCTCGCTGGGGTCCTCCCCCAGGGTCAGGGCATCCCAGACGCCCGCCGGATCCTCGGCCGGGTCGACGTCCCGCACCGCGACCGCGGAGCGGGTGGCCCGCGCGTGGCGGCTGCTGCGGGACCAGGCTCCGCCCCCGCGCAGCACGAGCACCCCGAGCACGACCAGCAGCGCCGCAGGGACGAGCACGCCCAGGGGCCACAGGGTCGACTCGGCGGCGGCCTCGCCTCCGACCACCCCGACCGCCTCGGCGATCGCCGAGCGGGACGTGCCCAGGGGGTCCGCCCGCACGAGCATCGCGGCGGCGGCCGCGCCGAGACCTGCGAGGACGAGGGCGGGTCCGGACACCAGGCGTATCCAGGCCGAGGACAGGGAGGTCGCCAGCGAGGCGGCGATCCCCACGAGGGCGAGGGCGAGGACGCCCGGGGCGACGTCGCCCCCGGCGATGTCGAGGTCCCGGGTGGTGCCGGCCAGGTCGACGGCGCTCGCGGTGGTCCAGGTGGTCCGGGTCAGTCCCGCCATCCCGGCCGACAGCGCGAGACCTGCCAGCACGGCGCTGCGACGGGAGATCATCGCCGCTCCGCTCCCGTGTCGGCGTCGCCGCCGGATCCCGCCCCTCCGCCTGCGACCCGCAGGGTCCGCGCGCTCGCGACGGCCCGGAGCGCGGCCGCGGCCTTGGACTGCGCCTCACGATGCTCCATGGTCGGGTCCGAGGCGGCCACGACCCCGCCTCCGGACTGCACGTGCGCCACGCCGCGGCGCAGCACGGCGGTGCGGATCGCGATCGCCATGTCCATGTCCCCGGCGAAGTCGATGTAGCCGACGGTGCCGCCGTAGATGCCGCGGCGCACCGGCTCGAGGCGGTCGATGATCTGCATCGCCCTGGGCTTCGGCGCCCCGGACAGGGTTCCTGCCGGGAATGTCGCCTGCAGGGCGTCGAAGGCGGAGGCGTCCTCGCGGACATCTCCTGTGACGGTCGAGACGATGTGCTGGATGTGCGAGTAGCGCTGGATGTGCATGAAGTCGCGCACCACCACGCTGCCGGGCTCGCAGAAGCGCTGCAGGTCGTTGCGGGCGAGGTCGACCAGCATGAGGTGCTCGGAGCGCTCCTTGGGATCGGCGAGCAGATCGGCGGCGAGCTCCTCGTCCTGCGCCGGATCCGTGCCGCGGGGGCGGGAGCCGGCGATCGGATGGGTCGTCGCGGTGCCTCCCCGGACTGTCACGAGGGACTCGGGGCTCGCGCCGACGACGTCGACCGGCTCGCCGTGGCCGTCCACGCCGCGCAGCAGGAACATGTAGGGGCTGGGGTTCATGCGGCGCAGGACCCGGTAGATGTCCAGCGGGTCCTCCGCCGTGGGCAGCGAGAACCTCTGCGAGGGGACGACCTGGAAGATCTCGCCGTCCACGATGTCGCGGACCGCCGCACGCACGGAGGCCTCGTACTCCTCGCGGGTGGTGCGAGCGACCGGCTCCGCGTCGCGGACCACGTCGTAGGCGGCGGGCCGCGGCTCGAGGGGCCGGCGCAGGCGCGAGACCATCGCGTCGATGCGGGCCAGGGCGTCGTCGTACGCGGCGTCGACCCCTTCGGCGGTGCCGTTGAGGTTCAGGGCGTTGGCCACGAGCAGCACCGTCGCGTCGTGCGCATCGTGCACCGCGACGTCCTCGGCGAGCTGGAGGGACAGGTCCGGCAGCCCGAGCTCGTCCGGCGGTGCCTCGGGCAGCGTCTCCCAGCGACGGACCGCGTCGTAGGCGATGAAGCCGACCAGCCCGCCGGTGAACGGGGGCAGCTGCGGCATCCGGACCGCGCGGAACGCCTCGGTCAGGGTGCGCAGCACCTCGAGCGGGTCCTCGCTCTCCGGAAGCCCTGCGGGGACGTCGCCGAACCAGCGGGCGCGCCCCTCGCGCTCGGTGAGGATCGCCCGGGCCTTCGCGCCGATGATCGACCAGCGCGACTGCTCGCCCTCCCCCGCGGACTCCAGGAGGAAGGTGCCGCGCGGGTCGTCGCCGTCGGTGAGCCGGCGGTACAGCGTGATCGGGGTGTCCTCGTCGGCCAGCAGGCGCAGGGTCACGGGGACGATCCGCTGCTGGGCCGCGAGCGCGCGGAAGGTCTCGCGATCGGGCTGGACGACGCCGAGGAGGTCTCCCTCGATCCCGGCGACGAGCTCGGGATAGGACACGGGGCGGGGCGTCATGCGGCGCGCTCCTCGGGATCGGTCACGACGGGGTCGAGCTCGCCGCCGTCGAAGCAGGTGGTGGTCCCCCGGTGGCAGGCGGCACCGATCTGGTCGACCTCGAGCAGCAGCGCGTCGCCGTCGCAGTCCAGCGCGGCCGAGCGCACCCACTGCGCATGTCCGCTCGTGTCGCCCTTGCGCCAGTACTCCTGCCGGCTGCGGGACCAGAAGGTCACGCGTCCCTCGGTGAGGGTGCGACGCAGCGCCTCGTCGTCCATCCAGCCGAGCATGAGCACGGCGCGGCTGCTCGCGTCCTGGACGATCGCGGCGATCAGACCGTGCTCGTCCCGCGTCAGCCGGGCGGCGATCGCGGGGTCCAGCTGCGGCGACGCGGCGGGCGTCACAGGGCCCTCGCCAGCTCGTCGGCGCGGTCCGTGCGCTCCCAGGTGAACTCCGGCAGCTCGCGCCCGAAGTGGCCGTGCACGGACGTCTTCGCGTAGATGGGACGCAGCAGGTCGAGGGCGTCGATGATCGCGGCGGGCCGCAGGTCGAAGACCTTCTTCACGGCGGCGGCGATCTGGTGATCCGGGGCGGTGCCCGTCCCGAAGGTCTCGACGTACAGCCCCACCGGCTGCGCGACCCCGATCGCATAGGCGACCTGGACCTCGGCGCGGTCCGCGAGGCCCGCGGCGACGATGTTCTTCGCGACCCAGCGCATCGCGTACGCCCCGGAGCGATCCACCTTGCTGGGGTCCTTGCCGCTGAAGGCCCCGCCTCCGTGGCGAGCCATACCGCCGTAGGTGTCCACGATGATCTTGCGGCCGGTCAGGCCCGCATCGCCCTTGGGGCCGCCGATGACGAAGCGGCCGGAGGGGTTGATGTGGAAGGTGACGTCGGAGGTGTCCAGGCCGTAGCCGGCGAGCTCCTCGAGCACCGGGGCGATGACGACGGTGCGGATCGCCGGGTCGAGCTGGGTGGCCAGCTCGACCTCCTCGGCGTGCTGGGTCGAGACGACGATCGCGTCGACGCTGCGGGCCACTCCTCGGTCGTCGTAGCCGATGGTCACCTGCGTCTTCCCGTCCGGACGCAGGTAGGGCAGGACCCCGTCGCGCCGAGCGGTCGAGAGGTTCTTCGAGAGGCGGTGCGCCGCGTGGATGGGCAGCGGCATGAGCTCCTCGGTGTCGTTGCAGGCGTAGCCGAACATGAGGCCCTGGTCCCCCGCGCCGAGGGAGGCGAAGGACTCCGCGGAGCCGCCGTCGCGCACCTCGACCGAGGAGTCCACGCCGGCCGCGATGTCTGGGGACTGCGCGCCGATGGACACCTCGATGCCGCAGCTGTCGGCGTCGAAGCCCTTGAGGCTCGAGTCGTAGCCGATCTCGCGGATCACGTCGCGCACGATCCTGGCGACGTCGCTGTAGCCCTCGGTCCGGACCTCGCCGGCGACGTGGACCAGACCGGTGGTCACCATGGTCTCGACCGCGACGCGCGCGTCGCGGTCCTGGGCGAGCAGATCGTCGAGGATGGAGTCCGAGATCTGGTCGCAGATCTTGTCGGGATGGCCCTCGGTGACGGACTCGGAGGTGAAATAGCGGAGCGCGCTCGAACTCATGCCTGCAAGCGTACGTCGCCGAGCAGACCGACGACCTGGTCCAGCACACCGTGGGCCACACGGACCTTCTCACCGGTGACCTCGGCCACATCGGCGCCCTCGGTGTCAAGGATGCGCACGCTGTTGGTCTCCGCCCCGAACACCCCGGCGGTGAGGTCGTTGAAGACCAGCAGGTCCGCACCCTTGCGTCGTGCCTTCAGCCGGGCGAGCTCGAGGGAGCTGGACTGCGCGGAGCCGGTCTCCGCGGCGAAGCCGACGATGATCCGCGGAGCCGCGCCCGGCGCGACCTCCCGCCGTGCCGCGCGGACCTCCACGCTCCTGCGGAGGATGTCCTCGGTGCGGGTGAGGTCGATGGGCGGCGCGTCCTGCCCCTCGACCTTCTTGATCTTCGCCTCCGCCCGGGTGCGGGGCGTGAAGTCCGCGACCGCGGCCGCCATCACGAGCACGTCGGCGTCCTCGCGCAGCTCCGCGACCGCTGCCGCGAGCTCGGCGGCGCTGCCCACGTCGCGGCGCTCGGCCCCCGGCGGCGTCTCCGCCTCGACGTTCGCCGCCAGCAGGGTCACCTGGGCTCCCCGGGCGAGAGCGGCATGGGCGAGCGCCCAGCCCTGCTTGCCGGAGGAATGGTTGGCGATGTACCGGACCGGGTCGATCTCCTCCCGCGTGCCACCGGCGGTGACGAGCACGCGCAGCCCCTCCAGGTCGCGCCGCACCGCGCCGGAGCCGTCCCGCGGGGCCGCCATCACCGCGGCCGCCGCCGCGAGGATCGCCTCCGGCTCCGGAAGCCGGCCCGGGCCGGAGTCCGGCCCGGTCAGCCGACCCACAGCGGGTTCGAGCACGACGGCCCCCCGGCTGCGCAGCACCGCGACGTTCTCGACGGTCGCAGGATGCAGCCACATCTCGGTGTGCATGGCCGGGGCGAGCATCACGGGACCGCGCGCGACCAGCAGGGTGGCCGCGAGGAGGTCGTCGGCGCGCCCCATCCGCACGCGCGCCAGCAGATCCGCGGTCGCGGGCACGACGACCACCAGATCCGCCTCCTGCCCCAGGCGGACATGGGCGACCTGCTCGACGTCCTCGAAGACGCTCGTGAGCACGCGCTGGTGGCTGAGGGCCTCCCAGGTCGCAGCGCCCACGAACTCGAGGGACGAGGCGGTCGGGACGACCCGCACCTCTGCCCCCGACGCGACGAGGCCGCGCACCAGGTGCGCGGCCTTGTACGCGGCGATCCCCCCGCCGACGCCGACGATCACGCGGGCGCCGGCCAGGGTCGTCGGCACGCTCATGCGGCGTCCACCCTCAGAAGCTGAAGTCCGCCAGCGGAGCCTCGGGCGCGTCATCGCCCAGCTCGAGCGGTGCGGGGCCGTCGACCGGGGCCTGCTCGAACTCGCTCTCGTCGACCTCACGCACGGTCAGGAGACCCTCGTCGATCTCGCGCAGCGCGATGGACAGCGGCTTCTCCTGGTTCTCGACGTCGACCAGCGGGCCCACGTACTCCAGCAGCCCCTCGGACAGCTGGGCGTAGTAGGCGTTGATCTGCCGCGCGCGCTGCGCCGAGTACAGGACCAGCGCGTACTTCGAGTCGACGTCCTCGAGGAGACGGTCGATCGGCGGATTCGTGATGCCCTCGGGCTGGGCGACGGTTCCGAACACGTCACGTCCCTTTCGGTAGATGGATGGGTCCGACGCACCAGGATACGCCGCCGCAGGCCGGGCTGCACCGCGGCCGGTCGGGCGACTTGCTCACATGGTGCGCGCGAGGGCCGATGGGCCCCTCCGGGATCAGGACCGCTCCGGCTCGACGCCCATCAGGCGCGCGAGCTCGTCGGTCGCCCGGTCGACGGTGTCGTTGACGATCGTGACGTCGAACTCCGGCTCCGCCGCGAGCTCGACCCTCGCCGTCTCCAGACGGCGGGCGCGCTCCTGCTCGTCCTCCGTGCCGCGACCCACGAGCCGGTCCACGAGCGTGTCCCAGTCCGGAGGGGCGAGGAAGACGAATCGCGCCGCCGGCAGCGACTCGCGGACCTGGCGTGCTCCGGCGAGGTCGATCTCGAGCAGCACCGGACGACCGGCGGTGACGGCCTCCTCGACGGCGGCGCGAGGGGTGCCGTATTTGTTGCGTCCGTGGACCACCGCCCATTCGAGCATCTGCCCGCTCTCGACCAGCCGGGTGAACTCCTCGTCGCTGACGAAGTGATAGTGCACCCCGTCGATCTCCCCGGGACGCGGTGCTCGGGTGGTCGCGCTCACGGACACGTGGATCTGCGGGTAGCGGGCCCTGATCGCCGCGGAGACGGTGCCCTTGCCCACGGCCGTCGGTCCCGCCAGGACCGTGACCGGGACGGGGTGGGGAGCGGTCCCGTCCCGGTGCGGCGCGCTCACTCCGAGAAGTGTGCGACGAGCTTGTCGGCCTGGTGGGAGCCGAGGCCGCGGATCTTGCGGGAGGGGGAGATGCCGATCTCCTCCATGATCTGCTGCGCCTTGACCTTGCCCACGCCCGGCAGGGACTCGAGCAGCGCGGAGACGCGCAGGCGACCGATGACCTCGTTGGACTCGGCTTCCTTCAGGACCTTGGAGATCTCCTCGCCACGGCGACCGGTGCTGTCCTTCAGACGCGCCTTGATGGCGGCGCGCTCGCGACGTGCCTCGGCGGCCTTCTTCAGGGCCTCGGCCCGCTGTTCGGGAGTCAGAGGAGGAAGAGCCACGGTGATTACCTCATGTTCTGTCGTCGTCGTCGGCTCCGACCCGACGGGGTGCCAGGTGCGGTGGTGGGTAGAGACTAGCGCTATGCAGGCGCCGCGGCGCTCACACTACGCGTATCGGCCCAGGTATTGCACCACATCCGGGCGTTTCGGCGCGTCATGGGGGCCGCCGGAGGGCTCCTCGCCCTCCGGCGGCGCGGCTCAGCGAGCTCCGCCGGGAGCGGCCTTCGCCGTGTAGGCGGCGCGCAGGTCCCGGGCGGCGGCCCGCAGATCGGCCACCTCTCCCCCGGCCTTCAGCAGACCCCGCGATACGGACACCAGCACCTGCGGCGCCGCCTCTCCGAACACCCGCGGAAGGTCCGCGGGCCCGGCGCCCTGGGCGCCGAATCCCGGCACCAGCAGCGGCCCGCGGGTCCCGACGAGGTCGATGCCCAGCTCCCGCACCGCATCCCCGACGGTCGCGCCGACGACGAGGCCGGCGCTCCCCCAGGTGCCCGCCGGAGCGGCGGCGTTCAGCTCCGCGACCTGCGCGACGATGCGCCCGGCCACGCTCCCGGAGCCGGAACGGGCATGCTGGACCTCGGGGCCCTCGGGGTTCGAGGTCAGCGCGAGGACGAACACGCCCTTGCCTGCGGAGGCGACCTGCTCGAACGCCGGGGCGAGGGAGCCGAAGCCCAGATAGGGGCTCACGGTGATCGCATCGGCCTCGAGGGGGGAGCCCGGACGCAGGTAGGCCTCCGCGTAGGCACCCATGGTCGAGCCGATGTCGCCCCGCTTGACGTCCAGGATGCTCAGCACGCCGCGCTCGCGCGCGCGGGCCAGGAGCTCCTCGAGAGCGGCCGCTCCCGCCGAGCCGTGCCGCTCGAAGAAGGCCGACTGCGGCTTGATCGCCGCGACCTCTCCGGCCACCGCCTCGAGCGTCCGCTGCGAGAACTCGCGCACGCCGTCCGCCGTGTCAGGCAGCCCCCACGCCTCGAGCAGCGCAGCGTGGGGGTCGATCCCGGCGAGGATCGGCCCGTGCTCCGCGACGGCCTGCTGCAGCCGTGCGCCGAAGGCGGCGCTCATGCCCCGGCCTCGACGAGAGCCGCCCGGCGGTCGGTCTCGAGCCGTCGGACGTGGTCCTGCAGGCTCGTCACAGCGTAGGAGCCCTCCGGGAGCGCCTCGATCGCCTGGACGGCCGCGTGGAACTCCTGGAGCGTCGTGATGATCGGGACGTCCATGCTGGTCGCGGCGGCGCGGATGGCGTAGCCGTCGGCCCGGGCGTTCGAGCCCGAGGGGGTGTTCAGCACGAGGGCGACCTGACCGGACTCGATGAGCTCGATGACGCTGCCCTCCGCGGAGCGGTCCGAGGCCTTCGCGATCGTGCGGCAGGGGATGCCGTGTCGCGAGAGGACCTGCGCCGTGCCCGTGGTCGCGAGGATGTCGAAGCCCTGCGCCGCGAGACGCGCGACCGGGAGCGAGAGCCCGCGCTTGTCGCGATCGGCGACCGAGACGAACACGGTGCCGGCCGCCGGGAGCCCCTGCCCGGCGACCGCGAGCTGGGACTTCGCGAAGGCGAGCGGGAAGGTGGAGTCCATGCCCATGACCTCGCCGGTCGAGCGCATCTCCGGGCCCAGGAGGGAATCCACCGCGCGCCCCTCAGCGGTGCGGAAGCGCTTGAACGCGAGGACCGCCTCCTTGACCGCGATCGGGGAGTCGGCGGGCAGATCCGTGCCGTCGCCGCGGAGCGGCAGCACGCCGCGCGAGCGCAGGTCCGCGATCGTGTCGCCGGCCATCACCAGGGCGGCGGCCTGCGCGAGCTGCACCCCGGTCGCCTTCGCGACGAACGGGACGGTCCGGGACGCCCGCGGGTTCGCCTCGAGGACGTACAGGATGTCCTGGGACAGGGCGTACTGCACGTTGAGCAGCCCGTGCACGCCCACGCCCTTGGCGATCGCATGGGTCGAGGCGCGGATGCGCTCGATCATCGCGGCGGAGAGGGTGACCGGCGGCAGCGTGCAGGCCGAGTCTCCGGAGTGGATGCCGGCCTCCTCGATGTGCTCCATGACGCCGCCGATGTACAGCTCCTCGCCGTCGTACAGGGCGTCCACGTCGATCTCCATCGCCGTGTCCAGGAAGCGGTCGATGAGGATCGGCGCCTCGGCCCGGCCGCCGTCGGGAAGGTTGCGCGCGACGTAGTCGATCAGCCCCTCCTCGTCGTAGACGATCTCCATGCCGCGCCCGCCCAGCACGTAGCTGGGGCGCACGAGCACCGGGTAGCCGACGCCGCGCGCGACCTCGATCGCGTCGACGAGGCCCCAGGCCGTGCCGTAGGGCGGAGCCGGGAGGTCGGCATCGGCGAGCACGGCTCCGAAGGCGCCGCGGTCCTCCGCCGCGTCGATGGCGGTCGGGCTCGTGCCGATGATCGGCAGACCGGCCTCCTGCAGGCGGCGGGCGAGCGAGAGCGGGGTCTGCCCGCCCAGCTGGACGATCACGCCGGCGACCGGGCCGGCCGCGAGCTCGGCCTCGTAGACCTCGACGACGTCCTCGAAGGTGAGGGGCTCGAAGTAGAGCCGGTCGGCGATGTCATAGTCCGTCGAGACGGTCTCGGGGTTGCAGTTGACCATGACCGTCTCGTAGCCGGGGCCGCCCTGCTCCTGCGCGAGGCCCAGGGCCAGCGCCGCGTGCACGCAGGAGTAGTCGAACTCGATGCCCTGGCCGATGCGGTTGGGGCCTGAGCCCAGGATGAGGATCGCCGGCTTCGTGCGCGGCTCGACCTCGGTCTCCTGATCGTAGGACGAGTAGTGGTACGGGGTCCGGGAGGCGAACTCGGCGGCGCAGGTGTCGACCGTCTTGAAGACGGGATTCACCCCGAGAGCCTCGCGCACGCCCTTGACGACCTCGTCCCCCAGGCCCCGGAGCTGACCGATCTGCACGTCGGACAGGCCGTGCCGCTTGGCGAGCTCCAGCAGATCGCGGTCCAGGACATCGGCCGTGCGGACCTCTTCGGCGACCTCTGCGACCAGCAGCATCTGGTCGAGGAACCAGCGGTCGATCGCGGTGGACTCGTAGAGCCGCTCGATCGTCTCGGAGGGCTCCACGATGCCGCGGGCGGCGGCGCGGAGGATCTGGGCGATCTGCCCGAGGCGCCGCTCCGTGGGCGTGCGGATGGCGTCGAGCAGGTCGGTGACGTCCGCGGGGCCGGGGACGGGCGCGGCGTAGTCGACGACCGCGTGCTTGACGTCGAGGGAGCGCTGCGCCTTGCCGAGCGCCTCCGTGAAGGAGCGCCCGATCGCCATCGCCTCGCCGACGCTCTTCATCGTCGTGGTCAGCGTCGGGTCCGCGCCGGGGAACTTCTCGAAGGCGAAGCGCGGGGTCTTCACCACGATGTAGTCGAGGGTCGGCTCGAAGCTCGCCGGGGTGGTCCCGGTGATGTCGTTGCGGATCTCGTCGAGGGTGTAGCCGATCGCGAGGCGCGCGGCGATCTTGGCGATCGGGAAGCCGGTCGCCTTCGAGGCGAGCGCGGAGGACCGGGAGACCCGCGGGTTCATCTCGATGACGACCACGCGGCCGGTGTCGGGATGGATCGCGAACTGCACGTTGCAGCCGCCTGTGTCGACGCCGACCTCGCGGATGATGCCGATGCCGAGGTCGCGCAGGTTCTGCAGCTCGACGTCGGTGAGGGTCAGGGCCGGGGCGACGGTGACGGAGTCGCCGGTGTGCACGCCGACCGGGTCGACGTTCTCGATCGAGCAGACCACGACGCAGTTGTCGTTGCGGTCGCGCATGAGCTCGAGCTCGAACTCCTTCCAGCCGAGGATGGACTCCTCGAGGAGGACCTCGGTGGTCGGCGAGTAGTGCAGGCCGTCGCCGCCGATGCGGCGCAGGTCCGCCTCGTCGTAGGCCATGCCGGAGCCGAGGCCGCCCATCGTGAAGCTCGGTCGCACGACCATCGGGTAGCCCAGATCTTCCGCGGCGTCCAGGAGGTCCTCGACGCTGTGGCAGATCCGCGAGCGCGCGGACTCGCCGCCCACGCGGTCCACGACCTCCTTGAAGAGCTGGCGGTCCTCCGCCTTGTGGATCGCATCGATGCGCGCACCGATCAGCTCGACGTCGAACTCGGCGAGGATGCCGCGCTCCTCGAGGGCGATCGCGGCGTTCAGCGCGGTCTGTCCGCCGAGGGTCGGGAGGATCGCATCGGGGCGCTCCTTCTCGATGATCGACCGGATGATGTCGGGGTCGATCGGCTCGACGTAGGTCGCGTCGGCGATGTCCGGATCGGTCATGATCGTGGCCGGGTTGGAGTTGACGAGGATGACCCGCAGGCCCTCCTCGCGCAGCACGCGGCAGGCCTGGGTCCCGGAGTAGTCGAACTCCGCGGCCTGGCCGATGACGATCGGGCCGGAGCCGATGACGAGGACAGAGGAGATGTCGGAACGGCGGGGCATCAGGACTCCTTGCTGACGGCGGGATCGGAGCTGGCGGCGCGGGACGCCCGGGAGGAGCGCACGAGGTCCACGAGGCGATCGAAGAGGTAGGAGGCGTCGTGGGGGCCCGAGGCCGCCTCCGGGTGGTACTGGACGGAGTAGGCCGGCATATCCAGGCAGCGGATCCCCTCGACCACGTCGTCGTTCAGCCCCACGTGCGAGACCACGACGCGGCCGTAGCGACCGCCGTCGTGCGGGGCGACGTGCTCGCCCTCGAGCGGGACGTCGACGGCGAATCCGTGGTTCTGCGCGGTGATCTCGACCTTGCCGGTCTCGCGGTCCAGCACGGGCTGGTTGATGCCGCGGTGGCCGTACTTGAGCTTGTAGGTCCCGAAGCCGAGCGCGCGGCCCAGCAGCTGGTTGCCGAAGCAGATCCCGAAGAAGGGGATCTGGCGGTCCAGCACGCCGCGCAGCAGCTCGACCTGGGCGTCGGCCGCGGCCGGATCGCCGGGGCCGTTGGAGAAGAAGACCGCATCCGGCCCGGTCGCGAGGAGCTCCTCGAGGCTCGTGGAGGCGGGCAGCAGGTGCACGCGCAGGCCGCGGGCGGCCATCTGCCGGGGGGTGGCCCCCTTGATGCCGAGGTCCAGGGCCGCGACGGTCCCGATGACCTCTCCCTCGGGCTCGATCACGACGGGCTGGGCGATGGTGACCTCGTCGAGGAAGTTCGCGCCGGTCATCTCGGGCTCGCCCTGGACCCGGGAGACGAGCTCCGTCTCGCTCGCGCCCTCGAGGGCGGAGCCCGAGAAGATGCCGCCGCGCAGGGAGCCGTGCTCGCGCAGGATCCGGGTGAGCATGCGGGTGTCGATCCCGCTGATGCCGACGACCTCCTCGGACAGCAGCAGCTCGTCCAGGCTCTGCTCGCTGCGCCAGTTCGAGGTGATGCGGCTCGCCTCGCGCACCGCGTAGCCGCGCACCCAGACGCGCCGCGACTCCATGTCCGTCGCGTTCGCGCCGGTGTTCCCGATGTGGGGGGCGGTCTGCACGACGATCTGGCCGGCGAAGGACGGGTCGGTCAGGGTCTCCTGGTATCCGGTCATGCCGGTGGTGAAGACGACCTCGCCCAGGCGCGCGCCGCGGGCACCGTAGGCGCGTCCGCGCAGGATGGTGCCGTCCTCGAGGACGAGCAGCGCCTTCTCGGCGCGGTGACCGGTGTCGGGGCGGAGGGGGGTCATGGGGTCTCCTTCCAGGAGATCGGGTCAGAGGTGGGGTCGGAGTGCGGCGCATGGGCCAGCAGGCGGTCGTGGTCGGCGCGGGAGTCCAGGCGCACTCCGGTGTCCAGCAGCTCGGCGCCCAGCCGCCAGCGCAGGACGAGCAGCGCGTCGCCGCCCATCCATTTGCCGACCATCCCGGGGGCCGTGGTGATCTCCACGAGATCCTCGGCCGGGATCGCGAAGGAGGGCGCGCCCTCCCGGCGGATCTCCCAGGCGCCGTGGGCGGTCTCCGGGCCCGGCACGAGGCTGACCCGGGAGCGGGAGCCCAGACCGTGGGCCGCGATCCGCTCGAGATGCCGCTGCGCGCTCGTCGTGGCGACATAGACGCCCGCGGCCGCCGCGGAGGGCACGTCCGCGGCGCTCGGGAGAGGCCGCGGTGCGGGGAGCCCTGCCCCGACCTGCCGGGAGGCGCGGGAGCGCCAGCCCTTCAGCATCAGGGCCAGCAGCAGGAGGAAGACGGCGAGGAGGAAGAGGATCGGAGGCAGATGCTCCACCGCTCAGGCCTCCCCGGCCGGGCGGTCCAGCACGCGGCCGTCGCGGACGGTGGGGCGACCCCGCAGCAGCGTGAGCACGTTGCGGCCGGGCAGCTCGCGTCCGCGGAAGGGGGTGTTAGTGCTGCGGGAGGCATGCTCGATCGGATCGACGACGGTACGGGGGCGCGGGTCCCAGACGAGGACGTTGGCGGGCTCGCCCTCCTCGAGGGGACGCCCCTGGGTCTCGTCCCGGGCGATGCGCGACGGCGTCGCGGAGAGCACCCGGGCCACATCGCGCCAGCTCAGCCGGCCCTCGTCGACCATGGTCTGCTGCAGGACGGGCAGGGCGGTCTCCAGTCCCGTCATGCCCATGGCCGCCTGGTCCCACTCGCGGTCCTTGGCGTCGCGCGGATGCGGGGCGTGATCGGTCGCGACGATGTCGATGGTGCCGTCGGCGAGGCCCTCCCGGACCGCTTCCACGTCCGCGGCGGTCCGCAGCGGCGGGTTCACCTTGTAGGTCGCGTCGTAGCCCCGGACCAGATCATCGGTCAGCAGCAGATGATGCGGGGTCACCTCGCAGGTGACGTCGACTCCGCGGGCCTTCGCCCAGCGGATGATGCCGACGCTGCCCGCGGTCGAGAGATGGCAGACGTGCAGGCGGCTGCCGACGTGCTCGGCCAGCAGCACGTCCCGGGCGATGATCGACTCCTCCGCGACGGCCGGCCAGCCGGCCAGGCCCAGCTCCGCGGAGACCGCGCCCTCGTGCATCTGCGCCCCCGCGGTAAGGCGCGGGTCCTGCGCGTGCTGGGCGATCACGCCGTCGAAGGACTTGACGTACTCCAGGGCCCGGCGCATGAGGACCGGGTCGTGCACGCACTTGCCGTCGTCGCTGAACACGCGCACCCGAGCCCGTGAGCCCGCCATGGCGTCCAGCTCCGCGAGCCGCTCCCCGCCGAGCCCGACCGTGACCGCGCCGATGGGGCGGACATCGCAGTGTCCCGCCTCCTCGCCTCGGCGCAGGACCAGCTCGACGACTCCCGCGGTGTCGGCCACCGGGGTGGTGTTGGCCATCGCGTGCACGGCGGTGAAGCCGCCGCGGGCGGCGGCCCGGGTGCCGGTGTCGACGGTCTCGGCCTCCTCGCCCCCGGGCTCGCGCAGATGGGTGTGCAGGTCCACGAGGCCGGGCAGCAGGATGCAGCCCGTCGCGTCGACGATCTCCCCTCCCGTCGGGGGCTCGAGGCGCGCGCCGGGCTCGGAGATCTCGGCGATCACGCCGTCGCGGACGAGCAGGTCGGCGGTGCGCTCCCCGTACAGGGAGCCGCCGGTGATGAGGATGCTCGAGCTGGTCATGAGGCGTTCTCCCGGGCGTTGGAGGCGAGCAGATGGTAGAGCACGGCCATGCGCACGCTGACGCCGTGGGCGACCTGCTCCACGATGACGCTGCGCGGACCGTCGGCGACGGATCCGGCGATCTCGAAGCCCCGGTTCATCGGACCCGGGTGCATGACGAGGGTGTGCTCCGGCAGCCGGTCGGCGCGGACGGCGGACAGGCCGTAGCGGCGCGCGTACTCGCCCTCCGTCGGGAAGAAGCCGCCGCCGACCATGCGCTCGCGCTGGACCCGCAGCATCATCACGGCGTCAGGGCCCTCCGCGAGGGCCGCGTCGAGGTCGTAGCTGACCGCGCAGGGCCAGCCCTCGCTGTGCACGGGGATGAGCGAGGGCGGGGCGACGAGCGTGACCCGCGCGCCCAGCAGGGTCAGCAGGAGCACGTTGGAGCGGGCCACGCGCGAGTGCAGGATGTCGCCCACGATGACGACATGCAGCCCGTCCAGCCCCTCTCCCCCGGTGCGGCCGCCCAGATGGCGGCGCAGGGTGAAGGCGTCGAGCATCGCCTGGGTGGGATGCTCATGGGTGCCGTCGCCCGCGTTGACCACGGGCTGGTCGATCCAGCCGCCGTGCGCGAGACGGTGCGCGGCGCCCGAGGAGCTCGAGCGGATGACGACCGCGTCCGCGCCCATCGCCTGGAGGGTGAGCGCGGTGTCCTTGAGGGACTCGCCCTTGGACAGGCTCGAGCCCTTCGCGGAGAAGTTGATCACGTCCGCCGAGAGCCGCTTCGCGGCGGCCTCGAAACTGATGCGGGTCCGCGTGGAGTCCTCCATGAAGAGGTTCACCACGGTCGTGCCGACGAGGGTCGGCAGTTTGCGGATCGAGCGCGACTGGGTGGCTGCCATCTGCTCGCTCGTGGCGAGGACGGACTCGGCCTCGGCGCGGGACAGGTCGGCGATGGAGATGAAGTGCTTCATGCGCGCGGGTCCTCCTGCCCGATGGTGGCCTGGTCGGCGATCGCCTCAGGGGCGTCGGCCGGGCGCACGATCGAGACCTCGTCGATCCCGTCGGTCTCCTGGAGGCGGACGTGGACGCGCTCGGTGCGGGAGGTGGGAAGGTTCTTGCCGACGTGATCGGCGCGGATCGGCAGCTCACGATGCCCGCGGTCGACGAGCACGGCCAGGCGCACGACAGCGGGGCGACCGATGCCGGAGAGCGCGTCGAGGGCGGCGCGGACGGTGCGGCCGGAGAAGAGGACGTCATCGACCAGGACGACGGTGCGGCCGTCGATCCCGCCCGGCGGGATGATCGTCGGGGCCGGCTGCCGGGTGGGCGCGCGGCGCAGATCATCCCGGTGCAGGGTGATGTCGAGGGATCCGGAGATCTCCCGGAGGTCGCCGGCGGAGCGGCCCTCCGCCTCGAGGATCGTCGCGCCGAGCCGGTCGGCGAGGGGCACCCCTCGATGGGGGATCCCCAGGAGGACGAGGTCGTCGGCGCCATGGCCGCCCTCGAGGATCTCATGGGAGATGCGGGTGAGGGCTCGACGGATCTCGTCGGGCCCCAGCACTGCGGTGGTTCGGGCTGCGTCGTGCAACGCGGTCCTCCCTTCCACGCCTCACAGGACGTGCGGTTAAAGGTTGGAGACGTCGGTCTTGTCCGGGCCCAGTCTAGCGGTCGCGCAGACAGGAGGGCGCTGCTGTCCAGGATCGGCCCGGGCGCCGCGGGAGCCGGGGGCGGCTCCCGCCGCGGCGCTTCAGGACAGCGGGCCAGCGCTTCAGGACAGCAGGCCCTGGACGTCCGCGAGCCGCTGCAGCAGCCCGTTGACGAAGCGCGGGGAGTCGTCGGTGGACAGCTCCGAGACGATCTTCGTGTACTCGCCGATCACAGGACCACGGTCCTCCGCCTGCGTGCCGTGCAGGACCTCCGCCGCGCCCAGGCGCAGGGCGGCCCGGTCCACGGCCGGCATGCGGTGCAGCGGCCAGTCGCGGGAATGGGTCGCGAGCTGGTCGTCGATGTCCTCGGCATGCTGCGCGTACAGGCGCACGAGCTCGCGGGACCGGTCGGGCAGCGGAGTCTGCGCCGCGGTGCGGCCGATCCGCTGGGCGAGCACCTCGAGGACGGGGAGCTGGCGGGCGTCGGCCTCGAAGACGACATCGATCGCCCGGATCCGTTCGCGGGTGCGCGCCGAGAGACGGTCGGTGCGCGCCGGGACGGTGCGCTCGAACGCGACCTCCCCGTCGGTCTCGCGGAACGGGAGAGGGAGGTCGGGCCCCTTGCCTGCCGGGGCGGCGGAGGAGTCCGTCACCTCAGGCGCGTCCGAGGTAGTCGCCGCTGCGGGTGTCGACCTTGACCTTGGTGCCCTGCTCGAGGAACAGCGGGACCTGGATCTCGCGGCCGGTCTCGAGGGTGGCGGGCTTGGTGCCGCCGGAGGAGCGATCGCCCTGCAGGCCCGGCTCGGTGTGCGAGATCTCGAGGACGACGGAGGCGGGCAGCTCGACGTACAGCACGGTGCCCTCGTGGAAGGCCACGACGACGTCCTGGCCCTCGAGGAGGAAGTCCGCGGCATCGCCCACGATGTCGGCCGTGACGTTGGTCTGCTCCCAGGTGGTGGTGTCCATGAAGACGAACAGGTCGCCATCGAGGTAGGAGTACTGCATGTCGCGCTTGTCGACCGTGGCGGTCTCGACCTTCAGGCCGGCGTTGAAGGTCTTGTCGACGGTCTTGCCGGACAGGACGTTCTTCAGCTTCGTGCGGACGAAGGCCGGGCCCTTGCCGGGCTTGACGTGCTGGAACTCCACCACGCTCCAGAGCTGGCCCTCCAGGTTCAGGACCAGTCCGTTCTTGAGGTCGTTCGTCGTCGCCATGGGTCTCCTCGGTGGCAGTTCGCCCGCAGCGCGCAGCGGGGGCGCGGCGACTGCGGGGCAGGGATCGCGGGTGCACGCGTCGCGCGCGGTCCACAGGATACTCGCCGCGCCGTGCCCTCGCCTCTCCTGCCGCGCCCGCTAGCGCCCCGACGTGAGGTCGATCATGGCGAGCAGACGCTCGGCGAGGGGCCGCGCCGCCTGCTCCTCGTGGAAGCCCGCGGTGCGCAAGGCCCGCGACACCGTCTGCTGGCGCACGCCGAGGCGCTCGGCGAGCTCCGACTGCCGCGCCCCGGGATCCTCGCGCGCGGCCCGGACGGCACGCCGCTGCCCCGGACCGCGCTCCCCCGGGGCGCGGCCGATCAGCCGCAGCACCGGCTCCGCGTCGCGGGCGGTCTCCTCCTGGCGCGCATCGGCCGCGCGCACG